>DATJXW010000285.1:0-10357 GCA_035499895.1 Polyangiaceae bacterium | reverse complement strand
GCAGAGCCATCTGAGCCCGGACGAGGTGGTCGCGATGGGCGCCGCGATCCAGGCGAGCGCCCTCGCGGGCACCGACCGTCGAAAGAGCGCGATTCCGCCGCCGCCCGCCGCGGCACGGCGCGCGAGCACGCAACCCGGCGTCGGTCGCGGCACGCTGCCGAGCGGCGGACCACGAGCGCCCGCGGAAGCCGGTGTCGGGCGGCTGCGCCTGAGCAGCATGGTCGAGCCGGGCGAAAACGGCCCGGACACGAAACCCTTCGAGCCGCGCCAGAAGATGCCGACGCGACCCGGGCTGCAGCCGCCCGCGCGTCCGCCCGGCCCGCCGCCGACGGCACAGCCGTCCGGGACGCTCACGGGGCTCGGCAACCGCGCGCGCGTGAAGACCGGTTCGGGGCTCGGTCCGGACGCGGAGTCCGCGCGCGGGCGGGTCGAAGCGCCGCTGCCGAACTTCCCCGCGTCGAGCCCACCCGCCGAGGCGCACGTGACGCCGGTGGTCGCCGCGCCCGAACCCGCGAGCGCCCTCGACGAAGTGACGCAGCGCTATCGCGAGACGGCCGGGGCCGCGCCGGCAAGCGCACCGGCGTCGTCGCCCGTCGAGAGCGTGCCGCCGAGCGCGCTCGAGGCGCTGCTCGACGAAGCGCCGCTCGACGAAACCTCGCTGCCGCTGCCCGAAATCCCGGACGACGTCCCGACGCGCGTCGGCTCGTCGCCGGTCTCGCAGGTGCCGCCGAGCTCGGGACGCGTGATCCCGGCGGCTCCGGTGCTCTCCGTGCCGGCTCCGCTCTACTCCGTGCCCGCCCCGGTGCTGGTCGACGTGACGCCGCTCACGCTCTCGGTCGAGACGGTGGGCGGCTATTGCGACGCGCTCATCGCTCGCAACACGCCCGTTCCGTGCGACCGCACGCGCACCTTCGTCACCGCGGCCGACAACCAGACGATCGTGCGTGTCCGCGTCGGGCAGGGCGAGTCGGCGCGCTTCGGCGAGAACACGCTGCTCGGAGAGCTCGAGCTCTCCGCGTTGCGCCCTGCACCGCGCGGCACGGTCGAGATCGCCGTCACGTTCGCGCTCGACACGAACGGCATGCTCGACGTGAGCGCGCGCGACGTCGCCACGGGTCACGCGACGCAAGCGCAGCTCTATCTCGTGGGCCTGCCCGGCGCGCGCGAGCTCGAAGGGCTCGCGGCGCGCCACGCGGCGCAGCGCGCGGGATGACGCGCGTGTCCGACAGCGAATCCCCGCCCCCGAGCCTCGATCTCGAGCATCTCGCTGCCTGGGCGGACGTGCTCGACGAAGCGAACTACTACGAAATACTCGGTGTGCTCCACATCGCGGACGCGGGCGCGATCCGAGACGCGTTCCACGAATTCGCGCTCGCGTTCCATCCGGACGCCCAGCTCGACCTCGGGCCGGAGGAGCGCAAGGTCGTCGCGCAAGTCTTCCAGCGCGGCGTCGAAGCGTACCGCGTGCTCTCCGCGGACGAACTCCGCGCCCGCTACGATCTCGCGCTCGCGAAAGGACTGCTTCGTCTCGAGGGCGAGAGCGAACGTCGAGCCACGGGCGCGCGCTCGCTCGACGAGCTCTGCACTTCCGCCGCCGCGAAGCTCCACGCGAAGCGCGCGGAGGACTTCATCACGCAAGGCGAGCTCGGCCGAGCCGCCGACGAGCTCCTGCGTGCGCTCCGCGCGGAGGAGGGACCGAACGCCGAGCTCGCCGAACGCCTCCAGGCCTTGAACATCCTTTCGCGCCTCGGCGGTCCTCCGGACCGGCCGTGACGGGCCGAACGGGGGCCAAGGAAACGCGGAGGTGGCGTGTCTAATCGGGTTTCCCTCGCCATCTCGGCTCCGGCTGGCGCGGCGCCGCGAACCTGGCTAAAAGGATCGGCCCCCAGGCCATTTTTCGGCCGTACGGTGGGCTGCTCTAGACCGAACCGCGCCCCTCACCGTATTTTGCGCTGGCCCCCGAGACCGGGGGCGTTGCGAGGCCGCTAGTGAAGATCTCCTGTCCCTCCTGCTCAGCCAAGTATTCGATCTCCGACGAGAAGGTCGTTTCTCGCCTGGCCAAAATCCGCTGCCGCAAGTGCGGAGCCACCATCGTGATCGACGGTAAAGTGAATCCTCCCAATGTGACCACCAGCGCCGGGGGCGACGCGCCCGACGCGCACGAACACGCGGAAGCAGCCGGCGCCGAGTACTCGGTCGACCTGGGCGAAGGCGATCAACGAACGATGCCGCTCGGCGACATCGTCGCCGCCTACAACGCGGGGCAGATCACCGGCGAAACCTACGTGTGGGCCGACGGCTTCGCCGATTGGAAGCCGCTCTCCGACGTGCAGGAGATCGTGGACGCGCTCCACTCCGCGTCCGGTGGTGCTGCACGCGGCTCGGCTCCGCAAGCCGCGCCCGCGCCCGCGCCGTCGCCGTGGGAAGCGAAACCGCAGGTGACTCCGAGTCCGGCGCGCGCCGCGGCCAAACCCGCGCGCGGCGGCTCGAGCGATCTGTTCGGGCGCATCGAGCGCGCCGGGGCAGAAGAGGACGTTTCGACGAGCGCGCCGGAAGCGGGCGGCTCCGCGACGGGCTCGCGCAACGAGTCGTCGGTGTTGTTCTCGCTGAGCGCGCTCACCTCCGCGTCGAAGCCGTCGGCCACCGGCACGCGCTCGTCTGCGGCGGCCACGAGCAGCGCGTCGCGCGAGGACTCGGGCCTCATCGATCTCAAAGCGCTCACCGCGGCGGCCGTCAAAGCGGAACCGGTCGGCGGCGGCATGGCCGCTCCGGTCATGACTCCGCTCGCCGCGTCGCCGCTCGGCGTCGCCGCCCCGCTCGGGTTGGGCTCGCCGCTCGGCACGGCCGGGCTCGTCGGCGATCAGGCGCCGGCCAAGAGCAAGACCGGCCTCTACTTCGCGATCGCGATCGTCGTCGGCGCCGTGATCATCGCGCTCGCCGTGATCCTGAAGCCGGCGCCCGCGCCGGTCGTCGTGGTGCCGCCCACCCCGCCGCCTCCGGCGCCGGTGCTCCCGTCGGCCGCTCCTACGCCGACGCTCGCCGCGACCCCGCCGGCCACCGGCTCGCCGAGCGCGGAGCCGTCCGCGTCCGCCGCCGAAACGACGAAGAAGAAGGTCGCGGTCGGCGCCGTCCACCACGCGAGCAGCGGCGGCGGCGCGAAGAAACCAAGCACGTCGTCCGGTTCGGGCGACAGTGATTCGACGCCGGCGCCCGCGCCCAAGCCGAAGAGCGGCAACTGCGGCTGCGCGCCCGGCGATCTGCAGTGCGCCATGCGCTGCAGCGCGCATCACTGATTCACACCGCGCCCGAGCGAGGATGAGCAAGGCGAGCCTCGGGCCGATCCTGCCGGAGTGGAGCGGCATCCACTCCATTCACTATCAATTCCTCTCGAACCAGCAGCACATGCTGGTCGACGCTCAGCGGACGGGCGCCTACCACCGCGGCATCACCCACAACCGCGCCGACTTCGAGGGCAAGACGGTCCTCGACGTCGGCGCCGGGACGGGCATCCTCTCGCTTTTTGCGGCGCAAGCGGGCGCGCGCAAGGTGTACGCGTGCGAGGGCACGCCGTCGTCCGAATACGCGCGCGCTCTCGTCGAGGCGAACGGCTACGCCGACCGCATCGAGGTCGTTCGCTCGCGCCTCGACGCGCTCGAGCTGCCCGAGCAGGTCGACGTGATCATCTCGGAGCCGTGGGGCTTTTTCCTCTTCCACGAGCGGATGGTCGAAGCCTTCCTCATCGCGCGCGATCGCTTCCTCAAGCCGGGCGGACGCATGTTCCCGACGAGCGGGCGCGTCTGGCTCGCGCCGTTCACCGACCCGAGGCTCTTTCAGGATCGCGTCACGTCCGCGGCCTTCTGGGAGCAGCACGACTTTTACGGCCTCGATCTCACGGCCATGGCGCAGACGGCGACGGACGAGCTCTTCTGGATGCCGGCGCTCGGCCACGTGCCGCCGCGCCAGCTGATGGCGAGCCCGAGCGTGCACGCGTTCGACTTCGAGCGCATGCCGCTCGCCGACCTCGCCGAGATCAGGCTGCCGTTCGAGTTCGTCGCGTCGCACCCGGGCCCGATCAACGGACTCGCGGGCTGGTTCGACGTGTCGTTCGACGGCACGACCGAGCGCGTGGTTCTGAGCACCGCCCCGGACGCGATCGAGACGCACTGGCTCCAGCTGCGCTTCGTGCTCAAAGACCCGTTCCTGGTCTCGATCGGCGATCGGTTGAGCGGCTCGCTCGTCCTCCAAGCGAACCCGCAGTCGAGCTACACGGCCACGTTCGAAGCGACGCTGAACGGCGCCTCGCTGCCGAGCGCGGTGTTCGGCATTCACGGCTATTTCCCCTACGAGAGCGACGACTGAGCACCGCCCACCCCGCTCGTCTAACGGTGCGGGTAACTGAAGATCGTGCGGGCGCGCAGGTTGCGTGATTGGTGCTCGCCGGGCGGCGGGCTGTCTTGCTCGACGAGCAGCGCCTCGAACGAGACGATGGTGTCCGCGTCGCGCCCCGTGCGCTTCGGATAGAGCAGCACCCACTCCTCGAACGCCTGCCAGTAATCGGGTGTCCAAGGCATGCGCAAGACGTAGGCGAAGAAGAGGACGTCCATGCCGAGCCGCGGCGGGATGGTCCTGCCCGGATGCCGGTTTGCCGGGCTCGCCGCTTCGTTGAACGGATCCACGTGACGCCCGTCGCGCGTCACGGCGTCCACCACGATGTCCAAATCACCGAACGGCGGATCGGGCGCGTACATCGCCCAACCCTGATAGGCCTGCAGGTAGGCCGCGGTCGCGTGCATCCATTTCGGCTGCCATTCGGGCTTCACGTGCGTGAGCGTCGTGTTCTCGGCGACGAGCTGCGACGCGGCGCACGCCGCGACCACGAGGAGCACGCCCTCGGCGTATTCGGGCTTGAACAAGCCGCGCGGCCCCGCCGAGCCGGCGTCGCGGGGCGGCGTCGAGCGCGCGACGAGCCACTCGAAGCTCGCGAGAACCGCCGCCGGCGCGCGCACGACGCGCGACGCGGCCTTGCCGAGCCGCACGAGCGCGCGCTCGAGCCGGTCGCAATCCGACGCGAGGAGCAGGTTCGGCGTGTACGCGATCATCGCCGGGACGAAGATGCCGAGATTCAGGAAGCTCGCGAACCCGGCGTGGAGCGCGATCACGAGCAGGATCGCGATGCGCCGCGTGTAACGACGAGCAAACGGGCTCAGGATGAACCACGGCAGCGCGCCCTCGATGCCCCACGCGGAGTAGGTGAGGATTTTCGAGTGGAGCAACGTGAAGTGATCGCGAATGGCCGTCGCGAGCCAGGTGTCGTTGCACGCCTGATAGAGCATGTAGTGCACGACGGTGCCCGCGTGCCACGTCTGTCCCGTCTTCTGGAGCGCGTTGAAGCCGTAGATCACCGCGAGCTGGAGCGTGAGGACGAGCACGCCGAGCCCGACGACCGGCTTTTTGGCCTGCTTCGACCAACCCGAGCCCGCTGCGCGCGCCGCGCGCACGGCGTCCAGCGAGAAGCGCCGCCCGGTCGGTAGAAAGCACGACCAGAGCGCGAGCTCGCTCAGCACCGCGTCGCCGCCGTTTTGTACGAACTCGCAGCGGCCGTGCAGGCTGAGCACGGCGACGAGGCTCAAAATCTGCGCGACACGCGTGCGAAAACCGACGAGCAGCATCGCGTAGGCAATGCCGCACAGCACGAACCCGACCGCCGCCTCCGAGCTCAGCGATGCCGTGAAGAAGAGCGACAGGGTGTGATCGAACGGCGGCCTCCACAGCACCGTGTGGTTCGGCAGGAGGCCGTCGTTCGAGTACCAGGTTTCGAGATCGCGGGCGCGCCGACCGAGGTCGAGCAGCAGCACTACCCCGAGGGCGATCCTCCCCGCGCCGAGCGCGCGGGGATCCGCCGAGAGGTAGCGCCGAACGAACCACCGCCGAAGCGCCATCCGCGGCGCCAGCTTAGCCGGTCACGTCAGGTGAACCGAGCTCTCGACGACGATTTAGGCGCCGGTGCCTGCAGCACCGCGACCGGCGCCGCCGCCGACGCGGCCACCGCCGCCGCCGACACGACCACCGCCACCGCCGGTGCGGCCACCGCCGCCGCCGACGCGGCCGCCGCCGCCGCCGACGCGACCACCGCCACCGCCGGTGCGGCCACCGCCGCCGCCGACGCGACCACCGCCGCCCATGAACGTGCCCGTCCCGGCGCCGCCCATGAACGTGCCCGTGCCGCCTTCACCGCCGACGCGACCGCCGCCGCCCATGAACGTGCCCGTGCCGGCGCCGCCGCCGACGCGACCGCCACCGCCCATGAACGTGCCCGTGCCGGCGCCGCCGCCGATGCGACCCGCGCCGCCCATCATCGTCCCGGTGCCGCCGTTCGAGACCGTGCCGCCGGTAGAGCCGCCCGTCGAGCCGCCCGTACCGCCCGTGGTGCTACCGCCCGTCGAGGAGCCGCCCGTGGTACCGCCCGTCGAGCCGCCCGTACCGCCCGTGGTGCTACCGCCCGTCGAGGAGCCGCCCGTGCTGGTACCACCGGTCCCCGTTCCACCGGTCGCCGGGGGGGTCGTCGTGTCGTCGTCACCGCCGCACGCGGTCACCGTCCCAAGCGTACAGACACTCGCAACCAGGAAAGCCATACCAATACGGGAAATAGTCATGTGGGGGTCCTTTTGGGCGTGGCGCGTCGGCGGAAAGCCGGACCGACCGAAGCCAAATCAGTCACATGGTAACCAGGGTCAGTGCCGGCAGGCATAGGGCGACGCGGATTTCTGAGATCTTTTAGAGAAGCGCCAGATACGAAAAATCACGTAATAATCCTGCATAAATATTCTTTCGCCGCGACCTCCGCGCGCACCGCGCAGAAGCCCCGAACGACGCGCGAAGCGCCGGAGAACCGACCCTCAGTTAGCGCCGAGCGGCCCGCTCGTGACGCGCTCCGCGTCAGCACGGGCGAAGCCGTTCGGATAGCTCGCGAGATACCGGCGCGCGGCCACTGTCGCCGCCGAGCTACGACCCGCCCGATCGAGCGCTCGGAACTGCTCGGCGAGTGCCTGCTCGCGCAACACGGAGTGCGGATAGCGCGAGAGCAGCCCGCTGAAAGCGTCCGCGGCTCCGGCGCTGTCGCCCGCGTTGCGGGCGGTGAGACCCGCCTGGAACAACCGGTTTTCTTCGGCGAGCGTGCCGCTGTCGGCGGCGTGAGTCGGCGCGGCAGGCCGCGCGGCAGGCGACGCCGACACGCGCGCCGCACGCGAGCGCACCGGAGCGGGCGCGTCGGCGGCGGCCGTCGGCGCCGTCGCGGACGACCATTCGTCGCCGGCACGAAGCACGGCGCGCTGCGAGCCGCCCTGCATGATCCAAACGGTGCCGCGTCGCACGTGCACTTCGGTCGAAGCGACGCCGTGCTGGCTGCCGTAGTTCACGGTGAAGGCGGTGCCGACCACGAGCACCTCCGCGTCCGGCGTCTCGACGACGAGGTGCTTGCCCGCCTCGAGCTTGTGCGGGAGGTCGACATCGACGCTGCCGGTCCGCAGGCGCAGGCGCCGCTCGTTGGTCGTCGGACTCACGATCTCGAGCTCGCTCGAGGCGCCGAGCTCGGCGCGACCCGAAGCGATGCCGATCTCGGCGACGGAATACGCCGCCGTCGAGACGACCTCTCCACCGACGAACACGTCACCGACGACGAGATTCGTCGTCCGGCCGGCACGACGCACCGAAACGTCACCCGCGACGAGGCGCGCCTCGCCCGCGGAGGCACGCTCGGCGACTGCAACCGGTTTCGGGGGCGACCCGTGAAACGAACGCCATGCCCCTGCCGCACCGAGCGCGAAGACGGCCGCCGCCGCCGCCGCAACCCAGGGCCGCGCCGCGACCCGTCGCGAACGGCGCTTCTCGGCCGTGATCGTGGCGCCGACCAGGCGCACGATGCGCTCGCGCCGGTACGCCGCCCGCTGCGGGTCCTCCACCGGAACGGCGGTGTTCCCGAGCTCGCTCAGCGTCTGCACGACGTCGTCTGCCCGCTCAGGCTCGCTCATGACATGAGCTGCTCCTTCGTCAGCCGTTCTCTGAGTTCGCGCCGGCCGCGCACGAGACGGGATTGTGCCGCCGCAACGGACACCCGCGTCATCAGCGCGATCTCGGCGAGGTCATGACCGAGCACGTCGTGCAAGAACACGGTCTCGGCTCGCTCCGGTTTCATCTGTGCGAGCAGCCAGCGCACCCGCTCGAGATCGGCGCGCGCGCCCGCGGCGCGTTCGAGATCCGACGACGCCGGCGGCTCGGGCTCGCCCACGTTGTTCGCGTCGCGATCGAAGACGCGCCGCTCGCGGCGCCGCGCGCGCAACGCGTTGAACGCGACGTGCGTCGCGATGGTCGATGCCCACGTCTGCAGGCTGCACGCACGCGCGTACGAGCGACGCGAGAGCGTGAGCACGATTTGCTCGAAGGCCGCCTGCACCAGATCGTCGTGGTCGTGCTCGCGACGGCCGAAGACGCGGTAGAGGGCGTGATCGACGGCGCCGAGCAGGCGATCGTACACGTGCCCCGCCATCTCCGAATTGCCGTTCTGCACGGCGTCGACGAGTTGCTCGTCCGTCGGCCCCCGAGCGGCAGGCTCTCCCCCGCCCTCAATCACTCTCAACCGAGCACTGGTGGCTTTGGAAGATTGGGGCACTACACGCCAATGGTAACAGACCCTGGGCCGACCAGGCACCCGACGCCCGCCGTCTAGAATATTCTACGAACGTAACTAACGAATTTTTTTGCACCCCTGCCTGCAGAGCAGCCACGGTGGGGACTGCTAGGTTTGAACCAGATGCGCGGTATGGGCCGAATCCTCGTGGTGGGGGTGCTCTGGGCGGCCGGGTGCGTCGACCAAACCTTCGACTTGTTGCCGAAGCCTGGCCAACCGAGCTCGGCTTCCGCTGGCAGTGGCACGACCGGCGGCGCCGCGGGGCGAAGCAGCGCCGGACGGAGCGGTAGCGGAGGTACCGGAACCCCGGCGGGCAGGGGCGCCGGTGGGTCCGCGGGCACGACCGTGTTCGGTGACGCCGGCTCGGGCGACGACACGCAGTGCGGGCCGTCGGGTTGTTCGCATTGCAGCAAGCACGCCGCCACGGGCTGTGTCGATTGCAGGGTCGACGACGACTGCGCGAACGTCCCCGGGCGACCGCACTGCAGCCAGTACAGCGGTTGCGTGGAGTGTCGGTCCGGCATCGAGTGCCCGAACGCGACGGGCTGCGATACGGATTGCGCCGCCGACTACCGCTGCGACTACCAGACGGACATGTGTCAGCCGGATTGCATCCGGCAGCAGCCGTGTCCGGCGAGCCGCCCGACGTGCGACACCACGCGCGGCGTCTGCCTGGAATGCAATCCGTCGCTCGGGTTCGTCTGCGCGTACGGGCTCTTCTGCAGCCGTAACGGCGAGTGCATCGAGTGCATGACGTCGTACGACTGCAAGCCCTCCGCGCCCGTGTGCGAAGACTCCATGTGCCGCGCCTGCATGACGGACGACGAGTGCAATCCGCCGGGTCAAGCGAACGTGCCCGGCGCGCGCGTCTGCGATCACGGCACCTGCGAGATGCCGGCCGCCCCGCAACCGTGACGGCGCGCCGCGCGGCCAGCTACTAGAGCTCGCCGCGTAACCCCGCGCTCGCGCCGAGCTCGAAGTTGCGGGTCGCGCCGTCGGGTTCGCTGCCGACGCGCACGCGCGTCGCGGGACGGAACGTGCCGTCGATGCCGAGAACGAGATCGAACACGTCACCGATCGGGAGCACGCCGTCGACACCGGCGAGCCCGGCGAACGCGACGCGCCGCCAATCTTGCGAGCGCGTACCGAGGCGCGCGTCGGCGACGAGCTGCTCGCGCAGGAGCTCGCCGTGGAGATCGAGGTGCGGGAGCGAGGGCGAGCCGATCGACACGCCGATGCCGACGCCGCCGTCGAGAAAGCTCGCCGCGAGGCCCTTCGAGTCACGCGGGCGCACGGAGGTGCTGCCGGTGACGAGCGCCGCGACGTGCGGCACGACGCGCACGCCGAGCCAAGCGCGGCCGCCGTAGCGAGGCGAGCTGCGATCGAGCCCGCCCCCGAGCATGCCGGCGACGCCGACCCAGCCGTAACGGCGCGGGATGCGCGGCGCGGACGGCGTTTCGGGCTCGGGCGGCGGCGACTCCGGCGCGGGTTCGCTTTTGGGCCGCTCGACTCGGGGGGCCGGCGTCGCTGCGGGCGGCTTGGCTGGATTGGAGGGCGCCGCCGGGTTCGGCGGGGTCGAGGTCGGGACCGCGGCGCCGCTCGGGGTGGTCGTCGCACCGCTCGGCGACACGACGCTCGAGTCGTCGCGGGCAGCGGTCGCGAGCGCACCGATGA
>DATJXW010000284.1:0-7679 GCA_035499895.1 Polyangiaceae bacterium | reverse complement strand
GAAAACCGGCTTCACCCTCGAGTTAGATTTCACGAGCCTCCTCAGGATTCTGAAGCACGCACGCGAGCAGAAAACGCCGACTTGGCGGGCCGCCCTTGGATCAACGAACACCAGCCGCCGATCCGTCCGCAGCCATGAGTTCTAGTTGTGTAACTCCTGCTCACGAACACGTCATTGGTGCTCATGGTCGCTACGCGAGCGCGCACTACCCTCTTCCCCCCGAACGCTCGACTTACCCGGACGACAGTAGAGCGTGAGTCCGATGTGCTCGGCGCGCCGTTCGCGGTGAGGCGCGAAGCTCGGCCGCGCGCTAGGCCTTCGCGACGCGACGGCGCGTGAGAAACTTCGGGTTCAGGGTGAGGATGACCGCGGGTAGGAACGCGACGGTCGCGGTGCTGCTCGTCACCATGGTGAGCGCGACGAGCACGCCGAGCAGGACGTGCACCTTGAAGAACGAGAAGCAGAGGCAGAGGTAGCCGCCGGCGACCGCGCTCGCGACGTAGGCGATCGCCTTGCCGGAGGTGAGCAGCGCCGCGGCCGTCGCGTCGCGGAGCTCGCCGCGCCGCTGGAACTCTTCGTTCACGCGGAAGATGAAGTAGACGGCGTAGTCGGCGCCGATGCCGACGGCCATCGCCGAGATCGCGGCCGTGCCCATCGAGAGCGGGATGCCGGTGAGCCCCATGAGGCCGAGGTTACAGAGCGCCGCGGTCGCGAGCGGCAAGAGCACGAGGAAGCCGCCCGTGATCGAGCGCAAGAGGATGCTCGTGATCACCATCACGAGCACCGAGATTTGCACGAGGTTCACGGTCTTTTTCTCGACGATCGTCTCGTTCAGCGCGATGGCGTTGGTGACGCCGCCGCCGACGGACGCCTTGACGGGCAAGCCGGCGAAGAGGCGCGTCGCTTCTTTCTGGAGCGCGACCGTGAAGATGCGCATGCTCGGAAAATCGTCCGTCTTCACGTAGGCCGTGACGACGGCGTTCTTGAAGGCGGGGTCGACGACGCGGGCGAGATCGTCCTGATCGCCCGACATCGAATAGAGCAAGAGGAACTGCGCGACGGCGTCGGACGTGTCGGGCAGGGCTTGCTCGGGGTGCTCGGAGTCGATCGCGTGCCCAATCTGCTTCAGCACGTCGACCAGCGAGACGACCTTGCCGATCGGGAGCTTCTGGTGCGTGATGAACGCGGAGAGCGTGTCCATCTGCTTGAGCACCTTCGGATCCTTGAAGGTGTCGGGCGCCTGCCCCTCGAGCAGCACCTGGATCACGCGCGTGCCGGCGAGGCGCGAGTCGGCCATGCGGAAGCCGTGCACGGGGCCGTTCGCCTCGAAGAACTGCGCGCCGAGGCTGTTGCCGACCTCGAGCCGCGAGAGGCCGAAGCCGGCGACCGCGATGAGCCCGAGGAACGCCCACAGAATCGGCTTTTCGCGCTTTTCGCGCACGAGCTCGGCGATGCGCTCGAGGATGGTGTCGAACACCTCCTTGTGCTGCTCGCGGTCCGTCTGGTGCTTGGTCGGCGGCGACATGAGCATGCGCACCGACGGGATGAACGTCATCTCGACGACGAGCGCCGCGGTGATGCCGAACGCCGTGCACAGGCCGAAGCTCCGGATGCTCGGCAAGCCGAACGCCGCGAGCGAGCCGAAGCTCAGCGCGGCGATCGCGCCGGCGGCGAGCATGACGGCGCCGACCTTCACCGTCGCCTCGATCACGGCCGTGCGGTTGTGCTCCTCGCCCGGTCGATCGGGAGCCGCGTCGCGGGCGCGCGCGTACTCCTCGTAGTAGCGCTTGAGGATCTGAACCGAGTGGCCGGCGCCGATCGCGAGCAGGAGGATCGGCGTCATGATGTTCCACGGATCCATCGGAGCCTGGATCAGGCCCATCAGGCCGAGCGCCCACACGACGCCCATGATCGCCGTGACGAGCGGGACGAACATGCCCTGGAGCGTGCGGAACGCCCGATAATGCAGGTAGCCGATCATCGCGAGCGCGACGAGGAACAGGATCGCGACGCGCCGCGTGTAGACGTTCAGCCAAAACAACACCGTGGGCGCGCCCGCCGGCAGAATCTCGAGTCCGGGCTCGCGCTCCGGTGCGACGATCTTTTCGAGCTTCGGGTACACGCCTTGCGGGCCGCCCGCTTTGACGAAGTCGTCGAAGTCGACGAACACCGCGGTCGCGCGCCCGTCGTCGCTCACGAGCAGGCTCGTGATCACCTTGTTGCGATCGACGCGGGTACGAAACTCCTTCATCTCCGCGTCGTTCGCGGGCACCTTGTCCGCGAGCTGCTTGACCTCGAGCGAATCCTCGGTGCTGTTGATGTCCTTCACTCGCTTCGACATGAGCGAGATGACGCTGCCCGGCTTCACGCCCGGTAACGCCTCGAGCGCCTCGGTCACGCGCTTGACCTTCGCGAGGATGTTCGGCGTGTAGATGGTGCCGCTCGCCGGATAAAACCCGACGACGGTCATGTACTTGCCGCCGAAGAGCTTTTCGATCCGCTTGCCGACGATCACGCGCGAATCCCCGGGCGGGATCTGCGAGTCGACGTCGATGTTGACCTTGAGACGGGGGATGAAGATCGCGAGCCCGACCGTGATGGCCATGATGATGGCGATCACGAACTTGGGTCGCGCGACGACGAGATTGACGTAGCGCCTGAGCATGGTGGTTCGTCGAGCGAGGCGCGGTCAGTCGCACGACGCGACGCGCGCGGCAAGCCATCGACTTTTGTCCGCCAATCTCGGGAGCGCCAGCGGGCCCGAGCACAAATGTCCAGTCGTACGGAAACGCAAAGGCGCGCGTCCGCGTCGGCGCGAGGTTCGACGTGAGTCTAGAGCGGGCCGAGCAGGGCGGTGAGGCGGGTTTGGATCGCGCGCATGGCCGGCAGGTAGCCGTAGTCGTCGGCGTCCGGGTTCGTCGTGTCGCGCGAGCAAATCGACGAAATCACCGCGCGGTCCCCGAGCTCCCGCGCGAGCTCGAGGTGGCGGATGCCGGGGTAGGCCACGCCGAGATACTCCGTCCCGGCCGCCGGCCCGCCGCCGGGCGGCTGACATTGCGGGCGGTTGTACGAGAGCTCGTCGCTGTCGCAGTCGCAGACGTCCGGCTCCGTCCCGTCGCAGACGATCGGCGTCGGCAAGGGGAACGTGCACGCGTACTGGAGGTCGTCGCGGCTCGCCTGCACCGCTTGCTCGTGGCCGTTGATGGTGGCGGACGGATTGGTCGAGTCGGGGCCCACGATGGGCGCGCCCGTGATCGGATTCGAGCCGCTCCGGGGATCGATCGCTTCGATCATGAAGGGATCCGCGGGGTCGACGTAGTGCGCGTAGTCGCCGACGATGTCCGTCCAGCGCCCCTTCGTTCGGAGATCGTGCGAGCTCAGGATGTCGAGGTTCGTCGTGTCGGTCGGGTCCTGTGCGATGTCCTGCCACGGCACGCCGACGATCGGTGCGTAGACGACGAGCCGCGAGTTGCGGCCGCCCGCGAAGAGCGGATTGTCGTGCGTTTGCCCGTGGTGATCCTGCACCTGGCCGCCGGTGAACGCGTTCAAATAGCGACCGAGCGGGTAGAGGAGGTCGACGCCGAAGCGCTGCTTCTGGCGATAACAGCGCAGGTTCATCGAGTCCTCGTCGAGGGTGAGGGTCGAGCCTTGGGCGCACGTCGGGTCGGACGAGGACGCGGAGCAACCGGTGGGCGTCGCGCTCGTGCACGGCCGGCAGCAGGGGTCGTTCGGATCGACCGCGCACTCGGAGGTCGATTGCGGCATGTGGAACGTGAGCGCGCCGACGCCGCCCTTGTAGCCGACCACCCAGCCCTGACTGCCGTCGTCGTCGTCGATGGAGCAGTCGTTTTCGTCGCTCAGACTCACGATGACGACCACCGAATCCGGGCGCAAGAATGCCGCGCGCTGGTCGAGCAGGGTTTGGTCGACGTTGCTCGGGTCGGTCGACACGGTCGTGAGCGAGCCGTTGTTGCCGATGACGAGCGGCGGCTCCGGATCGGCGAGGAACCGGTAGCCGGCTTCGAGCGTCGATTCGTAGCCGCAGCCGCGCGCGCCGGCGCCCGCGATCACGTCGTGCAGATCCGAGACGAGCGCGTTCACGTCATTTTGGCCGGGCGGGCTCGCCTTGCCGTCGGCGTCCCAATTCAAAAAGCCCGAGTCGTTCCAGGACGGCAAGCCCGTACGCACGGTGGGCAGGAGCCGCCCGTGGTCGTTGTATTGCGACGCGGCGCCGCCGCCCTGTTGGTTCGCGGTGTCTTGCGCGTCGCTGCACACGTCGTTGCTCCCGTGATCGCCGAGGCTCGTCGTGATCACGCCGATGTGCATGTCGGTGACCGGGATGATCTCGCGGTGCAGGCCGTCGGGGCATTGGCCGTCCACCGGCGGCGTCGCCGGATCGGTGCCGTTCGTGCAGTAAGGATCGACCAGGCGCGCGACGAACTTCGGCAAGGTCGCGCTCAAGACGCTCTGCTTTTCGTACATCGAGATCGAGTTATCGACGACGAAGAGGAGGTCGACCTTGTCGGCCTCGGTGCCGCTGCCGTTGCCGCCGGCCTCGCCGCCTTCGCCGCCCGAGCTCGTGGTGCCGCCCGAGCTCGTGGTGCCGCCGCGCCCCGCCGCGCTCATGCCGCCGGTCGCGTGCGCGCTGCCCGCGCTGCCGCCGGACTCCTCGCCGGCGGCGCCGCCCGGCTCGGCAGGGCCGCCCGCGTTGCCGAGCCCGGCGCTCCCGGCCGCAACGGAGCCCGCCGTGCCGCTCGACCCGCTCGACCCGCTCACGCCTCCCGTGCCGCTCGCCGAGCTCCCCGCCGCGCTCTGCCCGGCACTCGAGCCCGCGCTCCCGCCCCGACCCGCGCCCGTGCCGGCCACGCCCGCGCCGGCGCTGCCGCCGCTCTCGGCGCCGCCGCCGCCGTGATGTTCAGAGCTGCCGCACGCCGCGGCCCAGATCGCACCCACGACGACGGACCAGGCAAACCTGCCACGATAAGCCAAAGCATTCATCGCTCACCACCCTTCCAAACGGCCGGAGATTAGCACCGCCCCGCCCTCGACGTAAGAAGTCCGCGGGAATGCTTGACCGCGCCCTGGCTCACGAGCGAAAGATGACCGAAATGTCGGTCGATCCGGGCCTCGATCAGCTGTCGCGCGAAGAGCTCGTCGCGCGCGCGAGAGACCTCGGCGCGCGCCGGCCCGAAGTGATGACGCGCGTGGAGCTCCGCGACGAAATCGTGCGCTTGAGCGAGTCGGACCCCGCCGTGCGGCGCCGTTCGCGCGGCTGGCTCGGAGTCGCGCGCGACCTCGTGGCGAGCGTCGTGGACGCGGGGCTGAACATGCCGGGCGCGGCCGCCGCCATCCGCGGTGACGCGCGCCCTGCTGAAGAAACGACCGGACCACCGCCCGTTGCTACGCTCACCCTCGCCGAAATCTACCTCGCGCAGGGCCACGTCGAACGCGCCCTCGGCGTGCTCGAAGAAGTGCTCGCCGCGGAGCCGGAGCACGCCGCGGCGCTCGCGCTCCGCGAGCGCGTCTTGAAAGAGCGTGAGCTCGGCGCGTTCCGGCGCCGCCCGAACGCGCTGCAAGAAGAGCCGGCGGAATTCGCGCCCTCCGTGCCGGCCCCGGCGCCCTTCGTTTCGGCGCCCCCGGCCGTTCGCGAGCCGCCCGTCGTCGAACGGGAGCCGGTCGCGGCGGCCGAGACGGCACCGCCCGTCATCCCCGTCGAACTGCCGGCCTTCGATCTCACGACGGAAGCGGAGCCCGCGGTCCCCGCGCCCGTCACGCACGCCGAACCGCCGATTTTCACCGCGCCGCCCGAGCCCGTCCCGGAACCCGAGCCTCCGCCGCAGGTTGACTCACTGCCGCCGTCGGCTCCCGTGCCGACGCTCGCGGCGCCGTCACCCCGGCCGGCAATCGTGGAGGCGGCCGAGCCCGTCGAGCCGGCCTGCGCGCTCGTGCAATCCGGCGCAAAGGTGGAGGGCCACTATCGTCTGCCGCCGGACGCCGCGCGGGTGCTCTTGCGGGTCGTGTGGTTCGTGCCGAGCGCGGAGGGCCCCACCGAGGGCAACATCGACTTGACGCTGGACCCGGCGGAGAGCCGCGTCGTGCTGCCGCCCGTCGAGCAAGCCGCGCACGTGCGCGGAGCCCTCGGCGTCGAAGTCGAGGGTGCGTTCAAGCCGCTCGCGGTCGCGTGGGTGTACCGGGCGAGTGACGCGGGGCTCAACGTCGAGTTCGCGCCGCCCGGCGTCGAGCCGCGGGCGCTCCGCGCGCAACTCGGGCGCGCCGTGGCCGATGCGCCCGTGTGAGGACGATTTTCTACGGGTGCCTGCTCGCCGTCGGCGCAACCTGGCCGGCGCCCGCGTTCGCTGAACCGCCCGCCACGGTCGGCCGCGGTGAGGAGCTCGGGCGGACCGGCGACGCGAGCGTTTCCGTGGGCGTTTTACGCGAGCAAGGGGACGTGCGTTCCGAAACGGCCGGCTTCGTGAGCGTCGAGTTTCCGTTCGAGCGCTTGGCCGCGCCGCGGCCGCTGCTCTTGGCCCTTGCGGACGATCCCGCCGAGAGCGCCGAAAATCCGCCGTACGACGAGCCCGCGCCCGCCGACGCCGGCGGGCCGTCCGCGGACGACGACGCGTACGGCACGGTCGCCCCCGCGCTCGACGCCGAGGTCATCGGACGGCTCGCGCGCGAAGCCGTGGCGCGGGCCGAGAGCGTGCACGGACTCGCCGCTCACGAGCGAGCGCTCGACGGGGCCGCCGCCCGAGCGCGCGCGAGCGCCGCGTTGCCGGAAGTGCGGCTGCGCGCGGCGCGCTCGCGGGACGAAGCGCTGCGCCTGAGCCCCACGGCGTCCGATCCGTATCAGTTTTCGCTCGCGGGCGGCACGGGCACGCTGCTCGAGGCCCAGGCCACGTTTCGGCTGAACCGGCTCGTCTTCGCGGACGAAGAGGTGCCGCTCGAGCGCGTGCGGCTCGAGCGCGAGCGCATGAACGAGCGGCTCGAGGCGCGGGTGACGGCCGCCGTGGTCGCGTGGCACAAGGCGCTTTCTCGCGAGTTTTCGGCGCTCGACGCGGACGCGCGGGGTCGCGCCGCGCTCGCGCGCGTGGGCGCCGAGATCGCGCTCGACGTGCTCACGGACGGGTGGTTCGGGGCGCGCGTGCGGCGGCTTCCTTTGCCGCGGGTGGAACGGCGCGAGCCGGGGCCGAAAATCCCGGCCGCACCGCAGCCCGCCTCCAAGAACCCAAGCCAGACGGAGGGCTCCGCCGTCGCCCACTTGGAGGAGCGCTCGGTGTCTGCTACATCGCGAGCGCCATGCTTGCGGATGCTCGCAACGGACTCCAAGACCTTCTGCGGCGCGTCGATGCGCTAAGGGGGTCTCTTTGACGTCCCGGCACTACGCCGCGTCATCGACGAGCTCGATCAGCTCGGCTCCGAGCCCGGGTTCTGGGAAAACCAGGAGAAGGCGCAGGCGCAAATGCGCAAGCGCTCCGCCGCCGTGGAGAAGCTCGAGCTCATCGAGAAGCTCACGCGCGACGTGACGGACGCGAACGAGCTCCTCGAGCTCGGCGCGGCCGAGAACGATCAGGGCGTCGTGAACGAGATCGAGGGGCAGCTGCCCGAGCTCACGGCGCGCGTGCGCCAGGCCGAGCTACGCCGCATGCTGTCGGGTCCGGTCGATCACGCGAACGCGATCG
>DATJXW010000283.1:0-3044 GCA_035499895.1 Polyangiaceae bacterium | reverse complement strand
TCCTCACGTGCTGCTTGCTCGCGCCGCTACTCGAGCGCCTGGCGGCGTCGTTCGCGCGGTCGTTCCCGGCCTCTCCCGCGCTCGCGCTGGTTCCGTTGGTCGCCGTCTTCGCGACGCAGAACCTCGGGGCGACCGGCCGCTACGTCGAACGCAAGCGCGGGGACAACGCCGAACGCGTGGCGGCGTGCATGTCGCGTTTGACGGCGCTCGAAGCCGACAACGGCGGACCGTGCGGCTTCTCGCTCACGTGCGAAAAGCCCGACGACTGGCCCATCTCCGTCAAACTGCCGGCGTGCCGCCGTTGACGCGAAACGCGGTCGTTCTACTTCAGCTTCGCGCTCAAGAACGAGCGGAGCTTCACGAGGTTCTTGTCGTCGCGCAGGAAGGACGGCGCTTGGTAACCGTCGGCCCAAGCGCGCACTTCGCGCACGAAATCCTCGCGGACCGCGCCGTCCGCGATGACTTCGGCCGTGGCTCGGCCGCGCACCTTCGCCCGCTCGAGCTCGCCGACGTAGGCCACGAGCCGCGGGTACACGTCGCCCAAGAACTCTTCGATGAGCGCGGCGTCGGACGCGAGTCGCGCGATGACGGCGTTCGCGTCGCCCGTGGCGTCGGAGGCGACGTGCGCGGCGGCGACGCGAAAGACGAACGCGTCGTCGATGAAGCCGATGTCCTCGAGGCCGTCCGGGATCAAATCGAGGGATTTGAACAGGTAGTTGAGCGCGGCCGCAGCGGCTTTTCTCGCGCCGTCCGCCGCGGCGTCGTTCTCGACGACCCCCGCGAGCTCACGCGCGTCCGCAGCGAGACTCTTGAGCCAGGCGGGGAATGCCTCGAGCGACCGTGATTCGACGGGAGTCATGGTGGCGCCGAGTATCTCACTCTTGGCCCCGGTCGCCATCGGGACACAAAAGCCTCAAAGCATTCCCCGAAAATACGCGCTCCACGTCCGCGCGAGACATGCCCGCGCGCTCGAGCGCCTGCGCCAGGCGCTGATAGCCGCTCACGTCACGGAGCTCGGGAGGCGGCCGAATGTCCCCTTCGAAGTCCGAGCCGATCGCCACGTGCTCGGCGCCGGCCGAGCGCACGAGATAGCGCACCTGCCGCACCACGTCGGCGAGCGTCGCCGGGCGGCCGCGCGTGACGAACGGTCCGTGGAAGTTCACGCCCACCACGCCGCCGGAACGAGCGATCGCCGCGAGCTCGGAGTCGGCGAGATTGCGCGGGTGGTTCGCGAGGGCGCGCGCGTTCGAGTGCGTGGCGACGACCGGAGCACCGACCTCGGCGGCGAGCGCGAGCTCGTCGCGGGCGGCGCGATCGGACGCGTGCGACACGTCGAGCAAGAGTCCGAGCCGCAAGGCTTCGCGCGCGAACGCCTTGCCCGCTTCCGTGAGTCCGAACGGCTGTTCGTCGTGATCGCCCGAGGACGACGCGAGCTCGTTGTGCCAGGTGTGGACGAGCCCGGCGATACGTAAACCGCGCTTTTTCCAGGCGGCAAGCGCTTCGGGCCGGCCCGCGAGCGGCCCGATGCCCTCGAACGCGAACCAGGTACGCACGCCGCCGGCAGGCGCGGCGCAGCCGGGCAACCGAAACGGCGGCGTCCGCCCGAGCTCACCGAACACGCGCGCGTACGAACCCTCGAAATCCTCGACGCGCGGCCCGCTCGGCGACACCTCGCGCGGAACGAAGAGCGGCAGCACGACGCCGACGACGCCGGCGCGCGCGAGATCGGCCGCGCGGAACTGCCCGCTGCCGGTCGCGAAGGCGCGCTTTTGGTAGTTCGTCTGGTACGAAAGATCGACGTGGAGGTCGACCACGGGCACCGGGCGTGGCGCGGGCTCGGCGCCGCGGAGCGGCAACGCGCCGAGCAAGACCACGAGCACGCACGCCGCGAGCGCGAAGCAACCCGAGCGGATCAGGTGCCGCACGCGCTCGCCCGCGAGTCGCTCAGCCCGCTTTCCATTTGATGCTGCAGCCGATCGAGGGTTTTTGCTCCGGGCTCGGTTTTCCGCCCGAAAGCAGCGCTTCGACGGCGGCGCGCACGTCCGCGCCGGTGACGGGCAGGGCGTTCTTCGGACGGGCGTCGTCGAATTGCCCGCGGTAGGCGAGCTTGCCCGCCAGGTCGAACACGTAAAATTCCGGAGTGCACGCGGCGTCGAACGCGCGCGCGACGGCTTGCGTGTCGTCGAAGAGGTACGGGAACGCGTAGCCGAACGTCTTCGCCTCGAGCGCCATCTTGTCCGGCGCGTCGTCGGGGTAGGACGCGGGGTCGTTCGAGCTGATGCCGACGAGCGCGACGCCGTGGTCCGCGCAGTAGCGTCCGAAGTCGGCGAGCCCCGCGCGCAGGTGCTTCACGTACGGGCAGTGATTGCAGATGAACGCGACGACGCTCGGACGTCCGAGGAGCTCGTCCGACGCGACGGTCCGACCCGAGACGGCGTCCTTCAAACGAAAGCTCGGGAGCGCCGTGCCGAGCGGCAGCATGTTGGAGGGAACGGCCATGCCGGAGGTGTTTCACGCGGCCGTCGCCGCAGGCAAGTACCCGCGCGCAAACCCACGAAGATCGTTCAGTTTTTCACCTTGCGCGGGAGCTCCAGCGCCGGCACCGGGTGCGCGGGATCGTCGAGGAACGCGTACGCGGCGCGGCTCGCGAGCACGCGCTTCACGTAGCGGCGCGTCTCCACGAACGGGATGAGCTCGACCCAGACGTCGAAGTCGGCGCTCGGCCGATCGCGCAGCCAGTCACGCACCTTGTTCGGCCCGGCGTTGTACGCCGGAATCGCGAGCAGCGAGTTCTCGGGAAACGCCGCCGAGTACCGCGCGAGCGTGCGACAGCCGAGCTCGACGTTCACGCTCGGACGTTTGAGGGCGCGCCGATCGTGCGGCAGCGTCGTGCCCTTCGCGGCGACGCGCGCGGTCGGGACGATGAGCTGCATGAGTCCGTACGCGTCGGCGCTGCTCTCCGCGTCCGGATCGAACGCCGACTCCTCGCGCATGATCGCGTAGACGAGCGGGTGCGTGAGCCCGGTGCGCTTGGCCGAGGCGTC
>DATJXW010000282.1:0-11753 GCA_035499895.1 Polyangiaceae bacterium | reverse complement strand
CCGAAGCGCCCGAGCGCGGCCGAGCTCGGAAACGTCGTCGTCGAGCTCGCGTTCGACGTGGCGGTGTTCCACTTCTGGGGCATCAAAGCGCTCGCCTACCTGCCGATAGGTTCGCTCGCCGTCATGGGCTTGCACCCAATTGCAGGGCACTACATCTCCGAGCACTACGTGTTTCGCCCGGGGCAAGAGACGTACTCGTATTACGGGCCCTTGAATCGCATCGCGTGGAACGTCGGGTACCACAACGAGCACCACGACTTTCCGTACGTCGCGGGCTCGCGCTTGCCCGAGCTCCGGCGCCTCGCGCCCGAATATTACGAGAACCTCATGCACCACGACTCGTGGACGGCGACGCTCGTGCGCTACGTGACGCGCCCGGGCCTCGGCGGCTTCAGCCGCATCAAGCGACGCGCGAAGACGTCGTGAAGCGGCGCGCGGCGGAGCGGAACGTCGCGCTCAGTGACCGAACTGCATCGCGACGAACGGCCCGACGACCATCTCCGCTCCGCGCGACAGATCGATGGGCGGCGTGCCGTAAGGAATCGCCGTGTTCGTCGCGTCGCGCCCGAGCGTCTTCGTGACGCCCGGCGTCGTCACCGGATTCGGCGGGAATTCGACGAGGAGCGCGATGCCCGTGTGGAATTTGAAGCCCGGCGTGCTGCCGATGAGCACGCCGAGATCGGCCATGAAACCCGGGCTCACGTAGCTCTCGGCTTGGCTCGTGTCGTGAGTCGCGCCGGGAATCGGGCTCGTCGCCGTCGTCGCCCGGATGTACTCCGCCGTTCGATAAAGGAGCGTGCCGTCGAGGCCGCCCGTCAAGCGGAACGTCGGGTCGCGCGTCATGACACGCGCGCCGAGCCCGAGGCCGTAGCCGTAGCGCACGAAGACGTAGCGCTCTTCGCGCGGAGGCCCGTAGTAGGAGCCTTGCTCCGCGCTCGTGGCAAAAGCGTAGTTCGCCTTCGCGGTCGACGCGTCGCCGGAGCCGAGCAGCATGCCTTCGGCCGCGACGAAACCGAAGCTATAGCCGACGCGCACGCCGAGCCCGCCGCCCAGGGGCGTCGTGCTCGAGCACTCGCCGCCCGACGCGTTCGCGGCGCAATCCTCGGTGATCGAGTTCGTGTTGCCGGGGCCGAACGTGCCGAGGAGATCGACGTCGACGAAGAGGCCCTCGTACGCGGTGAGCTCGTCGCCCGGCTTCACCGCGCCGAGCGGCACGTACGCGATTTGATCCACCACCACGCGCTCGCCCGAGGTCACGTCGAGCGGCTGGCGGTAGACTTCGTAGCCCGGGCGTTCGACGCGGAGCTGGTGCGGCCCCGGAGCGAGGTCGCCGTGCCATTCACCCGCGGCGAGCCGGCGATCGTCGATGTAAATCGCGGCGTCGGCGGCGCCCGCGTTGATGCTCGCGGAGCCGGGCAGCGCGGCGAGCGCGAGCGTGACCGTGGTGGTCTGTCCGAGCTCGACGGGCACGGTTTGCGGCTGGGCGTGCAGCGTGCCGCTGCTCGCCTCGACGAGGTAGGTGCCGGGCGGGAGGTCGGCCTGGAGCGGCAGCGCGCCGGCCGGCTTGCCGTTGAGCGTGACGGCGAGCGGTTCCGTCGTCGGCGCCGTGACCGTCAGGCGGCCGGTGGCGACGACCCGCGAAAGCTCGATGTTCAGCGTCGTCGGCCCCGAGTGCAGATCGAGCTGGCGGCTGACCGACACGAAGCCGGCTTTGCTCACGTCGAGCATGTGCGCGCCCGGGTTCGCTTCGATCGCGTCCGCGAGCGGCGTCACGCCGAGCTCCTTGTCGTCGAACTTCACCGTCGCGCCCGCCTCCGGCACGTCGAGCGTGAGGCGCGCGAGCCGCCCCTCGACGCGCGCGAGCTCGGCCTGGAGCGACGCGCGCTTCGACCCGAGCGAGGCGTCGTACGTCGCGAGCGCCTGCTTCAGCGTGTTGCGCCCGCCGAGCACGTCGCCGCTCAGCACTTCCGCGCGCGAGAGGTCGACCTCGATGTCGAGGTTCGGCGCGAGGTCGTGCGCCGTCTTGAGCTCGCGCACGGCGGTGTCAGCGTCGCCCGTCTTCAGCGCCTGCGCGGCGGTGAAGGCATGCTCGGCGGCCTGCTTCTGCGCCGCGCTCTGGGCCGATGTTTTCGGCTTCCCCGCGGCGGCCGCCGCCACGAACAGGACGAGGCAGGCAAAAAGCCACCGCACGCCGAGGAGTCGCGACTCGCGAAGCATGTCGCTTCATTACGTCGACGTCCCGGCGACCACATCCCCCGAACGGGGGAGCGGCGGCCCTGGGTCACCCGTTCGGGGGATGTGCAAGGCGCCCGGCCCGTGCGAGGACTGAGGGGTGGTCCTTCGTGTTTCTAGCTTCCGACGCTGGGCAATTCCGCTTTCGTTCGGCGCCCTCCTGCTAGGCTGTAGTGACCACAAGCGCCCGAACGGCGAGCTGATGCTCGCCTTCGACACCGACATGGCGGTGCCGAAGGACGTGAGCAGCGTGCAGCTCCAGGCCCAAGTCGGCGATACCGGGCAGCTCCTCAACTTCGACGTGGGTCCGGAGAACAACCACCTGCCCGCGACGTTCGGTCTTCGAACCTCGGACGGGACGAGCAAGGACGTCCAGATCACGCTGCTCGCCAAGAAGGCGACGACGACGCGCGTCGTGTCGAGCGCGACGACCACGATCCCGGCCGATCGCATCGCGCTCCTCCGCATGCCGATCGAGTGGCTGTGCACGCTGCGCGTGACGGACGAGGGCGACGGCACGCTCGCCAACGACTGCAGCAGCGACGAGACGTGCGTCGCGGGGCGCTGCCAGCCCGCTCAGGTGCCCGAGCCGACGCTGCCCACGTACGACCCCGCCAACGTGTTCGGCGGCGGCACCGGGGACGGCACGAGCGGCACCTGTTTTCCGACCGATCAAGCGTTCGGCAACGGTCTCGGCATCGTCGTCACGCCCGACATCGATCTATCCACGTGCCGCATTGCGCTCGACAAGAACGCTGATTCGGCGAATTTCGCGCTGCGCGTGCGCAAGGGCGACGGCATCTGCATCGAGCCCGATCTCTGCCTCATCACGCTGAACAAGGACGCGGTGACCGGCTGGAGCGAAACGGACGCGAACGGCAAAGCCATGTCGGGCGGCGGCTTCGCCCAACTTCCGCCCGCCATCTGCGACGAGCTTTCGGCGACGGCCGGCGCGGTCCTGAACGTCTACCGTGCGACGTTCCGCCCGCAGAAGGTGCCGAGCACGCCGGTGTGCTCGCCGTGGGCGTCGGCCGGCAATGCGCAGGCCGCACAAAACGGCGAAGGCGGCGCGGGCGGGGAGGGCAACGCGGGCAGCATCGATCCTACGACGCTCTGCCCCGCGGCGGGTTCCGGCAAGTCGGGCGCCGACATTGTGGACGACCCCGTCGTCGCCACCTACCTCGACACGGCGAGCGCGCTCAGCGCCCAGCAGGCGAGCCTGCTCTCGCAGATCGGCAAGGCGTGCGTCGACATCGACACGAAGCTCGGCGCCGACGACGTGTGGACCCCCGCGGGCTACGATCCGGACGTTCCCACGCGCGAGAGCGTCAGTTTGGCGTGCGGCTCGGCCGTTCAATCGCTCGGCTACGCGCTCGCGTCGGTCGCGCGCGTGAAGCTCGGCGTCGCGCCGGAGCACTGCCAAATCGACCAGCCGAGCGAAATCGCGTGCGAAGGGCAATGCTCGCCCGACGCGAGCTGCCCCGACGGCGACCGCTGCGCGTCCGCGGACGAGAGCTCGACGTGCGGCGGCGCTTGCGACTCGAGTTCGGTGTGCGAGGGCACGACGACCTCGCTCACGGCGTGCAACGGCAGTTGTGACGGCATCTGCCGGGGCACGTGCGACGGCGGCCTTTGCACGCGCATCGACAACGCGGCTTCGTGTGACGGCTTCTGCACCGGCGCGTGCAACGGCCAGTGCGCCGGCGATTGCACGCTGACCGCCTCGGCCTCGTGCGGCTCCGGGTCGACCTGCCGCGGCGGCTGCGCGAAGCCGAACTCGGACGCGACGTGCGACGCGCCGCTCCAAACCTGCAGCGAGCTCACGCCGAACTGCGGCGAGCTTTGCGGCACCCAAGCCTCGACGAGCATCTCCTGCGTGCCCGGCGGCACGTTCGCGGGCACGACGGGGCTCGACGTGCAGAACGCCGACCTCGAAAAGACGCTGCTCAACGACGTGCTGCCGAACCTGTCGTACCTCGCGGACGGCCGCGATCGCGCGAACGCGACGGCCACCGCCGAAAAGGCCGTCGATTCCGCCAGCATCGTGGCGGGCGCGAAATCGGCCGGGACCGACACGTACAACTGCGCGCGCGCGGCCGACGCGATCGCGCTCGACGCGCTCGCCGAGCTCGGGTCGCTCGGCGACCTCGCGGGGCAGGTGGTGAGCGCCGCCACGAGCTTCGTCCCCGTCGAGGCTCCGCCGCCGCTCGTGTGCGTGGCCGCTTCCCAGGGCGACGACTGCGAGCAGTGCATCGCGAACAACTGCTGCGACGAGCTCGTGAACTGCAGCGCCGACACGAGCTGCCTCGGCGCCGGCGGGCTCGACGATCCGAGCTCCGGGCAGGTTCCGTGCGTCATCGACTGCGTCACCTCCAAGGTTTCCCCCGGCGAGACGCCGAGCGATCAGGTGAAGCAAGCGTGCGCCGTCAAATGCGGCAACAAGGGCAACCTCACGTCGGCTTCCGTCAATCTGCTCGAGTGCATCGACGCGAACGTCGATGCGAGCTGCAGCAAGTGTTACGAGAAGGCCGAGTCGATGAACGGCAACGCCGGCGCGAGCGGTAGCGGCGGGACGAGCTCGAGCGGGGGCGGCACGACCTCGTCGAACGGCGGCGTTTCGGGCGAATCCGGCCAGGGCGGCCGCTAGACCGCGGCTGCCGGACCGCGCCGCTCGCGCGCTACGGCGCTCGGTAGTGGAGCGTCCAATAGCCGGGCGCGATGGTGCCCGGCGCCGTCGCGGCCGGTCCCGGCTTCTCCGGAGCGAGCGCGAAGTACGCCCCGACGCCCACCGCGGCGACGGCGACGAGCCCGCCCGCAATCCACGGCCAGCTCAAGAATTTGCCCTTCTCCGTCTTCGCGATCGGCTCGAGCTCGAGCCTGAGCGTCGTCACCTGACCGGCGCTGATCGCGACGTCGGTCTGGTACGGCTTCTTCTGGTCCGCCGAGAGCGAGAGCGCGTGCGCGCCGGGGCTCAGATTGCCCTGCCATTCACCCGTGCCGACGAAGCGGCCGTCGACGCGGATGGCGTCGCCCGTCGAGGCCACGACGCGCAGCGTGCCCGTCTGCACGTCGACCTCGAGCGTCGCGTCGAGGGTGGTCGGGGTGCCGCCCACGATGTCGCGCTCGATCGTGAGGTCGCGGTAGCCGTCGTGGTGAAAGCGGAACTTGCGGGCGCCCATGTCCACGACGACCTCGGCTTGCGGCAGCGTCGCCGTGTCGACGTCGTCGACGAAGAGCTCGGTGCCGTCGGGCCGCGCCGTCACGGTCACGTGGCTCACGAACGCTTCGATCGTGCGGAGGAGCGAGCTCGCTTCCTTGCGTTCCGTGTCCGAGAGCGCGGGGCCCGCCTCCTTCAAGTACTGCGAGACGAGCAGGTACGTCTTCGCGTAGTGCCGGAGCTGCTTTTCGCTCGCGCCCGCGTTCCACAAGAGGCGCGCGTCGTGCGAGAGCGCGTAGGCGTGCTGGAACTTGAGTGAAGCGCCCGCAAAATCCTGATCTTCGTAGAGCAGGAGCGCCGAGTCGTAGTCCGAGCGCGCTTCACCGGTCAGCGCTTGCGCGAGCGGCGTGGCGGCGGCGTGCGGGGCGCCGGCCGGAGCGTTCTCCGCCCGAGCGTGCAACGAGGCGACGCCCGTCGCGAGTCCGAAACCCAATGCCAAGAAATGCTGAATGTGACGCATGGTGTCCGTTACTTCAATTGCATCGAGAGGCCGTTTTTCTTGTTCTCGGGTGTGGCCGAGAGCGCGCTCGACGCGACGTTTGCACGTTTCGGTTTCGCTTTCAGCGCGTTCGCCTCGGCGCTCGCGGCGCCGGGGTCGGCGGAAGCCACGACGGCCGGCGCGACGGGAGCGAGCGCCGCGGCGACGGTCGGGGCGACCGTGATCGCGCTCGCGGGCGGCGCGGGCGCGACGGCGCGCGCCTCTAGCGCGACCGAGCCTTCTTTTTCGAGCTTCGCCGGAGGGCTCGAACCACGCAGGGCAAACCAGGCGGCTCCCGCGGCGCCGAGCGCGGCGGCGACGACGAGCGCGAACGTTCTCGCGCTCGAGCTCGCGGCGCCCGGGCGCGTGCCCGTCCAGCCCGGCGCGGTCCCGTGGCCGACGCCCGCGGTGACTCCGACGGCGGGCGGCTCGCCCGGCGCGGTCTGTCGCGGAGGCGGCGGCAGCGACGTCGGCGCGACGGAGAGCGACGGCGCCGTGGAAACGGTCGTCACGGGCGGCGCGGACGACCCGCGGGCGGGCGGGATCGACGACGACGAGTACGGCGCGGGCGGCACGCTGCCCACGATGCGGTGCGCCCGCTCGACCGAGCGCTGCGCCCGCTGCGGCGCGAAGGGGGCGAGCGCGGCCGCGAGCTCGGCCACGTCGGCGAAGCGCCGCTCGGGCTTTTTCTCGAGGCAGCGCACGACGACCGCGACGAGCCCCGGCGGTAAATCCGGCCGGAGCTCGCGCAGATCAGCCGGCTCGCCGAGCGTGATGTCGGCGATGAGGCCGGTGATGGTGTCGTTTTGAAACGGCGGTCGCCCCGCCAGGAGTTCGAAGAGCACGGCGCCGAGCGACCAGATGTCGGTGCGATGATCGACGTCCTTCGCCGAACGCATCTGTTCGGGCGACATGTAGAGCGGCGAACCGACGAGCGCCCCGGCGTTGGTGATGCCGGCGAGCGCGGGGTCGAACGCGCTCTTCGAAATGCCGAAATCGAGCACCTTGATGAGCGACGTGCCGTCGAGCTGATGCGCGAGGAAGAGGTTCGCCGGCTTCAGATCGCGGTGCACGATGCCCAGCCGGTGCGCCGCGGCCATCGCGTCGCACGCCTGGATCAGATAATCCGCCGCCTCGTCGCCGTTCAGCCGCCCGTGACGGAGCGTGGCGTCGAGGTCGTGCCCCTCGAGGTACTCCATCACGATGTAGGGCGAGCCGGACGGAAGCCGCGCGACGTCGATCACGCGCGCGACGTGCTCGCTCGGGATGCGCGCCGCGGCGCGCGCTTCGCGGATGAACCGCGCCGCGATCTCCGGGCTGCCGGCGCCCTCGCTCAGCAGGAACTTCATCGCGACGAGCCGTCCGAGCTCGATGTGCGTCGCGGCCACGACGACCCCCATGCCGCCCGCGCCGATCACGCGTTCGACGCGGTATTTCCCGTCGAGCATGTCGCCGACGGCGACGGGCCACGTCACGGCTCGGCTCCCACGGCGAAGAGCCCGGTCGAGAGCAGCCGCACGAGATCCGCCTGGCGCGCCGTCTGCGTCTTCGAGAAAATCTGCTTCAGGTGCGAGCGCACCGTCTCTTTTTCGACCTCGAGGGTCGCGGCGATGTCGGCGAGGGTGCGGCCCGCGGCGACTTCACGCGCGACGTCGACCTCGCGCTCGCTCAACCCGTAGAGCTTCTTCGCGAGCGCCGCGTTGAAGCCCGTCGACTCTTCGCGGCTCGAGACGAGCACGGCGACCGAGTCGCCGCCCGGCGTCGACGTCAGCATGAGCTCGAGCGAGCGGCCGCCGCCCGCCTGGCGCACGCTGAGCGCCACCGGCGGTCGCCGTCCCGTCCCTTTGAGACCCGCGAGCGCGCGCAGGAGCGCGGCGCTGTCCTCGACGAAGTCGCAGCGCAGCCGACCCTGGCACTCCCGGACGCCGTGGCCCGCGGCGAGCCTGTGCGCGGCGCGGCGATTGCGCATCAGGATGCGCGCCTCGTCCGGATCCACGAGCAGCGCGCCCACCGGCAAGAGGTCGAGCGCCGCGACGAGCCCGTCGACGACGGCCCAATCGAGCGGTGACGGCGCCGCGTCGCCGATGCGGGCGACGCCGGCATTGGCCAACGCTGCTCTGCCCAGGGTACGCGCGCTCATTCGCTTCGACACTGCGACCGAAAGTGTTCAGCGAGCAGACTCAAACGTCGCTCTCGCGACGTCAAGAGCTCCGCACGTGGGTGTTTCTTCAGGCCGATTCCGGCCCGTGACGGCGGTGCTTTCGGGGCGTGACTCAATCGCCTTCGCGCGCGCCGGGCGCTCCCGTCGAAACCAAGCGATAGCCGATGCCGAGCGTCGTCAGAATCCGTTCCGGGCGCGCCGGATTCCGCTCGATCTTGTTCCGCAGGAGCTTCACGTAGACGCGGAGGTAGCGCACCTCGTCGAGGTGCTCGGCGCCCCAAACCGCGCGCAGGAGCTGCCGGTGCGTCACCACGCGGTCGGCGTTTCGCGCCAGGACCTCGAGCAGCTCGAATTCCGTCGGCGTGAACGCGACCCTGACGCCGCGCACGAACACCTCGCGCTCGCTCGAGTCGATGCGCAGATCGCCCACGACGAGCTCGCGTCGCTCGAGCATCGGGACGGGCCGGCGCAACGCCGCGCGGATCCGCGCCATCAGTTCGCCTTCGCGAAACGGCTTCGTCACGTAGTCGGTCGCGCCGCTGTCGAGCGCGCGCACCTGATGTTGCTCCTCCGAGCGCGCGGAGAGCACGATGATCGGGAAATCGTGGGTCTGCCGGATGCACGCCGTCACGACGAAGCCGTCGATGTCGGGCAAGCCGAGATCGAGCAGGACGGCGTCGGGCGTGCGGGCCTGAATGTGGCTCAGCGCGTCCGTGCCCGTCGCGGCTTCCTTCACGTCGTAGCCGTGGCTGCGGAGCGCGAGCGAGACCACCCCGCGCATCTCGACGTCGTCCTCGACCACGAGGAGGTGCGAGCGTCTCACGAAAAGGCGACCTCCGTCGCCGGCTCGTGCCCGTGGGCGGCGAGCGGCACCGTGAACTCGACGAGCGCGCCGCCGCCGTTCCGCTCGCGCACGGCGATCGCTCCGCCGTGGGCGCGCACGATGGCGCGACAGATCGTGAGCCCGAGGCCGACGCCGCCGTCGCTCTTCGTCGTGTGCGCGCCGCGGTAGAACTTCTCGAACACCTTTTCGCGCTCGTGCTCGGCGATGCCCGGGCCGTCGTCGGCGACCTCGACACTGACGGCGGCGCCGGCGTGCCGGGCACCGACGCTCACGTTCGCCCCCGGGCCGGCGTAGCGCGCCGCGTTTTCGAGCAGGTTCACGAGCACCTGCTCGAGCAGGAGCGGCTCCGCCGAGACGAGCGGCAGATCGTCATCGAAGTCCACGTCGATCTCGGGCGCGCCGGCGCGGCCGGCGAACTGCTCGAGCGCCGAGTGCACGATGTCCTCGATCGACTCCGGTGTGCGCCGGAGCTCGACCCGGCTCGCTTCGAGCCGCGCCACCGACAAGAGGTTCTGAATCAGCCGGCTCAGGCGTTCGCCCTCGCGCACCATCGAGACGAGCAAGCTGCGCGCGGCGGGCTCCGAAAGCTCGCCGCCGCGCGCGACGAGCGTCTCGCCGGCGGCGATCATGGTGGCGAGCGGGGTCTTCAAATCGTGCGACACGGCCGAAAGCAGGGAGCTCCGGAGTCGTTCGCCCTCGGCCTCGAGCTGGGTCCGCTGCACGGCTCCCGCGAGCTCCACGCGCTCGATGGCGGTCGCGAACTGGCTCGCGCACGCCGACAGCAGGCGGTCCTGCGTCGAGTCGCGTTCGAAGCGGCGCGGGACCTCGAGTCCGACCACGCCGAGCGTCGAGTGGATGCCGACGAGCGGGACCCAGATTTCCATGCCCGAGCCGAGCTCGGCGCGGACGGGTTCGCGCTTGAGCCAAGCGCCGTGTGCGCGCGCCGCGCTCCGCGGACTCTGATCCTCGAACGTCTCGAGCGTGCCGTCGGCGTTCTGCAGCGAAATGATGACGAGGGCCTGGAAGAGCTTGCGCAGATGGCGCGAGCTGATCGCCGCGAGCTGGCGCACGTCGCGCGCGCTCGAGAGCTCGAGGTTGTATTCGCGGAGCGCTTCGGCGCGGTAGGCCGCGGCGCGCGCTTCTTGCTCCTTTTGCCGCAAATTCTCGCTCAGCGTGCTCACGACGGCCGCCACGACGAACATGCCCGCGAAGGTCAAGCTGCTCTCGACGTCGCTCCACGCGAACTTGAACTCCGGAGCGATGAAGAAAAAATCGAAGAGCGCGATGCTCACGAGGCTTGCCACGATCGAGACGCGGACGCTCGAGCGGAGCGAGAGGAACACGATGCCGAGCAGGTGGATCATCGCGAGGTCCGCGACGTGCGTGTGCGCGCAGAGGACGAGCGAGAGCCCGGTGCTCAGGGCGACGCAGAGCGCCGCGAGGCCCGAGCCACGCAGCGCGCCCGTCAACGAGTGCATTCACGGAAACTCGCGGATCGTCTGCTTCCGGCCCGTTTCGAGAGAATAACGCGTATAAATTTTTTGACGCCCTGGCAGTACTCGTGCCGAAACAGGGAAACGAGAAGGCGCCGGGCGGCTTGTTAGCTCTTTCCGTGGACCCGACACACCGCGTCCACGCGAAAGGAATGCCTTGATGAGTGGCTTCTCGCCCGAGCTAAAAAAGCTCACGTACGCTCAGAAATTCGACCGTCTAGCCCATCGGCTCCGAGACCCCGATTGGCGGCGGTTCGGTAGAAACCTGGTCTTGGGCAGGTTGCTCGGGCTGCTCGTGCTGCCCGTGGCCATCTTCGTCGTCGGGCAGGTGCTGAGCCTGTTCACGATTGCGACGGCCCACGCCGAAACGCCCGCTTCCGTCCCCGTGATGGCGGCGGACTTGATCGACATGGCCAAAAACCCGGTGATCAACCCGATCAACACGGCCTGGGTGCTCATCGGCGCGTTCCTCGTGTTCGGCATGCAGGCCGGGTTCACGATGCTCGAGGCCGGCTTTTGCCGCAGCCGCGAGACGGTGAACGTGCTCGTCGAGTGCGTCTTCGATACCTGCGTGTGCGGCATCCTGCACTGGGGTTGGGGCTTCGCCTTCATGTTCGGCGGCGGCAACGCGTTCGTCGGCTGGCACTTGCCGCAGGATCCGACGAAGAGCCTCATCTGGATGAAGGACGTGGACGTGATGAGCGTCTACGGCGCGACCGGGATCCCGATCTTCGCGCATTACCTGTTCCAATTCGCGTTCGCGGACTGCGCCTCGACCATCTGCTCGGGCGCCATGGTCGGCCGCACGCGCTTCATCGGCGACGTGATCTATTCGATCGGCGTTTCCGGCTTCATCTATCCCATCTTCGGTCACTGGTGCTGGGGCCCCGATGGCTTCCTCGCCACGATGGGTTCGGACGGCGGCTTCCTCGCGAGCCTCGGCATGAACTTCCACGACTTCGCCGGCTCCACGGTCGTGCACTCGATCGGCGGCTGGGTCGCCATCGCGGGCGCAATCATGCTCGGGCCGCGCCTCGGCCGGAAATTCAAGCGCGACGGCGGCGGCCCGATGCTGCCGCACGATCTCACCATCGCCGTGATCGGCGGCCTCATCCTCTGGTTCGGCTGGTACGGCTTCAATCCGTGCTCGACGCTGTCGATCATGGATCACGCCGGCGTCGGTCGCGTCGCCATGAACACGACGCTCGCCGCGTGCGCCGGCGGCATCGCGGCCGAGTTCGTCTCGTATTACCAGGTGAAGAAGTGGGACACCGCGGCCATCGTGAACGGCTTTCTCGCCGGGCTCGTGGCCATCACGTGCCCTTGTT
>DATJXW010000281.1:0-42387 GCA_035499895.1 Polyangiaceae bacterium | reverse complement strand
CGGGGAGCGCCTGGATGCCCTGATCGGCGCGGCGAGCACGCAGCTTGCCCTCGAACGCGAAGGGCTTCGTCACCACGCCGACCGTGAGCGCGCCGGCTTCGCGCGCGAGCTGCGCGACGATGGGGGCCGCGCCGGTGCCGGTGCCGCCGCCCATGCCGGCCGTGACGAACACCATGTCGGCGCCCATCACGATTTCCTTGAGCCGGTTCACGTCTTCGAGCGCCGCTTTGCGGCCGCGCTCCGGATCGGCGCCGGCGCCGAGGCCGCGCGTCACGTTCTGGCCGATGGCGATCTTCTCCGCCGCGGCGTTCGAGCCGAGCGCTTGAGCGTCCGTGTTCACGGTGACGAACTCGACGCCCTCGAGCCCGAAGTGAATCATCGTGTTGATGGCGTTCCCCCCGGAGCCACCGACCCCGATCACCTTGATTCGCGCATTGTAGGTCCGCGATTCCTCTGCGAATTCGATTGAAAAGCTCATCGTCGTCTCGCCTTCTGTCTCGGCACCGTCGTCTCGTCTGCTTGAGTCAGCCGCCTAAAACGCGGCGCGGACCCACTCCCAAATCCTGGTTCCCTTGGCGCCGGCCGGCGCCTCCGCGAGCTGCTTCGCGGGCTCCGCACCGTGACGCTCCTCGCGCGCGTGCGCGGCGTGCTCGGAGAGTTGGGTCGCCCCGTAACGCACGAGCCCGACGCCCGTCGCGTACTGCGGCCCCTGCACCAGCTGAAAAATGCCCTTCACGCCGACCGGGAAACCGAGCCGGACCGGCATGCCGAGGATCTCCTGCGCGCACTCGACCATACCTTCCATCAGCGCGGCGCCACCCGTCAGCACGCAACCCGAGCTCACCTGCTCGAGCAGGCCCGTCTCTTCGATGCGGCGCCGGGCTTCGCCGAAGATCTCTTCGACGCGCGGCTCGATGATGTCGGAGAGCAGCCGGCGCGCGACGCGGCGCGGGGCGTGGCCGCCGACGCCCGGGACCTCGATTTCCTCGTCGTCCGCGATCATGCGACCGAGCGCGCAGCCGTAGTTGCGCTTGAGGCGTTCGGCCTCGGCGACCGGAGTGCGCAGACCCGCGGCGACGTCGAGCGTGATGTTGTTGCCGCCCGCCGGGATCACGCTCGTGTGCGCGATGCCGCCGTCGGCGAAGAGGAGCAGATCCGTCGTGCCGCCGCCCACGTCGATGACGGCGACGCCGATTTCCTTTTCGTCCTCGCTCAGGACCGCGTCCGCGCTCGCGAGCGGCTCGAGCACGATGTCGGCCACCTCGAGCTCGCAGCGCTCGACGCAGCGGACGACGTTCTGGATGCACGAGGTCGCGGCCGTCACGAGATTGACGCGCACCTGCAGCCGCACCCCGCTCATCCCGATCGGGTCGTGGATGCCGTCCTGATTGTCGACCACGTACTCGCGCGGGAGGGCGTGGAGGATCATGCGGTCGGCGTCGACCGGAATCGCGCGCGCCCCCTCGAGCACGCGCTCGAGGTCCGCCCGCGTCACTTCGCGGCCCGAGATGGCGCACACGCCGTCCGACACCTGGCAGCGGATGTGGCTCCCCGCCACGCCCACGTACACCGTGTCGATCTCGACGCCGGCCATCGTCTGCGCGGCATCGACGGCTTCCCGGATGCTGCGCACGGTTTGATCGATGTTGCTGACGACGCCCTTGCGCAGACCGCGGCAGGGCACGTTGCCGACACCGAGGATGGTGATGCCGTCGGCATCGACCTCGCCCACCACGGCCGAGACCTTGGTGGTCCCGAGGTCGAGACCCACGACGATCCCGCTTTGTGCCGGGGGGTTTTTCATGTCCATGCGTTCCATCGTGGCTGCTCTTCGAGACTCGACGGACGCTGCCATGCTGGCTCGCGCGGGGCCAAATTTGCGCCGGGGTCGCGTACGACGATTCTCATCGCATCCTCACGACGACGCGCTCGGGGTGCGCTTCGTTGTCCAAGAAGACGAGGCCGGGCGTGCGACCCTTGGCCGCGAGCTCACCCACGACTTCGGCGGCCATGGCGAGCTTGCGCGCGAACGGCGCGCGCCCGAGCTCGAGCGCGATGCCCTGGCGCCCGACCGTCAGCACCGTGTAGCCGGAGGCGGCGAGATTCACCTCTTCGGCCGGGTGCACCTTCGCCATCGCGAGCCGCTCGTACTGCCGGACGAGATCGACACCGCTCCGGAGCCGCTCTTCCGACCCCACGCGGTCGCGCGCCCAGTCGCCGGCCGAAACACCCGTGAGGATGGGGAGGTCGTTCGGATCGTCGGCGGCCACCTCCTTGAACGGCTCGCCGTCGGAGGTGACGAGGAACGGCCGGTCGCCGAGCACGGCCACGGCCGCGGCGTCGCGCTCGGTGATCTCGACGCGCAGCGTGTTCGGGAGCTTGCGGAGCACGTGCGCCGAGCTCACCCAGGGGTTACGCAGGAGCTTCTCTTCCGCGGCGCGGGTGTCGAACGCGAAGAGGTTCTTGCCGAGCTCGATGCCCGCGAGGGTCCGCACTTCGTCGGGCGAAAAGCGCTTGGCGCCCTCGAGGTCGACGTCGCGGATGCCGAAGCGCGTCGTCGTGAGCGCGTAGCGGTGGAGGCTGTAGGCGACCGCCGACGAGGCAGCCACCACCACGGCGAGCCCGGCCAAGAGCTTCAGACCCGCGAAGAGACGCTCCCCAATTCCCGGCGCCGCGCTCGGCGGCGAGGTGCCGCGCACCGCCTTCCGCGGCGCTGCTTTGCCGGGCGGCGGACTTTCACCGACGGCGCCGTCCTCGTTCGGGGCGGACACGGCGGCTCCGTGGAAGCTCGGCGCTCGCGGTCTCATGCGGGACCTCGTTGGGTGGCCCGAGCGTTGAGCTCGGTCGCGATGGCGGGCAAGATCTTGTTGATGTCGCCGGCGCCGAGCGCGATGACCACGTCGCCCGGCTCCGCGATGCGCGCGATCTGGTCGGGCAGCGTGGCGCGGTCTTTCACGTGGCTCACCGAGTGGTGGCCGTGTTCGGCGATGCCGCGCGCGAGCCGCTCGGCGGTGACGTTCGGGATCGGCTTCTCGCCGGCGGCGTAAATATCCACGAGAAAGAGCGCGTCGGCGTTGTTGAAGGCGCGCGTGAACTCGTCGAACAAGAGCTCGGTGCGCGAGTAGCGGTGAGGCTGAAACGCGACGATCACCCGGCCCGGATAGGCTCCGCGCGCGGCCGCGAGCGTCGCCTGCACCTCGGCGGGGTGGTGCCCGTAGTCGTCGACCAGGGCGACGCCCGAGACTTCGGCCACGATCGTGAACCGGCGCGCGACGCCGTTGAAGGAGGCGAGCGCTTGCTTCGTCACGTCGAGCGGCACCTCGAGCTCGTCCGCGACGGCGATGGCCGCGAGCGTGTTGAGCACGTTGTGCCGGCCCGGCATGCGCAGCGTGAACTCGCCGAGCGGCTCGTTCCGCCGGTACGCGACGAAGTGCGAGCTCAACCCCTTCATTTCGATGGCCCGCGCGTGATAATCGGCCTGCGGCGACAGGCCGTAGGTCACGTGCCGCCGTTTCATGCGCGGCAGGAGCTCCTGCACGTGCGGGTGGTCGAGGCACAAGACGGCCAGGCCGTAAAACGGCACCTTTTCGGTGAACTGGACGAAGGCGTCCTTCAGCGCTTCGTGCGTGCCGTAAAAGTCGAGGTGCTCGGGGTCGATGTTCGTGACGACCGCGATCGTCGGCGTGAGGCGCAAGAACGAGCCGTCGCTCTCGTCGGCTTCGGCCACGAGCAGATCGCCCGCGCCGAGTCGCGCATTGCTGCCGAGCGCCGCCATGCGCCCGCCGACGACCACCGTCGGATCGAAGCCCGCCGCACGGAGGATGGTCGCGACGAGCGAGGTCGTCGTGGTTTTGCCGTGCGAGCCCGCGATCGCGACGCCGTATTTGACGCGCATGAGCTCGGCGAGCATCTCCGCGCGCGAAATGATCGGGACGCCGAGGGCGCGCGCCGCCACGATTTCTGGGTTTTGGGGGTCGATGGCGCTCGAATAGACGATGACGTCGGCCCCACGGACGTTCTCGGCGCGGTGCCCCACGTCGATGCGCACGCCGAGCCGCGCGAGCGCCCGCGTGTTCTCGCCTTCGCGTAAATCGGAGCCGGACACGTCGAACTCGAGCGTGCGCAGAATTTCGGCGAGCCCGCTCATGCCGATCCCGCCGACGCCGATGAAGTGCACGTGACGCACGCGACCGCGAAACATGACTAGGCGGTCTCCTGGGAGAGCAGCAGGCCGCCGCCTTCGGGCGGACGGCGACGAGCGGGCTCACCCTGCGCTCGGTCGCCGGCGAGGAGCCCGGCGAGCTTCAAGAGATCGAGCGCGACCGAGCGCGCGGCGTCGGGCCTGCCGAAGTCACGCGCGGCGGCCGCCATGCGCGTCAGCCGCGGCCGATCGTCGGCCAGCGCTCCGATTTCACGGGCGAGCCGTTCGACCGAGGCCTCGCTGTGCGTGAGACTCACGGCGCCGCCCGCGCGCACGAGCGCGTCGGCGTTCACCCGCTGATGGTCGCCGGCCGCGAACGGGTACGGCACCAAGAGCCCAGGGCGCCCGATCGCGCACATTTCGCCGAGCGCGCCCGCTCCGGAGCGCCCGACGACGAGATCGGCCGCCGCGAGCGCCGCGGGCATGTCGTCGATGAAGGGCACGACGCGCGCCGTGCCGGCGAGGCCGAGCTCGGCGTAGAGCGCGCGCACCGCTTCGGCGTGCGCCGGGCCGCATTGATGGGTGACCGTCACCGCGGCGCCGAGCTTCGCCGCGGCGCGCGGCACGGCTTCGTTCAGCGCCTTCGCACCCTGGCTCCCGCCGAGGACGAGGAGACGGAGCGCACTCGACGCCGTTTCGTTCGGAGCGGGATACGGGACCGGGCGAAACCCGGGACGGAGCGGCACGCCGGCGCGGAGGGCGCGGCCCCGGCGAAAATGACGCTCGGCCTCGGCGAAGGCGACGTACCCGCGCCCTGCGAGCGGCGCGACGAGTCGGTTCGCGAGGCCCATCACGCTGTTCGGCTCGAGCAGCGCGAGGGGCACCCCGAGCGTCCAAGCCGCGAGCGACACCGGGCCCGCCGCGTAGCCGCCGACCGAGAGCACGGCGGCCGGCGTCAAGCGCCGCACGAGCGCGCGCCCTTCGGGCAACGCCGCGGCGGCGCGCGCGACGCCGCGCAGAAAGCCGGAAACGCCGGCGCCGCGCAGCGGGAGCACGCGCATGAGCTCGAGCTCGTAGCCGCGCGCCGGAACGAGCTTCGACTCGAGCCCGCGCTCCGTGCCGACGAACACGAGCCGCACGTCGGGCGCGAGCTCGCGCACGACCTCCGCGACGGCGATCATCGGAAACACGTGGCCGCCGGTGCCGCCGCCGGCGAAGAGGAGCGTGCGCGAGCTAGGAGCGCGACTCATGCGGTGCTGCCTTCCCCCGCCTGCGTGACGAGCACGGCGCTCGCTTCCGGGTCGGGTCCCTGGGGCTCGACGCGCGCGTTCCGCGCCTTGGTCCCGCGCGACACGGCGAGCAAAACGCCCATCGCCGCCGAGCTCACGAGCAGCGACGACCCGCCGTAGCTCACGAACGGCAACGTGAGGCCTTTGGTCGGCAGCATGGCCATCGCGACCGCGAGGTTCACCAGGGCTTGCGCGCCGAAGAGCACCGAAATGCCGAACGCGATGTACGAGCCGTACTCGTCTTCCGCGTGGAGCGCGGCGCGAATGCCGCGGGCGACGATCAGCGTGTAGGCGGCGCAGAGGACGAGAATCCCGATGAACCCGAGCTCCTCGCCGATGATGGCCGAGATGAAGTCGGTGTGCGCCTCCGGCAGGTACAAGACCTGGAGTCCTTTGCCGAGACCGAGGCCGCTGATTTCGCCCGAGCCGAAGCTCATGACGGATTGGAACGGCTGGTACGCGAGATCCTGCCGGTGCTCGCTCATGTTGAACCAGGCGAGCATGCGTTCCCACCGGTAGCTCGTGAAGCGCACGGCCCACGCCGCGAACAGCGCGCCCAACATCCCCGCCCCGAGCAAGTAGCCGAGCCGCGCGCCCGCGACGAAGAGCAGCGCGAACGTGAGGAACAAGAGCACGACGGCGCCGCCGAAGTCCGGCTGCTTCAAGCAGAGGAGCATCAGGAAGCCGGCCATCAAAAAGTGCGGCAGCATGCCGATCGAGAAGCTCTTCATTTTCTCGCGCTTCTTCTCGAGCGAGTACGCGAGCCAAAAAATCAGCGCGAGCTTGGCCATCTCGGACGGCTGCACGTGAATGGGGCCGATCGCGAGCCAGCGCGCCGCGCCGCCGCCCGTGTGGCCGAAGCCGGTCACGCTGAGGATCATCAGCACCGTCACGACGCCGAGGATGGGGTAGGTGAACGGCTTGATGCGGTGGTAATCGAAGCGCGACGCCGCGATCATCGTGAGCAAGCCGAACACCGCGTAGATCGTCTGCCGGACGAGAAAGTACTGCGGGTCGCGAAAGGTCGTCGTCGCTTCGACGACGCTCGAGGTGTAGACCATCACCACGCCGAAGCCGAGGAGCGCGATGCCCGCGGCGGCGAGCACGCTGTCGAGCGAGCCCGAGCGGCGCGTCGAAACTGGAGGAACGGAGCCCGAGAAAGCCATGGTCACCTGAGCTTCAACGAGGAGAGCGCGACGAGCGCGAGCAAGACGGAGATGATCCAGAAACGAACGATGATGCGCGGCTCGGGCCAGCCCTTCTTTTCGTAGTGGTGGTGGATCGGCGCCATCAAGAAGACGCGCTTCTTGAAGAGCTTGAAGGAGACGACTTGCGTGATGACGCTCGCGGCCTCGATCGTGAAAATTCCGCCCAAAATCAGGGCTAAAAGCTCGGTCTTCGTGATCACGGCGCACATGCCGAGCCCGCCGCCGAGCGAGAGCGAGCCCACGTCCCCCATGAACACCTGCGCGGGGTACGTGTTGTACCAGAGGAAGCCGATACCGGCGCCGACCACCGCGGCTCCGTAGACGGCAAGCTCCACCATTTCGGGAAAGCCCGCGACGTCGAGGTACGTCGCGAGCGGACGCCCGAAGAGCACCGAGCCGGCGACGTACGCCCAGAGCGAATACGTGCCGGCGTTGATGACGACCGGACCGATCGCGAGGCCGTCGAGGCCGTCGGTGAGGTTCACGGCGTTGCTCATGAACACCACGAACACGAGCGCGAGCACCGCGTAGAGACCGAGCGGCAGCGACAACGGGTGCTTGTCGAACGCGAGAAACGGCAAGGACAAGCGCGTTCGCATCTCGACCCAGCGAGCGGGCAGGTCGTCGTGCGTCAAGAAGAGGTACGCGACGGCGGCTCCGCCGATGCCGAACTGGCCGACGAGCTTGTAGCGTCCGGCGAGTCCACGCGAGCTCACGGCCTGAATTTTCAGCCGATCGTCGAGGTAGCCGACCGCGCCGTAGCCGGCCGTGACGGCGGCGGTCGCGATCACGAAGACGTTCTTCACGTCGGCCCAGAGCATCGTCGGCACGAGCACGCTGAGCAGGATGAGCGCGCCGCCCATCGTGGGCGTGCCGCGCTTCGCGAAATGCGTCGCCGGCCCCTCCTCGCGAATGATCTGGCTGATCTGCTTGCCGCGGAGCTTGGCGATGAACCACGGCGCGACCAGGAACGAGACCACCATCGCCGTCAGCGCCGACATGATCGCGCGGAACGACGGGTAGCGGAGCACGTTGAGCCAGCCGAGGCCGGTCAGGTGCCGGAAGGGGTAGAGGAGCTCGTAGATCAAGCCGGACCTCGCCCGAGCAGTCCTGCCACCACGCGCTCGGCCCGCACCCCGCGCGACGCCTTGACGAGCACGACGTCGCCCGGCCGTACGCGCGCGCGCGCGGCGGCGAGCGCGGCTTCGGCGTCCGCCGTGAAGACGCTCGTCACGCCCGCTTTCGCGGCCGGATCCACGTAAAAACGCGCGTCGCCGCTCACGGCGATGAGCTCCGCGGCGCCGCTCGTCGCGATCGCCTCGCCGAGCCTCGCGTGCTCGCTCGCGGACAGGGCGCCGAGCTCGCGCATTTCACCGAACACGAGCACGAGTCGCGCGTTGCGATCGTGCGCCACCTCGCCGGCCGTCCTCAGCGACGCGACGGCGCTCGCCGGATTCGCGTTGTAGGCGTCGTCGAGCACGACGGTGCCGTCGGCGAGCTCGTGCGCCTCGAGCCGCCCCGGCTCGCCCGCGGCCGAGAGCGCGCGGGAAAGGCGCTCGCCGTCCGGCAGCTCCACGCCGAGCGCCTCGGCGACGGCCACGGCCGCGAGCGCCGCGTACGCGCCCGCCTCGCCGAGCAAACCGAGCTCGAGCTCGAGCTCGCCCTTCACACCCTGCAGGGTGACGCGCTGACGCCCCACGCCCGCCGCCGCGCGGCTCACGCAGCGCACGTCCGCGCCGGCGCCGAACCCGTAGCGAACCCGCCGGAGGCTCGAAAAGCGCGCGAGCTGGCGGGCGACGCGAGGGTCGTCGGCGTTGCCGATCGCCGTGCCGCCGGAGCGAACCCCCGCAAAAAGGGCGCCTTCTTCGCGCTCGATGGCGTCGAGATCACCGAGGCCTTCGCTGTGCTCGACGCCGACCAGCGTGAGCACGCCCGCGTCGGGCGCGGCCAGGGCCGTGAGCATCGCCACCTCGCCCGTGACGTTGGTGCCGATCTCGACGACGGCGAAACGGTGGCGCGCTGCGAGCCCGAGCAGCACGAGCGGGACGCCGATCGCGTTGTTCAAGTTGCCGCGCGTCTGGTGCACGGCGCCCGGCGCGACGAGCTCGAGCAGTGCGCCGACCGCGCTCCGCGTCGTCGTTTTGCCCGCGGAGCCGGCGACCCCGACGACTTGCGTCGCGAAGCGCCGCCGGTGCGCGCCGGCGAGCGCGCCGAGCGCACCGAGCGTGGAGGCCACGCGCACGACCGGGACACCGACGTCGCCCACGTCGCGCTCGGCCACGACGGCCGCCGCGCCGTTCGCCACGGCTTGTTTGGCGAACGCGTGGCCGTCGAAGCGCTCGCCGCCGAGCGCGACGAACAGCTTGCCCGCGAGCGCCTCGCGGCTGTCCGTTTGAACTCCGGTGACGACGAGACTCGCGTCCGCGCTCGCGACGAGCGCGCCGCCCGTCGCCTGCGCCACCTCGCCGAGCGTGAAGCGCGCCTGATTCTGCGGCAGACCGCTCGCCATCAGCCGCCCTTCCCGGCGCGCCGCAGCGCGAGCGCGCGCCGCGCCTCGACGCGATCGTCGAACGGGCGTCGCTCGGCGCCGACGATTTGGTACGGCTCGTGCCCCTTACCCGCGATGAGCACGCTGTCGCCCGCCTTCGCTTCGAGCACGGCGCGCTCGATCGCGCGAGCACGGTCGAGCTCGACTTCGTAACGCGCCGGGCCCTCCGCGAGCCCCTCCTCGACCTCGCGCGCGATGGCCGCCGGCTGCTCGCTCCGCGGATTGTCGGTCGTCACGAGCGCGCGATGCGAACCGAGCGCCGCCGCCATGCCCATTTTCGGCCGCTTGCTCGGGTCGCGATCGCCGCCGCAGCCGAAAACGCAGATGACTTCACCCGGCGTGATGCGGCGAACGGCGCCGAGCACGCGAGCGAGCGCGTCGGGCGTGTGCGCGTAATCGACGAACACCCGAATGTCGTCCGCGTCCTCGTCGCAGCGCTCGAAGCGCCCCGGAGCGGGCGGCGCCGAACCGAGGGCGCGCGCGGCCGCGGCGGCCTCGTACCCGAGCTCGACGAGCACGCCGAGCGCGGTGAGGAGATTCTCGAGGTTGTGCTCGCCGGTGAGGCGGGATTCGAGCCGGACCGGGCCCTCCGGCGTGATCAGGTCGGCGCGAATGCCGAGCGCGTCGATCACGCTCGAGCTCGGACGGAGCGCGGCGTCCGCGGAACGGCCGGTCGTCGTCACGCGGCCGCGCGCGCGCTCGGCGAGCCAGATCCCGAAATCACCGTCGACGGCGACGACCGACGCGTCGGGACGGAGCTCGGTGAAGAGCCGCGCTTTGGCGGCGCCGTAGTCGGCGAGCGACGCGTAAAAGTCGAGGTGATCTTGCGTCAGGTTGGTGAACGCCGAGACGCGGAAGTGCAGCGCGTCGACGCGCGCGAGCGAGAGGGCGTGGCTCGACACCTCCATCACGAAGTGAGTGCCGCCCGCGCCCGCCACGCTCGCGATCGAGCGCGAGATGTCGTCCGCCTCGGGCGTCGTGAGCCCCCCTTCGACCTGCTCGTCGCCGAACGAGAAGCCGAGCGTGCCGAGCCGCGCGGGCCGGGCGCCGAGCTCGCGGAGCGCGTGTTCGACGAGGACGCTCGTCGTGGTCTTGCCGTTCGTGCCGGTGATGCCGACGACCGCGAGCTTCTTGCTCGGCGCGCCGTAGACGCGCTCGGCCGCGAACGCGAGCGCCGCGCGGGCGTTTTTCACCGCGAGCACGGGCACGCCGAACACCTTCGCGTCGGTGCCGTCCTCGACGAGCAGCGCGACGGCGCCGCGCCGCAGCGCCTCCGGGACGAAATCGAGACCCTTCGAGCGTTCGCCCGGTCGCGCCACGAACAGGTCGCCCGGCTCGACCCGGCGCGAATCCTGACGCACGCCCGCCACGCGCACGGAACCGTCGCCCTCGAGGCGCGGCGTGAAGGGCGCGAGCGCGAGCCCCACGTCGAGCAGGCTCACTTCGGCCTGCGTCGGCAGCGTGATGCCTCGGTTCGTCATGACGCCGGCTCGAACACGAGGGTGAGCTCCTGACCCTTGTCCATCACCATGCCCGGCGCCGGCGTCTGATTCACGAGCAGGCCCGAGCCCGAGAAGCGCGGCGTGACGCCGAGCTCGAACGCCCGCTTCAACGCCTCGCGCGCGGGCCAGCCGGTCATGTCGGGCACGCGAACCTTGCCGGCCGGCACCGGACCGTTGACGACCGCGCCTTCCTGAATCGCGGGGCGCTTGCCCTCGGCGCGGCGGATCGCCTCCATCGCGGCGTTCGCCGGATCGGGGCTGTGCGCGAGCACGGCCATGTCGGCGTGCTCCTGGCCGCGCGGCACGAGCCCGCGGAGCTCGAGCGCGGCTTCGGCGACGCGGCGGAACACGGGGGCCGCCACCGCACCGCCGGCGTGCTCGACCATCGGCTCGTCGATCGTGACGGCGATGGCGATCACGGGCTTTTCGGCCGGCACGAAGCCGACGAAGGATGCGACGAAGCGATCGAGCGAGTAGCGCGACGAGCCCGGCTCGGCCTTTTGCGCCGTCGCCGTCTTGCCCGCGACGCGGTAGCCGTTGATGGCCGCTTCGACGCCGGTGCCCTCGCCCTCGGTCACGGCGACGAGGAGCTCCGCGACGCTCCGCGCGACGTGCTCGGGAATGACGCGCCGCCGCACGTGGGGCGCCGTCTCGCGCACGAGCTCGCCGTTGGCCGTGACGACCTTCTTCACCAGAATGGGATCCATCAGCTCGCCGCCGTTGGCGACCGCGGCCGCCGCCATCGCGAGCTGCATGTTCGTGACGCCGATGCCGTGACCGAACGCCGCCGACGCCGTTTCCACCGGCACCCACGGTCGTCCCTTCGGCCTCAGCGTGCCGCTCGCCTCACCGGGCACGCCGACGCCCGTCTCTTCGCCGAAGCCGAAGCGACGGAAGGCCTCGTAGAGTTTGTCGCCGCCGAGCCCGAGGCCCATTTTGGCGGCGCAGATGTTCGACGAGAGGGCGAGCACCTGCGCGATCGTCAACCACTCCGACGGGTGAGTGTCGTGGATGATGACGTTGTCCACCGCCATGCTGCCTTTTTCGCAGTAGAGCTTGTCGGTGGGCTTGACGGTGCCGGCAGCGAGGGCGGCGGAAACCGTGAAGATCTTGGTGGTGGAGCCCGGTTCGAACACGTCGGACGTGGCGTGCATGCGCCGCGCTTCCGGGTCGCTCTCGGAGTAATCGTTCGGATTGAAGTTCGGGAAGCTCGCGAGCGCGAGGATTTCGCCGGTCGCAGGGTCGACCGCGACGACGGAACCGCCCGCCGCCTCGAACGTGCGCACCGCCGCCTGGAGCTCGTGCTCGGCGACGTGCTGCAGACCCTGGTCGATGCTCAAGGTGACGCTGTGACCGGCGAGCGCCCGCTCGTCCTGCGCGCCTTCCGAAAACAGGAGGCGCCCCGAGCGATCGCGGAGGCCCCGGAGCTCTTCGACGTGACCGGCGAGCTCCTCGTTCAGCGAGTATTCGAGGCCGTCCTTGCCCTCGCCGTCGGGCGCGACGAACCCGAGCAACGAACCGGCGAGCTCGCGGCGCGGGTAATAGCGGCGGCCTTCGCCCTCGACCACGATGCCGTGCAGCGGCTCCTGGCCGTCCTCGCCGCTCGCGAGCTTGCGCACGCCCTCGGCCTCGTCCACGGTGAGCTGCCGCTTGAGCCACGCGAAGCGGCGCTTGGCGAGGATCTTGCGCTCGATTGGCGCAGGATCGAGGCTCAGGACGGCGCCGATGCGGTTCGCGGCGTCGCGCGCGACGAGCGGGATCTTCTGCGGCTCGACGCCGCGCAAGAGCTCGACCGCGTCGAGGCTCGCGCTCGGCACCTCGACGCTGACGGCGAGGGCGTCGCCGTTGCGATCGTAGATGGCGCCGCGCTTCGGCGCCACGTGCAGGCGCCGCTGCCGCTGCGATTCGGCGATCTCGCGCCAGCCCGAGCCGTCCTCGACCATGATCGAGTACGCCGACTGCACGACGAGCCCGAGGCCGAGAGCGAGCACGCCGCACAGGAGCCCCATCCGAACGCGGACCCAGCGCGCGCGTGCCGCCTCGTCGATCATGGATCCTGATCCTCCGGCGGCGCGGCGGGCGCCGAGGCGGACGCGGCGACGCTCGGGACGCCCTCCGGATCGGCGGGCAGCGCGCCCGCGGGCAGAATGCGGTCCGGCGTGGGTTCGCTCATCCCGAGCAGCGTCCGCGCGACGAACTCGACGCGCTCGGGCGTCTTGTGGCTCGAGAGCTCGAGCTCGAGCACGCGCTTCACTTCGCGCAGCCGCGCGATGTGAGCATGCGTGCGCCCGAGCTCGTAACCGAGCTCGACCGAGCGCACCCGGAGCGACAGATCGAGCACGAACGCCGCCGTCGCGGCGGTCACGGCGAGCGTCCAGAGCACGAGAAAGGTGCGCTCGCTCTTCACGCCGGCGGCTCCTCGCCGGGTCCGCTCGGCGGAATTCGACGCGCGACCCGAAGCTTGGCGCTGCGCGAGCGCAGGTTCCGTTCGACCTCGAGCTCGCTCGGCACCTGCGGCTTCTTGCTGAGCGGCTCCCACTCGTTGCGCCCGACGAACTCGCGCTTCACCGCGCGATCTTCCGTCGAATGGAAGCTGATGAACGCGACCAAGCCGCCCGAGCGCACCCGCCCGCGCGCGAGCGCCAAGAGCGAGCGGAGCTCCGGCACCTCGCCGTTCACCGCCATGCGCAGCGCCTGGAACGTACGCGTCGCCGGGTCGACGCCGCCCACGCGGCGCGGCCCCACGGCGCGCACGACCGCGCGTCGCAGATCGAGCGTGTCGCCGAGGCGGTCGGCGGCGAGCGCCTGCTTGATGCAGCGCGCGATGCGTCGCGACGCGCGCTCGTCGCCGAGCTCGAAAATGATGTCGGCGAGCTCCTCTTGCGACACGCGCTCGATGAGCTCGCGCGCCGTCTCGCCGCGCGTCGGGTCCATGCGCATGTCGACGGGGCCCGCCGCGCGGAAACTCATGCCGCGTCCGGGATCGGTGAGCTGCTCGGAGCTCACGCCGAGATCGGCGAGCAGCCCGTCGATGCGCGTGAGTCCGCGTGCGTCGAGGCAGCCGCCGATTTCCGAAAACGCCGCGTGCACGACCTCGGCGCGCTCCCCGAACGAGGCGAGCTCCGCGCTCGCCGCCGCGACCGCGCGCGGATCGCGATCGAACGAGAGCACGCGCACGCCGGGCAGCGCGCGGAGCAGCGCGGCGGAGTGCCCGGCGCCGCCCGCCGTCGCGTCGACGATGACGCCGCTCGCGAGCTCGCCGAAGGCCGCCACGACCTCGCCCAGCATGACGGACGCGTGGTTGAACGCGGGCTCACTGTCGATGCGTGCGGCGGCCATCATAGTTTGACCTGTTCGAGCGCGGAGCGAAGCTCGCCGGCCTCTTCCGGCGTCATCGCGAGCGAGCGCTCCCACTCCGCTTTCGACCAGAGCTCGAGCAGCTGTCCCATGCCCGCCCAGACCGCGTCCTTGTCGAGCCGAGCACGCTCGCGGAGCGTCGGAGGGATCAGCACGCGACCCGACGCGTCGAGCTCGCACTCGACGGCGGCCGACACGTAGAGCCGTCGAAACCGCACGCTGCTTCGCGCGAGGCTCGGCAGCTCCATCACCTTCTGCTCGAGCGACTCCCAAGCGCGCATCGGGTAGAGGTGCAGGCACGGGTCGAACAGATCCGGCGCGAGCACGATGCGCTGATCGCCGTTCGCGGCGACGAGCTCGCGAAAGCGCACGGGCAAGCTGATGCGACCTTTCGCATCGACGCTGTGCATGAAGTGCCCGCGGAACATCGGCTCGGTTTTGGGTTGGCTCACCACTGGGCGGGCTGGGTTGACACTCAGCCCCACTATTTCCCACTGGACCAGCCGAACCTACGGGTCGACCGAGGGTTCTGTCAACAATGCGCGGTGTGAAAACCATAAGGAAAAACCTCAGGTTCGACAGTAAGTCGCGCGCCTACATGAACAGGAGATCAGGATCGCTCGGCGGCCCCGGTGTGATGGCGTTTCCCACCTGGAGGCGGGCACAGCGTCAGCACCGAGGCGAACAAGAAGACGGCGAGCGCGGCAGGAGCGGCGGCGACGAACAACATGGAGCACGACGACAGCAACGCGCGTTCCTTCGGCAAAGACGGGCGAAATCACTCACTTAGCCCGTCCTGGTGCGCGCTCCGTGTGGGGCGGGAGACACGCGGCCGCGGCCGCCCACCCGCGCAGGTCGTCAGCTCTTCGGATCGCGGGGCGCGCGAGGCGGCGGCTCGGACAGCACCTGCTTCGGCACGTTCGACAGATCCCGCTTCACGTCCGACACGGTGCGCATCCCGCGGCCGGCGGTGCGCCCGACCTTCGTCAGCGTTTTCGGCCCGAAAAGCGCAAGGAGCACGATGGCTACCAAGAGCCAGTGGATGGGGCTCATCGTTCCCATGGTCGGCTCGGCGATTATACTCCGCGCCCGCGGCTCGGCTATCACCATGAGCGCCGCCGCGCGTGTCCTTGTCGATGCCGTCATCACTCTCAGGCGTGTTCGGTTTGCTCCCCGCTCGCGCGTCCGTCGCCGCCGTTCTTTTCCTCGCCGCGTGCGCGCGCCATCCGGCCGCCGACGGCGGACCCTCGGCCGCGACGTCGACCGCGCACGCCACCTCGAGCGCGCCGCCGCCGGCGAGTGCCGATCTCGTGGCGCAGGGCGCGGCGCTCTACGCGCGTTACTGCGCGCTCTGTCACGCGAAGGACGCGACGGGCTACGCGGCGGACAACGCCCCGTCGCTCGTCACGCGCACCTTTCTCGAGAGCGCTTCCGACGGCTTCATCGCCGACGCCATCCGCAACGGGCGACCGAGCACCGCCATGGGCGCCTACGGCAAGAGCCGGCAGGGGCCGCTCGAGGAAGCCGACATTCGCGCGCTCCTCGCCTTTCTGCGCTCGCACGGCCCTCAGCCGGTGAGCCTGCCGCACTCGGAGCTCAAAGGCGACGCGGTGCGCGGCGCCGTGCTCTTTCACGACAACTGCGAGAGGTGTCACGGCACGCCGACCGAGCGCAAGACGGCGGTGAGCCTCTTCAATCCTCAATTCCTGGCGCAAGCGACGCCCGATTTTCTGCGCTACGCGATCGTGAACGGCCGGCCGCCGACGCCGATGCCCGCCTTCGGCACCGAGCTCACGCCCGCGCAGGACATCGAGGATCTCGTCGCGTTCATCGGGAGTAAGACGGTGGCGCTGCCGGCGCCGACCGTGGCGAAGGTTCCGGAGAACCTACCGGTCGTCTTGAACCCGAAGGGCAAGCCGCCGAACTTCACCCTGCGCGAGGATCGCTTCGTGCCCGCCGACGAGGTGAAGCAGGCACTCGCCGAGCACCGGAAGCTCGTGATCGTGGACGCGCGTTCGCCCGCGGATTGGATCGCCTTCCACATTCCGGGCGCGATTTCGGCGCCGTATTACAACGGCACGGAGCTCGACCGCATCCCGAACGACGGCACCTGGGTGCTCGCGTATTGCGCGTGCCCGCATCACGCGTCCGGCGCCGTCGTCGATGCCCTCCGCCAGCGCGGCTACAAGCACACCGCCGTCATCGACGAAGGCATTCTCGTCTGGAAGTCGCGCGGGTACCCGCTCGCCGGCGAGGCGGTCGACAAGGCGCCCTAATGCACCGCCGGGGCTTGCGCCCCGGACCCCCGCGTCCGCTTCGCGTCCGCCCTACTCAGGCGAGCGTCGGGACGGTCCAGTCGACCCACTTGGTTTCGTCGAGCGTGATGCCGCGCGTGGTCGAATCGACCGCCGTGTTCGCGGCGCCGCCGAGCAAGAACGCGATGACGAAGGCGTAAAGGTCGAGCGCTTGGTCGCTCGGCAGCTGACAGTGGTTGTGCGGCGAGGAGAGCGCGATGCCCATGTTGTTCGGGATGCCGAGCGCCTCGTACACCTTGTGCGCCGCCTTCGATGCGCCGTAAGTCGCGACGGGGCCGAGCCAGTCGATGTCGTTCTCGAGCACGAGCAGTCCGCGCGGCGCGCAGAGCGCCATCACTTCGTGTTGATCGAGCGGGAGCTTGCTCGTCGCGTTGGCGAACTGATTGAAGCCGGTGCCGAGCCAGGCGTTCTCACCGATGATTTCACTCGCGGTTTGGATGTTCTGGCCGTTCGCCTTTTCGTCGTCGGCGATGCGCCAGCTCGCCGCGCCGCCGGAGCCGGATTCCTGGGGGATCGTGAGCGCGATGCGTTCGTCGAAGGCGCCGCACGCGAGCGCGCCCTTGCCGTTGCGCGAACAGCCGGTGACCGCGAGCCGCGTCACGTCGATGCCGTGCGCGGGCGCCGTCAGCTCGAGGGCGTCAATCACGCGACTCACGCCCCAGGCCCACGCGATGAGCGACCCGGAGTCGATGTTCGTCCCGTAGAGGTCAAAGAATTTCCCCTTGCCGCGTGACGTCTTGTCGAGCTGCTGCGCCATCTCGTCGTTGTTGAACGCGATGGTCGCGATGCCGCCCGCCGTGACCGGCGGCAGCGCGTAGCTGCCGAGCACGATGAGCGCCGGGTACGGCGGCACGCCGACGAGCGGCGGCGTGATGGTGACGGAAAAATCGATGCTGCTCCCGCCGTCCGCGCAGGTGATCGCGAGCGTGCCGGCGTCGAACGAGGCCGTCACGCTGGCGGGCTTCGGCGGCTTCGTCCCGTAGACGAACGCTTGCGCGAGCTTGACGAGCTCCTCACGGCGATTGAACCAATCGGCCTTCGTCGCCACGCGCGCGCCGGCGAGCGTCGTGAAGGGGTCCGGGAGCTTCGGATTTTGGGGGAGCGCTGCCGGATCGGGGAGCGCCGAAATCGCGAAGTTTGCCTCGGTATCTTCGCTGCTCATCACGCCGGTCGTGACGGGCGCGCCGCCGCCGCCGAGTCCCCCGACGCCGGGAAAGCCCACGACGCCGCCCGCCTTGCCGCCGCCTCCGACGAGTGCGTTGCCGCCGCCGGCGCCGACGGTTCCGGCCTCGCCGTGGCCGCCGCAATTCGAGACCAGCGCCGAGACCGCGCCGAGCGCTCCGAGCTGAAGCACGCCACGTCGCGACCTCGATGTCACCACGCGTGCGTCGCTCACCGTGCCGAGCCTCGCACATCCGGCGCGCTCCGCGTGCTCATTTCAGGCGCGGAGAACGCGAACACCGACGGAGAATTTGCACCCTCGGAAGCAAAGTTCAGCGACTCGGATACTCGACGAGGTTACCGGTCAGCATCGCGAGCGTCAGGGCCGTCCAACTCAGATTGTAGTAACGGCTGCGCGCGAGCAGCGTGCCGGTCGCCACGAGCGCGTACGCGTCGTCGATGAAGCTCTGGAACGTCGCGTCGTGCATCGCGCCCACCGCCGCCGAGCCGACGAACACGGCCGATTGCGGGCCGTTCGGATCCGAATCCGGATCGGGATGCGGCGTCCCGTTCAGATCGTAGCCGTCGACGATCTTGCTCGCGCCGATGCCGGCGAAAAATTGGCTTATCTTCGGCAGGTACGTCTTCGCGCGGGCCTCGCCGTACCAGCAGTAGTCGAGCCCGATGCGGAACGGGATGCGCGCCGAATCGTATTGATAGTTGGTGGCGCTGCCGTTCGGCGGCGACTTCGGCACGCCGTTCGCGTCGCACCAGGCGGGCACCAACCCGTTCGTCGCGTTGCCGCTCGCGCTGTTCAAGGACTTCGCGAGGATGGTGTAGCCGGTGTCGATCACGTGCCCCCACCCGGTCGCGTCGCCGCTCACGTCCCCGAAGATCCGGTATTCGGTCGGAGCGAAGTAGGAAGCGTTGAAGACGATGGTGCCGCCCCACGTGTCACCGGCGAGGAGAAAGTAGCTGTTCGACGGATCGATCTCGTGGTCCCAAATGGCCTTGATTTGGGTCTTCGCGTAGTCGAGGTACGGCTTGTCGAGGCTCCCCTGCCCGCCCCACTGGCGATCGGCCATCACGAGCGCCCACGCCATGTCTTCGTCGCCGTCCGTCGCGGCTCCGCTGCCCGAGACGCTCGTGCCCGCGGCGTTGATGTACCAGTTCATCAAGCCGTTCGAATCGAGCCAGAGCTGCGAGTACTTCCAGAGCTCGTCGAAGGTGTGCTGGTCGTCGAACGCGACCGCGAGGATCATGCCGTAGCCGATGCCCTCCGAGACGGTCGAATTCGGTTCGGCCCCGGGCGAGTTCGGGCGCTGCACGCGCAAGTGCCCGCCGGCGCCGTCGGAAGTGACGAGCTCGCTCTTCCACGCGTCGTAAGCTTTCTTCGCGTCGTCGGCGCTCGCGGCGGTCGGGTACGTGCAGCTCGCCACGCGTTGATTTTGGGGGAATGGGAAATGCGCGCCGGTGGGCGAGCCGGCCATGCCCTGCATCCCCGCGGCGCCGCTCGCCGACGTGCCGCTCGTGCCACCGCCGCCCGCGACCGAAGCTCCCGCCGATCCGCCGCTGCTCGTCGCGGCGCCGGCGCTTCCCGACGTTCCGCCGGCGGCGCCTCCGCTGCCGGGAGTGTGCCCGCCGCTCGAGCCGCCGATGCTGCCGCCACCGGCTCCGCCGGCGCCGCCGCGCGCTCCTCCCGCCGAAATTCCGGCGCTTCCCGCGGGACTGCCTCCGTTCGCGCCGCCTCCGTTCGCCGCTCCGGCGCTCGCTGGGGTCCCGGCACTTCCGGCGCCGTCGCCCGCTTGGGACGCGGAGTCAGCCTTCTGTCCGCAACCGCAGAGTGAAAGGAATGCGAAGGAGAGCGAGCAAGCCCGTGCGAGGCGCATGCGAACGCACAGCGTACGTCATTTTTCGGCGGCACGCCCCGCGCGGAATTTAGTAGCGATACTGCCAGAGCAGGTCGAGACCGGTGCCGATGGTGCCGGCTTCGGTGCGGAGCGACCAATCGCGTTTGAAACGCCAATCGATGATCGCGCTCGCGGCGTCGCGCTGCTCGGCGGGTCCGGTGCCCTCGAGGTTCTTGTAGGAGAGCTCGACCCACACGTTGTCGCCCACGGGCACGACCGCGCTGTAGGTCGCGTAGGAGAGATCGTCGGCCGTGGTCTCGTTGCCCGTGCGGATCTCGACTTGCTTGAGCGGCGTGTCGGCGAGGAGCTGACCCATGAAATCGGCGCCGTAACCGAGACCGGCGGCTTGGGCTTCGCCGCCGCTCGAGTTCGAGCTGCCGCCGAGCAAGAGCGCCTGAATTTCCGGCTGCGTGAGCGACGGATCGCTCTCGAGCCGGAGCGTCGCCTGGCGCATGGTGCCGCCCACGTCGACGTAGACGGTGGTGCCGTCGGGAGCGCGCCAGCTCGCGAGGACGCGCAGATGGGGATCGGAGGGATCGGGAGTGTCGAAGTGCACTTCTCCGGACTCGATGACGAAGCCTTTGCCGAGGAGCTGCACGCGCCCTCCCGACTCGAGCTCGAGGTCCCCCGAGACGCGCGTTTTGTCGTCGAGCTCGATCACGGGGCGCCCGCGCAAGGGGATCTCCATGTCGGAGCGCGTGATGCGCACCTTGCGCGCGAGGTCGAACGCGAGCTCCCATTTGAGCGCTTCGCCGCGCGCCGCACGGAGGGGCTCGCGCAGCGGCTGCTTCACGCTGATGTCGGGGTTGTCGTCGACCCCGAGCACGGCGCGGCCCGAGGTGCGCGGCAAGGCCGCCGTGAGATCGTGCAGCGAGATCGCGACGAGCATCGGGTCGCGCTCGGGAAAGAGCTCGAGCGTCGCGCCGCCGGTGAGCGTCGCCTGCGAAACACCCTGAATCATGAGCGGGACGTTCTTCAGGTTGGCCGTCGCGCGCGCGTCCTCGAGGTGCAAGCCGGCAAGATAGAGATCCACGTCCGCCGAGACGTTCGCGTATTTGGTGCCGGACGCGGCCGCCAGGTTTCGCACCGAGATGACGGTGCGGTTCCCGCTGCGAGCGGCGGTCGCATCGAAGCGGACCTTCGAGAGGCGCATGCCGAGCCCGCCGAGCTGGAACGAACCGTCGGCGAGCGTCAGCTTGCCGCTGAGCGCGTTCACGGCGGCGGGCGCACCCGGCGTCGTGACGGAGGGCGCGAGCGTGAGCGCGACCGCGCCGTCGAGACGACCGCCGAGATCGGCGAGCACGCCGCCGACGATCGGGGTGAGGATGCCGGCGTCGACGTCGTGGATCTCGGAGCTCACGGCGATGGGCAGCGAACGATCGAGCACGGGGGCGTTGCCGCTCCACGCGAGCCCGGCGTGCGCGTCGGCCTTCAGCGTACCGCCCGCGCGCTCGAGGGTGAGCCCGAGCGCGACGGCTCGCCCGTCGGTGCGCAGCGTGAGATCGCCCGCGCCGACCGGCATCTTGCGCACGGCCACGTCGGCGAGCTTGAGGCGGGCGTTCAAGGCCGGCAGATCGCCGTCGCCCGTGAACGCGACGACGCCGCGCGCGCGGCCCGACATGCCCGCTTCGGCCAGCTCGGGCACGAGGTCGAGCGGCAAATCCTCGAGCGAAAGCTCCGCTTCACCGCGGAACGCGCGCTCGCCGCGGGCGAACGCGGCGGTGTCGACGCCGCCGGTCGCGCTCGCCACGGCGACGCGCACGCCGCTGCACGCCGGTCCGTCACCGGCAACGTAGGCCTGGAGGCCGAGTCCGATTTTCGCGGCGAGCGGATCGTATTGGAGCGTGCCGCAGGCGTCGAAGGGCACGATCTCCGGATCGTCGCCGAGCGTGAGATGCGACACGGATGCCCGCGCCGAGAGCTCGGGCTCGGCGAGCGTGCCGCGCACGTCCGCCTCGGCGCTGAGCGTCCCGAGCACGTTGCCGGGCCGTACGAACGAAGGCAAGCCGTCGAGCGTCCGCTGAGCGACGACGAGCGACGCCACGACCGGCTCGCTCCGAAGGAGTCCGAGCGCACCCGCGGGGTCGCCGAGAGCGCGCTTCACGTCGAGGTCGAGGCGTCCGCTCGCGGACGCGAGCAGCCCCGTCGCGTCGATCAGATGCACGGTGCCCTGCAAAAATCCCTGTTTTCCGTCGACGTCGCCGCTGAGCTCGGCTTGCACGCCGCTCACGCGCACGGGTGCCGCGACCGCACCCTGCGCCAGAGTCAGGCCCTGGGTCGCGGCCAGAAAGGTGACGCTCGGCGGATCCTCGGGGCCGGAACGGAGCACGCTCACCTGCCCGATCGCCGTGCCGCCGAGCTCGCTCACCTGCCAGGCCGCCGGCAAGAGCGGCAAGAGGCGCGCAAGCTCGAGGTTTTCGATGCCGAGATCGCAGCGGCCGGTCGCCCGCAGCCAGTCGTTCGTGGAGAGCAGCGGCCCCGTCACCGTCATGTCGAAGGCTCCGCGCGCGCGGCCGAGCCCCGACACGTCGAAAAGCGCCGTGCCCTGCAGGCTCTCCTCCTCGAGCGTCGTCGAGAGCTCGACGGTCGCCCCGGCGAGCCCTCCGTAGCTGCCGTCGTGCACGCTCGCCTCGAGCGTGCCGCGCCGTACGTCGCGCGCGAGCGACACTTCCGCGTTCACGTCGAGCTTGCCAGCGACGCCCCGGCCCGAGAAGCCGACCACGTGACTGATGAGGCCGAGATCGAGGTCTTTTCCGCGAGCGTCGACCTCGAGCAACCCGGGTCGGTAGCGACCGGAACCCTCGAGGGTTCCGCCGGCGCCCTCGAGCTTCACGTCGGACGCTTCCAAGCTGTTTTCGGCGAGCGCGACGTGCCCGGCGCGCGCGTGCAAGCTCGTCGTGTCGCGGGCGACCACGAGATCGACGTCGTCGAAACGGGTCGCTCCGAGCGCCGCCACGCGTGTTTTCGCGCTGACGTGCACGCCGTGACGGCCGCCGAGCTCGGCCGAGAGCGCGAGGCGCGCGGCCGGCCCCGTCGCGTGGATCGACACGTCGTCGAACACGAGCTCGCCGAAGCGCGCGTCTTTGCCGTCGAGTCCGGCGTCGAGACGCAGCGTCTTCGGGGCCGCGACCGGCCCCTGCGCGCGAGCCGTCACGTGCCCGCGTCCGAGCGTGAACGCGCCGAGACCGAAACCGTCCACGTCGCCCGTGAGCGTCGCGTCGAGGTCGCCGCGGGCAACGCGCGCCTTCAGGCGGAAGGCCGCGCCGCCCCGCGCGCCGAGCACGCGAGCGAGCCGCGGGGCGCGCGCGAGCTCGAACCGGCCGGCGCGGACGTCGGCGTCGAACGCGGCGTTCTTCAGGGAAAAGCTGCCTTCGAGCGGCAGCCCGGGCTCGTGGAGCGTGGCCGTGCCCGCGAGACCGCTCGCGTCGTACGTCGCGCGAAAATTCGTGGCCGGCACCGGGACGCCCGCGACCGCCGCCGCGTCCGTCTTGCCGTCGGCGACGAGCTCCGCCCCGCGCGCGTCCGTGCCGAGCACGAGCGTCGTGTCGGCGCTGAAGCTCGTCTCGGGTGCGTTCGGAAAGAGCGCTCGGAGATCGATCGCGTCCCCGTGCGCCGCGAGCGTGAGGCGCGTGGACGGAGCGAACTCGAGCGTGCCGTTCGCGGCGAGCCCCGTGCGACCGATCGTCGCCTGCGCCTTCGCGACGAGCTTCGGAAGATCGCCTCTCGCCTCCACGTGAACCGTGGTCGCCTGTTCGAGCGGCCACGCGGGCAAGAGGGCTCGCACCGCCGCGGGCTCGGCGCGCGGCACGTCGAGCGTGAGCACGAGTCGTTTCCCGTCGAGGCGGGCGACGCCGTCGAACTGCACGTCGCCCGCGAAGCCGTCGAGGCTGCTCCAAAAGTGCGTCGTGCCGCGCTCGTGGAAGCTCCCGACGGCTCGGAGGTCCTGGGCCAAAAGGCCGTGAATCGTGGCTGAAAACTGCGCCGCGTCGACGGCCACCCCGACCGGCGACACGAGGACTTGTCCCCGCGCTCCGTTCACGTCGCCCGTGAATCGGGGCAAGCCGACGAGCTCCGAGGTCACCTTGCCGCGTCCGATCTCGGCGTTCGCGAACCAGAGCCGCACCGGCTTCGCTCCGGCTGCCTTCGGCGTCTTCGAGCGCGGCGTGAAGGCGGCGGCGAGGCCGAGCTCCGAGCCGCCCGCTTCCGGCGCGAGCGTGACGGCCACGCGGTCGACGCGACTATACGCGACGACGATGGTCGTCTTGCCGTCGTTTTTCAGAACCTCGCGCACGATGCCGAGCACGTCCGCGCGGGCGCGCACGCCGCTCGCGTCGAGCACGACGCGCTGCTTCGGGTCACGCGCGACGAAACGATCGACCGCCACGCTCCAGGCCGTGAGCTCCGAAATGCGCCCGACCTCGAAGCTCCCGCCGAGCACGCGAGCGAGCAGCACCTCGAGCGCGCGCGCGGCCACGCGCCGGCCCGGCGGCAAGCCGAGGTGGAGCGCCGTGAAGAGCGCGCTTGCCGTCACGAACACGAGCCCGAGCGCGACGCCGCGGAGAAGCTTCGCTACCCGGCGGAAGCTCATGCTCGCGGCACCTCAAAAAGCCTCGCCGATCGCCAGATCGATCGACATCGGCAGGCCGAAGAGCGTCTCGTCCGGCTGCTCTTCCGTGGGCGGCAAATGCCGGTGCCCGAGCCACTGCAGGTAGAGCGGGCGAAAGCCGACATCGAAGCGCAAAGGTCCCACCGGCGTCACGTAGCGCAAGCCGAACCCGGGCGAGATGTGCGGGTAGTTCAGGCGGATTTGCGCGACCTCGCGCGCCACGTCGCTCGAGTCGACGAAGAGCGCTCCCTGAAAGGCGCCGGAAATCGGGAAGCGCGTTTCGAGCGAGAGCTCCCAGAGCGTGAGGCCGCCGAGCGGTCGAATGCAGCCGCTCGGCAACGGCGTGACCGTCGTCGCGCAATTGACGCCGGAGACGCCCGTCGGCACCAAGAAGCCGATCGGACCGTGGGGCCCGACGCCTCGCAGCGGATAACCGCGGTTCGAGTTCGGACCGCCCGAGTAAAACGCGCGGAGCAAGAGCTTCTCTTGGTCGCGCACGACCGAAGGATCCTGCGGATTCACTTCCGCTTCTCGTCCGGCGGCGGTCGCGCCGTTCAACGTAGAGCCGTAGTTGCCCGGAATCAGGAACCCGAAGCCGAGCCGCGCGGCGAAGACGGATTTTCGTCCGAGCGCGCCGCGCGTGTACACGCGCGCTTCCGGCCTGATTTTCACGTCGTTGACGGTGCCCTGAAAGACGTAGCCCGCGACCTGAACGTCGTTCGACAGGTAAAAGCCGCGCGTCGGTTGCAGCGGGTCGTTCCGGAAATCGAGCGCGCTCACGAGCTCCGGAAATGAAACGCGCACCGGCTCGAGCCCGCTCGCCGAGTGACCGCGATAGTAGAACGGGTAATACGCCTGCCAGTTGTAGGACGGCGTGAGGATCAGGTGGTGACCGAAGAAGGCGCGCTCGGCGCCGCCGCTCGCCTTGATGTCGTGGTAGCCGAGCACGGGCTCGAGCTTCGGATCCTCTTCCGCGGGGATGGGATAGAGGACCGGGTAGACGTTGTAGCCGAGACTCAAGAAGCCCGCGGTGCGCGCCTCGAACATCGACGGCTGGCGGAGCGCGGTCTGCACGTGAAACTCGGGCAGCGCGCGGATCGGCGCCCACAGCGGCGCGCCGGTCACCGGAATGCGCGTCGGAAACAACGTCACGCCCGGCCGCGCCTCGACGCTCAGGTGACGGAGACCGCCCAAGAAGTTGCGATCCTCCCAGCCGGTCGTGAGCTGCCAGCCGAGCCGCAGCACGTCGAAACGCACGCCGCCGCCGAGCCGCACCGCGCGGAGCTTGCTCTCCTTCACGGTGACGAGGAGCGGCACGCTCGCGCTCTCCGGGTGGCTGCGATCTTCGGTGATTTGCACGCTCGTGAAGACGCCGAGGTTCAAGAGCGCCGTCTTCGCGTCGTCGATTTCGGCGGCCGAATACGGGTCGCCCTCGTGCAAATCGAGCGTCGCCCGCACCGGCGTGACCGGGATCCCGCCGAGTCCCTCGATGCGAATCGGGCCGAAGTGCGAGAGTTTGCCGAGCTCGGCCGTGTAGGACACGTCGGCCGCGCGCGCCGCGACGTCGACCGACGCCTTGCCCGTCACCTTGCTGAACGCGTAGCCGTGATTCAAGAGCACGCGCTCGAGCCCCTGCTTGTCGGCCTCGAACCGATCCTCGTCGAACACTTCGCCTTGTTCGAGCTTCACCGCGTGTACGGCGTGGCGCGCGACCTCGGGCGGCAAAAGCGCGAGACCGCTCGAGTCGACGCGCCGCACCGTCACCGGCTCACCGAGCGTCACCTCGATTTCGACGCGCACGCGGTGAGCGTCGAGGTGAACGACGCGCGCCGCTTCGACCTTCGCCTCGTAGTAGCCGCGCGCGCGGCACCAGCGCTCGATGCGCTCGAGGTCCCTCGCGAGCACCGACGGGTCGTACGTCGCGTACTCGAGGACGCGCGGGAACACGCCGAAGAGGAGCGGCGACTCCCCCGTGGCGAGCTTGTCGCGCATGGCGCCGGACTCCGCGTCGTCGGCGCCCGTGATCTCGAGGCTCGAGACGACGGGCTGCGTCGGCCAAGTGCGGCAGCCCACCGCCGATGCGAGCATGAGCAGGCACGCGGCCGCGCGGCGCCGGGCTCGCGAGCGAAAGCCCATCGCCACCGGTCGTTAGCACGACCCCGCGCACCGCCGCGAATCGCGCGTCCGAAACGCGCGCTCGCCGCTCGCGCGAATTACTTCGGCGCCTTGCGCTTCACGCCGGGCAGCGTCGCGAGCTCGGGCGCGGGCTCGAGCACCTTCACGTCCTGAAAGTCGAGGATGCCCTGGTACGGATCCGCCTCGGCGCCGGACGAAGCCTTCATGAAGGTCGTCGAGTACTTGCCCTTGACGGTGACCTTCGCGCCCTTGGCCGGCAACGGATCGGGGACCTTCACGCCCCAGCCCTGGTCGTCGTAGCCGCCGTCGTTCTTCGGGCTGTCGAACGCCTTGATGGCGTCGAAAATGTTCGCGAAGTTCGAGGCCCAGCCCATCACCTTGATGGACTCGTTCTCGGGCGCGTCCTTCGTGTCGCCGATCCAGAACGTCGGCACCGGCGCGTGGCAATCCTCGGGATCCGCCTTGCCGGTTTTGTGCACGGCGCACTTCGGTGCGTCCTCGATGTTCGTCTTCGTGATGTAGCCGGTGACGCTGATGTCCTTGCCGACGATGTCCTTGCGGTGAACGACGCTTCGCAAGAAGTACGCGGCGCCCCAGACCGTGTATGCGTCACCGTTCTTCACTTGCTTCTTTTGCAGGGTGGGCACGTTCGGCAGGTTCGCCTTCGTGCCGCTGTACGCGGGCCTGGGTTGGTATTTCGCTTCCTCACCGCCGCAAGCGAGCGGGACGCAAACGGCACCAACCAGCAGGGAAATTCGCGCGACCTTGGGAAACATCGGAGGGGCCTCCTCGGCAGGCTTTCTCGTGAATCTCACGCGTTAGGGGTCGCGCGAGCCGGGCCACAGTAGTCTTGATTCCACCGCTACCGCAAGGCTCGCTTCGAGGGTGCCGGCCTCACGGCCGTCCGACCGAATCGCAACGCCTCCGAGCAGCGCGTGCACAGCAATTTTGCAGCCGAGCTAGCTCGATCCGCCGTTTCGAGGGTCGCCGCTGGTAGGATTTTCGCACCATGGCGCGCTTCATCGTCGTCGGGGACGTGCACGGCTGCAGCGCGGAGCTCGACGCGCTGCTCGATCGCGTCGCGCCCGTGCACGGCGATCGCGTCGCGTTCGTCGGGGATCTCGTCGCCAAGGGGCCGAACACCGAGCGCGTCCTCCGCAGCGTGCGCGCGCTCGGCGCCGAGGTCGCGCTCGGCAACCACGAAAAGAAGTTGCTCGACGCGCGCGCCGCTCGCCGCGCGGGACGCCCGTCACCGACCAAGCTCGACCCCACGCACGAACGCTTGCTCGATCAGCTCACGGACGAAGACTGGTCGATGCTCGAGTCCATGCCGCTCTGGATCGATCTCGACGCACAGCTCCGCGTCGTCCACGCGGGCATCGTGCCGGGCGTCGCGATGAGCGACCAAGATCCGAAGAACCTCTTGCACATGCGCTCCCTGTCCGACACCGGCGAGCCGAGCAGCAAGTGGGGCCCGCCCTGGGGCGCGCGTTACGTCGGGCCGCCCCACATCGTGTTCGGTCACAACGCGCGCAAGGATCCTCAATTGCACCCCTTCGCGACCGGGCTCGATACGGGCTGCGTTTACGGCGGCGCCCTCACCGCGCTCGTCTTGAAGCAGGGCAGCGTGCCGCCGCCCCCGAGCGCGCGCGGCGACGTGCTCGTCGCCGAACCGGCGCGGCGCGCGTACTCGGACTACGGCGGACCGCTCGTGAATCGGTGACGGCCGAGATCGTGGGAGGCTTACCGGAATGACGAGGCGCGTTCGCGTGGCTCTCGAGCGGCTCTCCGCCGGGGAGCGCCGCATCGACGGCGCCGAGGGGCGTTACCTCGCGCGCGTGCTCCGGCTTCGCGCCGGCGCGAGCCTCACCGCGTTCGATCCGGTCGCGCGAAACGAAGCCGACGCGACGCTCGTCGCGATCGAGCGCGACCACGTGCTCGCGCGCTTCGGCGAGCCGCGCCCGGCGAGCGTCGTCGGGCTCGAGCAGGTGACGCTCGTCTGGTGCGCCGGCAAGGGGGACAAGCCGGACGACGTGGTGCGCGCGGCGACGGCGCTCGGCGTGAGCTCCATCGTCGTCGCCACGAGTGAACGGAGCGTCGCGCGCGCGCCCGCGACGCCGGAACGGCACGCGCGCCTTGCGGCCATCGCGCTCGACGCCGCGCGGCAGTCCGGCCGCGGCGACCTCCCGTCGCTCGAAGGCCCCGTCGAGCTCGCGCGGGCGCTCGACGACGCGCGCGCGAACACGGCGCTGAAGCTCTGTCTCGAGCCCACGGCGAGCACGGAGCTCGGCGCGGCGCTCCGCGAGCGCCGGGGCCGCGGGCTCGCTCTCCTCGTCGGACCCGAGGGTGGGTTCGCCGAGGATGAGCTCGAACTCGCCCGCGACGCGGGTTTCACCCTCGTGCGCTTCGGATCGCTCGTGCTCCGCACCGAGCTCGCGGCCGTCGCGGCGCTCGGCGCGGTCGTCGCGAGCGAAACGAACGGCCCCGCGCGCGGGGATTAGCCGCCCGGCACCCGCGCGCTCGCGCAGCCGACGTGCACGGTGAGCTCGAGTTTGCCCTCCGACCAATACTTGTCGATGGCGTCGCGCACGTAATCGAGCGGCTTTTTGAGCTCGAGCTCGCCGAGCCAGGTGTGGAGCTCGGGCATGATCTGAAGCCGGGTCACCGGATCTTCGACGAAGGCGCGGCCGCTGTCGAAGGGCAACACCGTCTGGCGGATTTCGACGTCGACGTCCTCGAACCCGGCGCTCTCGAGCTCTTCGGAGAGCGACTCGATCGAAGGGCGCGTGGCGAGCGCGTACTCGACGGCTTTCGAGAACTCGGTGTCGTCGAATTTGAGCGCGTACTCGCGCAAGAGATCGGCGACCTCCTGGAACGAGCCGCGGAGGGGCATCGCCACGAGCGCCTGACCGCCCGGGCAGAGCAGCGTGCGCATGCCGCGCAGCAGCTCGAGGCGCTCCTCGGCGTTCACGATCGGGTGCAGCGCGAACGTGTGCGTGAACTGCTCCGGCTCGAACTCGGACAGATCATTTTCGAGAATGCGATATTCGATCTGGGCGTCGCGCCGCGCGGCCGCCTTGTTGCGCGCGAGCTCGAGCGCGGGGAGACTCGGGTCGAGCCCGATGATTTCCGCCTGCTCGACGCGTTCGTAGAGCTTCAGGTCCGGATATCCGGTCCGGCAGCCGATATGCAGCATGCGCGCGGCGTCGCCGACGAGCAGCATCTCGAGCAGGAGCTCACCGTAGAGCGCGAGGTAGCGCGGCACCACGAAAGTCTCGAAAATCGCGGCATCGGCCGGGGTGAGCTTGTCGGTTTGGAACAAGACGAACGAGTTCGGTTGTTACCAACCGCCTTCTAGCGAATCAAGCCGTGGGCGCCCGCGGGGGCTTCGCTCTAAGCTTCCCGCGTGCACCCGCTCGTCCGCGCCGGAGCCGTGGCCGCGCTGATCATCGCGGCGGGGTCGCTCGCCCGCCGCCCACCGCGCAAAATCCGCGTCGAGAGGGTCCCCGCCCGGGCCGCGACCCCGCTCGCGAGCGCGCCCGCGGGCGCCCCGTGTCCGCCCGGCACGCTGCCCGACCACGGGGTCTGCGTCCCGGCGCCCGCGCCGAGCGCGTGCCTCAGTCCACGAGCTTGTAGCCAAAGCCGTACACCGTGAGGATGTGCGTCGGCTTGTCCGGGCTCTTCTCGATCTTCTTTCTGAGTTTCACGACGAAGTTGTCGATGGTCCGGTTGCTCGGGTTCGCTTCGAGTCCCCAAATCTTGTCGAGGAGCTCGTCCCGCCCGACGGCTTGACCCTTGCGCTCGTGAAGGAAGCGTAGGAGCTCGACTTCGTAAAAGGAGAGCTGCTCGGCGCGCTTGCCGTCCCGCTGAATGCTCTGCGCGCCGACGTTGACCGTCACGTCGCCGAGACGAAAGCTCGGCGCTTCACTCGGCCGATGCGTGCGGCGAAAGATCGCCCGGATACGCGCGACGAGCTCGCCGATGCTGAACGGCTTCGTCACGTAGTCGTCGGCGCCGGCCTGGAGACCGCGGATCTTGTCGGCCTCTTGGCTCTTCGCCGTGAGCATGATGATGGGCACGAACTGGTTCGTGCGCCGGAGCTCTTCGCACACTTGATACCCGTTGAGATCGGGCAGCATCAGATCGAGTAGGATCGCGTCCGGGCGGTCCTTCTGCGCGACGCCGAGCCCGGCCTTGCCCGTGGATGCGGCGAGCACCGCGAAGCCCTCGAACTCGAGCGCGTCCTTCAGGCCGAGTGCGATGTGCGGCTCGTCCTCGATGACCAGGATCGTGCGCTTCGTGTCCATGGCGCCCGCGCGCCGAGCCTACGATGAAGCGTCGGACGAGGTCGAGCCGGCGGCCGGGGGTTTTCGCCCGGCCGCCGCCCGGGGGCGCGCTATTCGCCCGCGGTCGCGCCGATGCAGGCGATGAACGCGAGGCCGTCCTTCGCCGGCACGCCGTTGCCCATGAACCGCAAGATGCGCTTCTGGGTCGGAGCGCAATCCTTCACGAGGTTCGTCTCGCCCTGAATCAGGGTCTGGTCGCCGGTGGCCTGCGCGGCCTGCGGATCGACGTAGCAGTAGCCGTAGAGGTTGCCTGGGTCCGCCATCGTTTCGCAGGTGCGGAGGTCGTCGCCCGTGAACTGGTCGAGCTCGCAGTAGCACTCCTTGTCGCAGGGGATGGCGTTGGTCGCGCTGCCGCCGCAAACACCCTCGTTCTCGAGGAACTGTTCCGCGGCATCGACCACCTTCGCGCGCTCACCCGTGAGCGCCGAGCGCCCCGGCTGAGAGCACGTCGGATCGGGGCAACCCGTGTACACGCCCTGCGACGATTGAACCTGCGGGCGAGCCTCGACGACGGCGCAGGGAACCTTGCCGAAGTCGGGGTTCGTCGTCGGGTCGCCCGTCGTGTCGGGAGCGAGCGGACGCGGCAGGCACTTGACCGTGAGCGCTTCCTTCAAGCGTTCGACGATGGCGGCGACGGCGGGGTTATAGCCGTACGCCGGATCGCTCGCGGCGTTGCCGCCCTGCGGCATGATGTTCTTCGGGCAAATGCTCGCGACGATGGAGTTCGTGCCGAAACCCTTCAGCACCTGAAGCTCGCGAACGCCCGGGTAACCCTTTGCGTACGCCTGCGTGCCGTCGGCCGTGGCCGTCACGCCTTGGCAGAGCGGGCTGTTCTTCGAGTACTCGTCGGCGTTGCAGTCGCACCCGTCGGGGTTCATCCCGCACTGGGCGGGGGTGTACGGCGTCGCGAGCGGGAAGATGCACGCGAACTGGAGGTCGTCGTTCGCAGCCAGCTGGTTCTGCTCGTGGCCGTTGATCGGGTTCAGCGTGGTGCTGGTGGGGGGCGTGATCTGCGCGGACGGGAAAGCAGGATCGACGGCGCCCGTCATGCGCGGCTGGATCGACTCGATCATGAACGGATCGGTCGGCGGCACGTTGTTGTCCGGGTCGCCGAGGATCACGGGCCAGCGGCCGTTGGCCTCGAGGTCCTTCTCCGTCATGTACGTCAAGTTGCGACCCGTGAGGCTGTCCTGAGTCGCGATGTCCTGCCACGGCACGCCGATGAGACCGGCGAGGAACACGAGCGTCGCCTCGCGCGGCGGTTCACCCTTCGAGCCGGCCGCGAAGATCGGGTTCGGCACCTGGCCGCCGCCGAAGCGCGGCGTGATGAAGCGCTGGCTCAAACCTTCGACGTAGCGCCCGGGCGGGTAGAGGAGGTCGATGCCGAAGCGTTGCACTTGGTTATAGCAACGCTCGTTCATGCTGTCTTCGTTGACGCTGAGCGTCCAGTTCTTCATGTCGGAACCGCAGACCGGGTCGGTCGCGTTGTCCGCGCAGCTCTGCCCCGAAGGAGGCGGCGAGCTGCAGGGCCGGCAGCACGGATCGTTCGGGTTCACGCACTTCGAGTTCGCGCGCGGCATGTGCCAAGTGACCTGACCGACGCCGCCCTTGTACCCGACGAGCCAGCCCTGCGTGCCGTCTTCGTCGACGATGGAGCAGTCGTTCTCGTCCGAGAGCATGATCACGGCGAGCAGCGAATCAGGCCGCAGGAAGTTCGCGCGCTGCTGGAGCACCGTGTTGTTCACGACGTCCGTCTTGCCGTCGGCCATCTTCGGGCGAACGCTGTTCTGCCCGTCGTTGCTCATCGACGACACGGGCTGCGGATCGACCAAGAAGCGATACCAGGACTCGAGCTGAGCTTCGTAACCGCAGCCCTGCTCGCCGGCGCCGATCACCTGGTTCGTGAAATTCTTGATGAACGTCGCCCCGTCGTTTTCGTTCATCGTGATCGGGGTGTGGGGGTCGAGCACGTCCGCCTGGTTACGCGGGTCCCACACGAGGAAGCCGGTGTTGTTCCAGCTGTAGAGGTTCGAGCCCGGACGCACGCTCGGCAAGAGCTGCGCAAGGTCGTTGTAGAAGGAGCCGCCGCCGTTCGCCTGGTTCTGCGCGTCGGAGCAAACGTCGTTGCTGCCGTGGTCGCCGAGGCTCGACGTGACGATGCCGATGTGAATGTCCTGGATCGGCTTGAACTCGGCGACGCCCTGCGCGCATTGGCCGGTGTTGGCGTCGGCGATGACGCTGCCGTTGCCGACGGGGTTGCCGTTCGCATCGACGCACGTCGGCTGGATCAGGCGCTGCACGAGCACGGGCACCGCGTTCGCCAGGATCTCCTGCTTGTCGGCCATGGAGATCGAGTTGTCGATCATGAAGACGAGGTCGATCTTGTCGACGCCCGTCTGACGGATCTCACTGATGTAAACGTTCGTGGTCGTCGGGGTCGCGGGCGCGACCGGGCGATCGAGACAGCCGGCGGTGAGGGCGCCGGCGCCGACCAAAAGACCGACCGCGGTGAGGCCCTTGCCTGCGGCGCGAGCCGCCGTGGCGAGCCAGGGGTGAGACTGAGTGTGCGTCATAGAGATCGTGCTCCGAGAGAGGGGCGCCGAGAGCCTAGGGGTCGACGAGCTCCAGTGTCAACGCAAGCTGCGTGCCGGTAGGTCGCACGCGGAATCTCCTGCAAACCGCTATCGGCGGGTGGCAACGCAGTTGGCTCCCCACCCCTGCCTGAGCCAACTCAGTTAGTAGAGCCAGCAACCCACCGCCGCACGGCGTCAACGTGCCTTCGGTTCACGCCGGGCACGGCGAGCAGCTGTTCGTCGCTCGCTTGGCGCACGGCATCGACCGAGCCGAGCTCGGTGAGGAGCGCCTTTTTCGTCTTTTCGCCGAGCCCTTTCACGCTGTCGAGCGCCGACTGGAAGCGCCGGCGCTTGCCGGTCTGCTTGCGTCCGCGGTTCGCGAAGCGATGGGCTTCGTCGCGTGCGAGCGCGAGCATGAAGAGCTCCGGGCTGTTCGGGCGCAGCGGCACCGGATTTTTCTGTCCAGGCAGGTACACGCGGTCGACGAGCTTCTCGCCGAGCTCGCTCTCGCGCTCCTTGGCGAGGCCGACGATCGGGAGATCGTGCAGGCCGAGATCGTGCGCGGCGGCGAGCGCCACGGCGAGCTGACCGCGACCGCCGTCGATCACGAAGAGATCCGGAAGCTGCCACTCGGCGTCGGCGGACGCGGTGTCGGGCCTCGAAGGTTCGCTCTCGCGCAACGTGTCGGCCGAGCGCGACGCAGCGTCTTCGTCGCGCAGCGACGCAGCGTCTTCGTCGCGCAGCGATGCGCCTGCGTTCGTCTCGTCGGGCGCGACGTTCGTCTCGTCGAGCACGCGCGGCGCGTCGGCGAGCGCGACGCGGGGCGCGGGCGGCACGGCTTGTGCGGCGGCCCGACCCCGCGCGAAACGGCGCCGGAGGACTTCGTACTGCGCTTGGTAGTCGTCGCCGGGGCCCGCGCTCTTCACATGATAGGTGCGGTACCGCTTCTTGTCGGGCTTGCCGTTGAAGAGCGCGACCACCGAGCCGACCGTGTCCTCGCCGCCGAGGTGCGAAATGTCGGAGCACTCGATGCGGCGCGGCAGCGTCGGCAGGCGCAAGCGTTCTTTGACGCGGGCGAGCCGTTCGTCGATGTCGCTCTCGGCCCGGCGTTTCTCCTCGAACGCGTGCTGCGCGTTTTTCTGAGCGAGCTCGAGCAGGTTCGAACGCGGGCCGCGCTGCGGCGACAAGAGCTGCACCTGGCGCACGCGCGTCCTGGCCGGAACCGCCGCCACGCGCCGTTCGCTCAGCCACTCGGCGACGCCGTCCGCGCCTTCCGGCAAGACCGGGACGAGCACTTCGTCGGGCAGATGCGCTTCACCCGCGCCGCCTTCGCCGTAGTGATCACGCAGGAACGCGGCAATCACTTCGTCGTCGGGCAGCTCGACGCGCGCGCTCGAGAAGCTCACCGTGTCGACCACGCGGCCCGAGCGCACGACGAGCACCACGAGCTCGGCGAGGTCCGCTTCGCGAAAGAGCCCGACCACGTCCTGATCGCGATCGCTCACCGAGACGACGCCCTGCGCCTCGCGCACCGACTCGACCGCCGCGAGCTGGTCACGGTACGTCCCTGCGAGCTCGAACTCGAGCCGCGCGCTCGCGCTCGCCATGCGCTCCTTCAACACCTTGGTGAGCTCGTCGTGACGCCCTTCGAGAAAGAGCGCGGCCGTGCGCACCTGCTCGGCGTAAAGCTCGCGATCCACCTCGTACACGCACGGCGCCGGACAGCGGCCGATCTGGAACTTCAGGCACGGCCGCTTGCGGCTCACGATCTCGCGGTCGGAGCAGGTACGAAGCTTCCAGTGGCGCTCCACCTGATGCAGCGTGCGCCGCACCGCGGTGGCCGAGTGGTACGGGCCGAAATAGCGCGCGCCGTCGGGCTTCGGACGCCGCACGAGCTCGAAGCGCGGCCACTCGTGTTCGAGCGAAAGCCGGACGCTCAAGTACTCCTTGTCGTCGCGGAGCTTCACGTTGTAGCGAGGCTTCCGCTCCTTGATCAGGTTGTTCTCGAGGATCGCGGCTTCCTTCTCGCTGCGCGTGACGATCGTCTCGAGATCGGCGACGTGCTTCCGCAAGAAGGGAATGAACGCGCGCGTGTCGGAGGCGCCTTCCTGGAAGTAGCTCCGCACGCGCGAACGCAAGCTCTTGGCTTTGCCGACGTAGAGCGTCCCGCCCTTGCCGTCGCGAAACACGTAGCACCCCGGCGAGCTCGGCAGGCTCTCGAGCTTTTGCGAAAGCTCGTCCGTCGGCGCCTCGGGAAGCGACATGGCTCGAGTTTGGCAGCGTTGGAACGAAAGATCACGAGCGTGACCCGAGAGCGCGCCCTCGAGTCGACTCCTCGCCGGTGAACCGGCGCGCGGCGTGCGACGAAGCCCCAGCGCGTGCTAGGGGTTGCCTCGGTGCCGCTGAAAGATCGTCTCGTCGAGCTCTTCGCGCGCTTCCCCGGCGGCAGGAGCGGCGGCGCGCTCGCCGTCGCGGTCACGGCGGGGCTCGTGGCCGGCACGCTGCTCGTACCGCGCTTGCCCGCGGCCGGAACGCCGCCGCCGGAGCCGCTCGCGGTCGAGCTCCTCGGACGGCCGTTGCCGCTCGACGCGCGCGCCTCGTCGCTCGCGCTCGAGCGAGTGCGCGGTTACACGGCGCGGCGCTTCGTGCTCGAGCTGCCGGACGGCGAGCGGCGCGAGACGTACCTCGGGCAGCTCGGCGCCGAAATCGACAAGGTGCGGCTCGCCGACCTCGTGCGCGACGCGCGCGACCCGACGAGCCCGATGGTGCGGACGTATCGGGAGGGCGGCGGGCGCGGCGCGCTGCCGCTGCCCGTGCCGGTGGTTTTGAATCGCGAGCAGGCGCTGCCGGCGCTCGCCGCGCTCAAGGATCAGCTCGATCGCGCGCCCGTGGACGCGCGGCTCGACCTCGAGACGCGCAAGCTCGTGCCGGAAGCGAACGGGCGCTTGCTCGACGTGGACGGGACGCTGCTCGCGCTCGAGCGCGCGCTCGAACGCGGCGCCACGAGCGCGCGCGTCGTCTGGAGCGAGAAGAAGCCGCGCCGCACGGCGAAGGATCTCGAGGGCGTGCGCTTCGACGCCGTGCTCGGCTGGTTCGAGACGCGCTACGACCGCTCGGAGAAGGCGGCGGCGCGCACCTTCAACCTGCGCGTCGCGGCGAGCAAGCTCGACGGGCACGTGCTCTTGCCCGGTGAAATTTTCGACTTCAACGAGCTCGTGGGGCCGCGCGACGAAGCGAACGGCTACAAAGTCGCCCCCGTCATCGCCGAAGGCGAGGTCGTGGACGGCATCGGCGGCGGCACCTGCCAGATCTCCGGCACCCTGCACGGCGCGGCCTTTTTCGCCGGGCTCGGCATCGTCGAGCGCACGCCGCACACGCGGCCGAGCGCGTACATCAAGCTCGGCCTCGACGCGACGGTCGTCTACCCGACCATCAACTTGCGCCTAGAGAACACGCTGCCCGACGCCGTCGTGCTGCACGAGACGGTGAAGAACGGCGTCGTGCGCGCCGAGATCCTCGGTCCGCGACGCACGCGCACCGTGACGCTCATTCGTCGCATTCTCGACGCCATTCCGTACGAGGAGGTCGAGCGACCGGACAAGGGCCTGCCGTCCGGCATGCGCGTGCTCGCTCAGCGCGGCGTCGCTGGTTTCAAAGTGAGGCGGTACCGCATCGTGCGCGACGGACCGAACGCGGTGCGCGAGCGTTGGGACGACGTGTACCCGCCGACGACGCAGATCGTGCGCGTCGGCGCCGGCGAACCTTCGAAAGAGAAGCCGAACGTCGCGGACGACGCGCACCCCGAATACCTCGCCGACGAGCTCCTCGTGACGACGCAGGGCCCGGACGAGAAGGACGAGAGCGAGGACCAGACGAGCACGAAGGACGAAGCGATGCTCGAAACGCGCGATCCCGGGCGCTTCGGCAAGGCGGGCTGGACCGAGCAAGCGGGAATGCCCTTCTGGCGGGGGCACGACGCGAAGCCCGCACCCGAAGAAAAAGGCCGGCCGCCCGCGAAGAAACACGGCCCCGCATGATCGAAACTGCGCCTTCCACGCCAAATGAAGTTATGTTTCAAGCAGTTGGAGCGCGCGCAGCCTGGAACCGCTGCCATACGGCCGGGCTTGACTCGACGGACGAGCTAGGCGAAGAACGCCGCCCCGGGACGAGAGGCGCTAGGTCCTCCCAGATTTCGATCCCTCAGACACCGGCTGGCCGGTAAGCGAATCAACCCCATGATGACCACGGAACAACCCGCAGTCCCCCCCGCCCGCAAACCGAACGAGGAAAACGGCGCCGCCGCGCGCAGTGCCGATTGGGAGAACCCTCGCGTCGCTTCGATTCTTTCGGCGGCAGCAAAATGCTTCGCACGCAAAGGCTTCACCGCGACCACGCTCGCCGAGATCGGCAAAGAGCTCGGGCTGCGCAAGAGCATCGTGCACTACTACTTCGCGAGCAAAGCCGCGCTCATCCACGAGGTGCAGAGCTTCACCTATCACCGTTATCTCGATCGTTTGAAGGAAGCGATCCGCAACGGTGACGGTTCGCCGCAGCAAGCGACCGACGCGCTCCGTGCGCTCTGGGACGCGATTCAGAGCAACAAGACCGGAACCGGACTCAACATCGAGGTCTGGAGCGCGGCGCGCCGCGACGCGGAGCTCAAGCGCCGCGCCGCGGGGTTGCAGCGCGACGCGCGCCAGGTCGTGCGCGACGCCGTGGCGGGCTCGGCCAAGAGCCCCCGTTCCGAGGCGCTCGCGACGCTCGTCCTCGCCGTGTTGAACGGCCTCAGCGTCACCGAGTATCTCGAAGGGGACGAGCTCAAGGCGAAGGAAGCTTACGAAGCCTTCCTCGGCCTCTTGCAGACGGCGCTCGAAGCCCCCACAAACGGTTCCTGACCTCCTCAGCGCGACGCAGCGAAGCCGCTCGGCGGCGCCGCCCAGGCCGGACGGCGCCTCGGCGGAGTGCGCTCGCGCGGGGCGTCGTCGGCACGCTCGCGGCCGCCCTCGTCGCCCTCGGTGCCGCGCGAGACGGCTTCGGTCACTTCGCCGAGGGCACCCCGGGGGCGCCCCGCGCGGATCGTTCGCCGCTGCCCGCGCCCCTGCCGCTCCCGTTGAGCGAGACGGCGTGGCTCAGCGGCGGGCTCGACCGCTTCCATCGCTTCCGCCTCGCTCCGGAGCCGACGCTCTCGCTCATCGGCCGCTACCAGCACCCGTGGGAAAATCACACCCCGGAGTGGCGCACGTTCTTCGAGGGGCGTTACGGCTTCGAGCAGGCGCAGACGCCGCTCCTCACCTGGCGTCTCGGAGAGACGTTCGAACCGCTCGCGCTGCCGGTGGTCGTGACGCGCCAGTGCCCGCGCTGGAAAGCGCCGCGCCCCCTGACCGTCATGCGCTACGCGGGTGAAAGCGAGCACCTGCCGCTCTTCGACTGCGACGGCGCCATCGCACCCGAAGTCATCGACCGCCTGAGCGTCCTCGCCCGCGCGCCCGAGACGCCGCGCCCCGCCATTCCGCTGCCGGAAGCGCCGGCCTCGCCGCGACCGGACGAGTGGCTGCCGGGCTTGAAGCTGCTCGATCCGCGCCTGGTCTGGGTGCTCGGTGAAATCCAAGGGGCGTTCCCGAGCAAGAGCGTCGTCATCATGAGCGGCTATCGGCCCGACGCGCACACGAGCTTTCACAAGCGCGGCAAGGCGCTCGACCTCTACGTCGACGGCGTGACGAAGGAAGAGCTTTACGGCTTTTGCCGCACGCTGCGCGACGTGGGCTGCGGCTTCTATCCGAACAACCGGTTCGTGCATTTCGACGTGCGGCCCTTCGGCACCGGCAAGGTGACGTGGGTCGACGTGGCGGAACCGGGCGCGCCGTCTCGCTACGTCGACGGCTGGCCGGGCGTGCTCCCCGCCGGCGCGGCGTGGCTCGGCGGCTGACCGCGATCAGGACGCGGGGACGCGCAGCGTGGCGAGGGCGCGGCTCGCCGCTTCGACCGTGATGGAGCCCTGCTCGGCGATGGCGAGCGCGACGAGCTCGACTTCGCCGCCGAGAGCGCCCGCAGCGACCGCGACCGAGCGCGCGTGCAGCGACATGTGCCCGCGCTGGATGCCCTCGGTGGCGAGGGCGCGCAGGGCCGCGAGGTTCGAGGCCACGCCGACGCTCGCCGCGACCTGAGCGAGCTCGTCGGCGCCGGTGACGCGCATGAGCTTGAGGGCCACCTGCGCGACCGGATGCACGCGCAAGGTGCCGCCGACGGTGCCGAGCGCGAGCGGCATTTCGAGCTCGCCCGTGAGATCCTCGCCGTCGCGACGCCACACGACGAGCGGCGCGTAACGGCCGCTCCGCGCGGCGTAGGCGTGAGCGCCGGCCTCGACCGCGCGAAAGTCGTTGCCGCTCGCCAGCACGACCGCGTCGACGCCGTTCATCACGCCCTTGTTGTGCGTCGCGGCGCGGTACGGATCGAGCTCGGCGAAGCGCGACGCGAGCACGATGCGCTCGGCGACGAAGCCGCCGTCGACCCAGGTCTGTCCCGGCGCGGGCGGCGGCTCGCTCGCAGCGACCCGGGGCCGCTCACTCGGCGGGTCGAGCGACGGCCGCTCGTGCGCGTGCGTCGGCTTCGCCGCGAGGCCGAGATCGCGCGGGTGCACCCGGCAGCGAACGCGCACGAGCCTGCGATCGCAGAGGTTCGAGAGAATGCGCAGGCCGAGCACGCCGCGCGCGAGCTCGGCGGCGCTCGGTCCGATCGCCTCGGCGATGCTGTTCACGAGGTTCGCCCCCATCGCGTCGCGACAATCGACGTAGACGTGGAGCACGATCATGCCCGACCCGAGATCGCGCACCTCGATTTCGCGCGGGCCGCCGCCGCGGGCGAGCAGGTTCGGCACCGCGGCGCGCGCGAGCTCCATGAGCTTCGGCTGCGCGCTCACGAGGTGCGCCACCGCTTCCGCCGGATCGCGGACGTTGACGATCTGCACCTGCGCGGTCATGAGCGCCTCGCCGACCTCGGCGTGAAATCCGCCGCTCGCGCGGATCATGCGGGCGGCGTTCGAGGCGGCGGCGATGACGCTCGGCTCCTCGACCACCATCGGGACGAGATGGTCGCGCTCGTTGACACGGACGTTGAGCGCGACGCCGAACGGCAGCGCGTACGTGCCGAGAACGTTCTCGACGAGCTTGTCCGCCTTCTCGGCGTCGAGGCCGCCGCGCCGGAGCGCCTCTTCGAGCTCGGCGCTCGCGACGCCGGAGCGCTCCGCCACGAGCGCGAGACGCTCGGCGAGCGGTAAACGATAAAAGCCAGGGATGCGCGAGCCGTCCGTCATCGGCAAGTCTCGACTTCGGTCATCTTGGGAAGGACGAGCACTCGACGCTACGGAACGAGCTTTTTTCGGTGCGTTTGCCAGCAACTCGGGCAACGCCACTCCATCACGCGCCGCCCGTCCCGATCCGGCGCGCGCGTCAGCCGCCAGCCGTGGCGGGCGCTGATGAGCGTGTAGTTCGTATCGGTCTGCGGAGCCGGCTTGCCGCAGTCGACACAGCGGTGATCGGCGTCGGCGTGCTGGTCGTCGGAGTTCATGGACAAGGAGCGGCAGGCGGTGCGAGACGCCAACACCTATTCTAGCAAGATCTCTCTGGGGCTCCGAGGTTCGTTTCGAGTTCGGGCACGGTCGCGATGGCCCGAGGATTCATGCTTGAATCGTGGTCCGTCGGGCGCCTTTGGCGGTGCCGTTCGCAGCATGTAGGTCCGGCGGCGCCCCCGACTCACGGCCCCGAGACGACTAGCCAGCCGACCGGCGGCCCGAACTCGCCGAACGATCGCAGAAACCCCGCGCGGGCTCGAATCGAGACACCGGCCGCGCTTGGAGGCGGAGGTGAGGCGACGACACACGGCGGCGCCGGGGGCACGGCTCGGTTCACTCGGCGTGAACGCCGCGCGCGCCGAGGACGAGCGCGAGCAACCGATGGCCGAGGCTCGCCGCGAGCTCGCGAAACTCCGGCGCCGACGGTTCGAATCCGACGTGGAGCAGCACGTCGCCGCCGCCTGCTCCGGCGGGCAGCACGGCGGCCGGAGCCGCGCGGGACGCGAGCCGTTCGGCTTCCGGCGTGACGATCGGCACGCCCGCGACGCGCCCGAGCGCCGCCAGAGCGGCCCGCTGCGCGTGCAGCGCCGAGACGAAACCGACGGCGTCGCCGGTGCTCACGGCCCGCTCGGCGCGCAGCGCCGCGGAGCTCTGCGCGTCCATGAGCGTCGCGTAGTCCTCGGGGTCCCTTTCGCGGAGCGCGCGCACGCGGCCCACGAAATCGCTCGTCGCCGCGGGTCGCCCGCTCCACCACGTTTCGACGACGACGGCGCGCGGGAGCGTGACGCGCGTCACGGTCGGCTCGTGCGGCGTGATCCGGTACGAGAGCGTGCCGCCGTAAGCCGCGGCCGCCACGTCGACGCCGCTGCCGCCGCCCTGCGCGAGCGCGTGAGCGGCGAGCGCGGGCCGGAGCACGGCCTCGGCGAGCTCCCCGTCCGTGCGGGAGCCACGGGCAAGCTCGCGGGCGGCGAGGCTCGCGACCAGGATCGCGGCGCTCGAGCCCAGGCCGAGCTTCTCGTCGCCTTCGCGGAGCGCGCTCGCGTCGAACCACGGCGCGGGTGCGTCGCCGAGCGCGGCGCGCACTTCGGGCGTCACGCGCTCGGCGGCTCGACTCGCGTCCGCAAGGACGAAGCGGTCGACCGCCGTGACGAGCGCCGGCGCGCCGTCGAGCACCGCGTAGGCGCCCGACAGCACGAGCTTGCCCGGCGCCCGCGCTCTCATCCCGCGCCTTCCACGAGGTGCGCCGCCGGCCCGATACCGCTCACGAGCACCCGCTCGACGCCCTCGACCGCGCCGAGCGCCGCCGCGACGGCTTCGGCTGCACGCGCCTCGCAGAGCACCTTCACGTGCGGGCCCGCGTCCATCGTATGAAAGGCGGGCGTGCCGGCGCCGCGGAGCGCCCGGACGCGCTCCATCGCGCGGAGCGTCGCCGGAGTCAGGTAGACGAGCGCGGGACGCGCCGCGAACATCGAGGCGTGCATCATGAGCGCGCTCTGCTCGGTCGCCGCTCCGAGGGCCTCGAGATCGCGCGCGAGCACGGCGCGTTCCACTTCGGCAAAGAGCGCCGGCGCGGCCGCGACCCAGGCCGGATAATACGGGCTCGTCGCCCGCGTGTGGCCCATGCCGTCCGTCGAGCTCACGCTCTTCGGACCCGAAGCCGTGACGGCGATCACCATCGCGAGCGGCCAAGCCGCGCCGTCGAGCACGGGCTCGGCGGACTCGGCGCCG
>DATJXW010000280.1:0-16409 GCA_035499895.1 Polyangiaceae bacterium | reverse complement strand
CGCCGCGGACTTCGCCGCTCCCCCTCACAAATATCCTACATCGATCCTACATGTGCGTGTCACACTCCTCGCGTCGAGGGCGGGGTCCCGCACCGAATCGTTCGCGGCGCTGGACCAGGGCCGCTCGTGGTCCCGCGCTCGGCAAAAATTTCGTGTGCGCGTTCGTTGCAGGATGCCCCGACGAGAAGCGCCTCGCCGAGCCGAAAAAGCCCACTGAATCTCGTTGCGCCGCGCGCGTCGCTGCGCGCGAGAACCTACGCTCGTGCACGCGATTCTGATGATCTCCTGACATGACGCCGACGCGCCGGTGAAAGATCGGGCACGTGCTCGGAGCGACCGCGTGAGTGCCGACACGCGTACAAAATCAGGCGGTGAAAATCCGCGCGCCGAAAGTTCGGTCGCGCTTGCTCGATGCTTGACGGGCGCTCGTGAAGAGGCGAGTATCGCTCGGTTACCGGGAAGCTTTCGCTCACGCTTGGAGTTGATCTCGCCACGGATGGCGGGAGCTCTTGAGAGAACAGCAGCTCGGTCGCAGAGCTCACGCTGTGCGCGCAGGCTGAGGGAACGGATGGACATGGACCAAGACAGCCGCAGCTCCATCGTGATCATCGAAGCGGGGGCAGGTTGGCCCGCTTGGATCGCGGAGTATCAGCGGCGTGCACCCAATGCCACGGTCGTGGCGCAAACGGCGAGTGAAGGACACGCTGAGTTTCGCGGACGCGTGCTCCATCGGCTCGACGAAATCGGGCGGGGTCCCAACGTGCTCAGCGTGGCGGTCGTGCTGTGCGCCGAGAACGCGCAGGACGAAGCGCGCTCCGTGCGCGAGAGCATTTGCAATGCGCTCTCGAGCGCGCTCGACGGCGGTGATCTCGTGCTCGCCGCGACGGACGACGCGGAGCCCTTCAAGCAGGAGCTCTTCGCGCTCGCCGGGCGTTTGTGTGAAGCGCCGCATGCGTCGCGCGTCAACGTGAGGGTGCGCTTCTCCTCGAGTGAGAGCGGGACCATGCCGTCCGTCATGCCGGTGACACGTCCGAGCAGCTCGGCGCCGCGCCGGGCCGCCAACAGCGAGTAGCCGCACAGCCGGCCGAATTGGGCTGAAATGGGCGCCCACCGGGGCGGGGGGCCTCGGCGGTCGCGACGTTCCGGTGCGCGACCCGAGCACCGACCCTATGGGCCATTCCACAGTTCGGCGCGTTCGCTCTAAGCTCGCTCGCACTCGATGGCCAAAGGGAACGGAGACCGCGTTGCGATCGTGACCGGCGTGCGGACGCCGTTCGCCAAGCAGGGCACCGCGTTCAAGCGCTTGAGCGCGCTCGATCTCGGCAAGCTCGCCGTCGCCGAGCTCCTGTCGCGCACCGCGCTCAAAGCGAGCGAGGTCGATCAGGTGGTTTACGGCCAGGTGATTCCGTCGGTCACCGTGCCGAACATCGCGCGCGAGATCGTGCTCGGCGTCGATCTGCCGCGCAGCATCGAAGCGTACAGCGTGTCGCGCGCCTGCACGACGAGCTACCAATCGACCGTCAGCGTCGCCGAAGCGATCATGGCCGGCGTCATCGACGTGGGCATCGCGGGCGGCGCCGACAGCGCGAGCGACATCCCGATGGTCACGAGCAAGCCGCTCTCCGACGCTCTGCTCGGCGCGAGCCGCGCGCGCGGCGTCGGCGGCAAGCTCTCGTCGTTTCGCGGCGTGCACGCGCGCGACCTCGTGCCGATCCCGCCCGCGCTGAAGGAGCCGTCGACCGGACTCACGATGGGGGAGAGCGCGGAGAAGATGGCGAAGGAAAACGGCATCTCGCGCCAGGCGCAGGACGAATTCGCGCACCGCAGCCACACGCTCGCCGCGCAGGCGTGGGCCGACGGGCGGCTCGCGCGCGACGTGATGACCGCGTACTTACCGCCGAAATTCGAGGCGTTCAGCGAGGACAACATCGTGCGCAAGGACTCGACGCTCGACGCGTACTCGAAGCTCAAGCCGGTGTTCGACCGCAAATTCGGCACCATCACGGCGGGCAACAGCTCGCCGCTCACCGACGGCGCGAGCGCCCTGCTCGTCATGCGCGAAAGCAAGGCGAAGAGTCTCGGCTACGAGCCGCTCGGTTTCATCCGGAGCTACGCCTTCACCGCCGTCGATCCGAGCGAGCAGCTCTTGATGGCTCCGGCGTACGCGGCGCCGCTCGCGCTCGACCGCGCCGAGCTCAAGCTGAAGAACATGGACCTCGTCGATCTGCACGAGGCCTTCGCGGCGCAAGTGCTCTCGAACACGCAGGCGTTCGAAAGCGACACGTTCGCGCGCGAAAAGCTCGGGCGCGACAAAAAGCTCGGCACGCTCGACTGGGAGCGCGTCAACGTGCTCGGCGGCTCCATCGCGCTCGGCCACCCGTTCGCCGCGACGGGCGCCCGGCAAATCCTGCACACGTTGCGCGAGCTCCGGCGCCGCGGCGGCGAGTTCGCGCTCTGCACGGCGTGCGCCGCGGGCGGCCTCGGCGCGGCCATGGTGCTCGAGGCCGCATGACGACGCCCGCCGTGGACCACGTCGAAAGCGCGCCGCTCGTCGCCGAGCCGGCGATCCGCCTCGAGCGCCGTGACGACGGAGTCGGCGTCATTCGCATCGACGTGCCGGGGGAGAGCGTGAACACGCTGCGCGGCCCCTTCGCCGCCGAGCTCGAAGCCGCGGTGGCCGCGCTTCAAGCCGACTCCGCCCTGCGCGCCGTCGTCGTCGCGTCGGGCAAGCCGGACGGTTTCGTCGCCGGCGCGGACATCAAGGAGCTCATGGCCGCGAAGAGCGCGCGCGAGGTGAGCGAGCTCTCGCGGCGCGGGCAAGCGGCGCTCGGCCGGCTCGCGGCGCTCGAAAAGCCGGTCGTCGCGGCCATTCACGGCGCGTGTCTCGGCGGCGGGCTCGAGCTCGCGCTCGCGTGTCACGCCCGCGTCGCGAGCACGGACGAGAAGACGAAGCTCGGCCTGCCCGAAGTGCAGCTCGGGCTCTTGCCCGCGCTCGGCGGCACGCAGCGGCTGCCGCGCCTCGTCGGCACGGAGGCGGCGCTCGATTTGATCCTCACCGGCAAGCAGCTCGACGCGCGGCGCGCCCAGCGTCTGGGTCTCGTCGACGAAGTCGTGCCGGCGGCGATCGTCTTCGATGTCGCGGTGAAGCTCGCCCTGAGCCGCACGGCAGGTCCCGCCGCGGCGCGCGGCGGCGCGAAACGCAAAGCGTTCGCCGAGGCGTTGCTCGTCAAAAATCCGCTCGGGCGCGCCCTCTTCTTCGAGCAAGCGAAGAAGAAGACGCTCGCGAAGACGCACGGCAACTATCCGGCCGCCGAGCGCATCCTCGAAGTCGTGCGGCTCGGACTTTCGCGCGGCATGGAGGCCGGGCTCGGCGCCGAATCCGCGGCGTTCGGCGAGCTCGCGCTCGGCCCCGAAGCGCACGAGCTCATGGGGCTCTTTTTCGCCCAAAACGAGCTCAAGAAGGACTCGGGCGTCGCCGACCCGCACACCGAGCCGCGCAAGGTCCGGCGCGTCGGCGTGCTCGGCGCGGGGCTCATGGGCGCGGGCATCGCCTACGTCACGGCCGTCAACGCGAAGCTCTCCGTGCGCCTCAAGGATCGCGACGAGCGCTCGCTCGGACGCGGCATGGCGCATCTCGCCGAGCTCGTCGGGGAGCGCGCGCGCACGCGCCGCATGTCGCCGTTCGAGCGCGACCGCGAAGCGGCGCGCGTCACGCCGACCACGAGCTACGACGGGTTCGACGGTCTCGACGTCGTGATCGAAGCCGTGTTCGAGGATCTCGCGCTCAAGCGCTCCGTGCTCGCCGACGTGCTCGCGAACGGCGGGAAGAACCTGATTTTCGCCTCGAACACGTCGTCGCTCCCCATCACGCAGATCGCCGAAGGTTCCGTCGCGGTCGATCGCGTGGTCGGCATGCACTACTTCTCGCCGGTGCAGAAGATGCCGCTGCTCGAGGTCGTCACGACCGCGCAGACGGCGCCCTGGGTCACCGCGACGGCCGTCGAGCTCGGCAAGAAGCAGGGCAAGACGGTGATCGTCGTGCGCGACGGCCCGGGTTTCTACACGTCGCGCATCCTCGGACCGTATCTGAACGAGGCGACGTACCTCCTGAGCGAAGGCGTGCCGATCGAAGTCATCGACGCGGCGCTCGTGCGGTTCGGTTTTCCGGTCGGTCCGGTGACGTTGCTCGACGAGGTGGGCATCGACGTGGGCGTCAAAGTCGGGAAAATCCTGCACGAGGCGTTCGGCGCGCGCATGGCGCCGCCGCCCGGTATCGAGCGCCTGGTCGAAGACGAACGCTTCGGGAAGAAGAACGGCCGCGGCTTTTACGACTACGGCTCGCAAAAGCGGGGCGAGCGCGAGGTGGATCGCAGCGTGTACGCCGTGCTCGGCGTCGAGCCGAAGGCGGATTTGGCGCCGAGCGACGCCGCCGAACGCTGCGTGCTCGCGCTCGTGAACGAAGCCGTGCATTGCCTCGGCGAGGGGATCTTGCGGAGTGCGCGCGACGGCGACATCGGCGCCGTGTTCGGTCTCGGGTTTCCACCGTTTCGCGGCGGCCCGTTCCGTTACGTCGACGGCGTCGGCGCCGCGGAAATCGTGCGGCGTCTCGAGCGTCACCAGAAATCGCACGGTGACCGCTTCCGTCCGGCGCCGCTGCTCGTCGAGCTCGCGCAAAAGAGTCAGACCTTCCACGGGAAGCATTCGGCCGGCTAATCGCGTATGCTTGGGGGCATTCTCTCGCCCCATTCGGAGGTACACGCATGCTGAAGCGGCTTGCTTATGTCGGACTCTTCACTTTCGCCCCCTTGTTCGTCACCCGGCCCGCCTCGGCGGCGAGCCTCGCCGACTGCGGCAACATCGACGTGGAAGCGAACGCGACGTGCGAGGTGGACACGAGCGGCGGCTGCACGGCGCGCTGCACGCCGGTAAACTTCGAAGCTCAGTGTGACGCGAGCGGCAGCATTCAATGCCGCGGTTCGTGCACCGCGGGCGCGTCGGCGTCCTGCACCGGCAGCTGCGACGTTTCGAGTTGCGAAGCCGAGTGCAACGCGAACCCGCCGAGCTTCGATTGCTCCGCGAACTGTTCGGCGGAAGCGAGCGCCATGTGCGACGGCCAGTGCGAGGCCGGCTCCGGCCACGCGAGCTGCGTCGCGCAATGCCAGGCTTCGGTGAAGGTGCGCTGTGACGCGGATTGCCAGGGTCACCCGGGTTCGGTCGATTGCCACGCTTCGTGTCAGGCGAGCTGTCAGGGTCAGTGCGAAGCGCAAGCCAACGCGAGCTGCGACATCAGCTGTCAGAGCACCTTCCACGCGACCTGCACGGACCAGCTCACCGGCGGCTGCCAAGCCAAATGCACGAGCCCGCAAGGTTCGCTCTTCTGCGACGGCCAGTACGTCGATTACGGCAACAACCTGCAAAACTGCGAAGCCGCGCTCAAGTCCGCGTTGAACATCGACGTGACCGTGCACGCCGAAGCGAGCGGCTCGAGCTCCTGTGATTCGACGAACGGCTGCCAAGCTCAAGGTCAGGCGAGCGCGTCCGCGAGCTGCGCGCTCGTGCCCGGTTTTTCCGGATCGGCGCGGGCCGGCTGGATCCTCGCGGGCCTGGGCCTCGCCGCGTTCGGCGCTCGCCGCAGGCGCAAGTAACCGGGTAAACTCGAGGGCCGTGTACTTTCGCGGCCCGCTCGCGCTTCTCTGCTTCGCTTTCATCGGCTGCAAGCCGCACGCTGGAAGCTCGTGCGACAAGGGTGAGGAGCGCTGCCTCGACCCCGGGCGCGCGCTCGTCTGCGAGTCGGGGCATTTCATCGAGACGCCGTGCCGCGGCAAAGACGGCTGCCAGGTCAAGCTCGAGACCACCTCGTGCGACGTGCACGGCGACAAGCCGGGCGACGCCTGTTCGACCGACGACGAAGGCTCGGCCGCCTGCCTCGATCCGAAAACGATGCTCTCGTGTCACGGCGGGCGCTACGTCGCCGTCGCGTGCCGCGGCCAGCGCGGCTGCGCGGAAGACGGCGGCCGCGCCGAGTGCGACGAATCCGTGGCCGAGAGCGGCGAAGCCTGCGACCACGACGACAAGAAAGCCTGCTCGGCCGACGGCAAGCGCGTGCTCCTCTGCGCCTCCGGCCAGATGCAGACCATGTATCAATGCCGCGGCGAACAGGGCTGCCGCGTGACGGCCGGCAAGATCGACTGCGACGTGTCGATCGCGCGCGGCGGCGACGCGTGCGACAAGCAATTCGAGGGCACCTTCGCCTGCACCGAAGATCAACTCGCCATCGTGCGCTGCAGCGGCGGCAAATTCGTGCCCGACGAAAGCTGCAAGCGCGGCCAGCGCTGCTTCGCGGAACCCGGCAGCACGCGCTGCGCGAAGCCGGACAAGACTTAGAGGCTTTCGAGTTGGGGGTTGGGTCAGCTCGGCGTGGCGAGGCGGAAACACGTCTTGCCGAAGGCCGAGCCGGCCGCGAGCGCGTCGAACGCCAGGCGGTAGTCGTCGAGTGAAAACACCCGATCGACGACGGGACGCGCCGCCGTTCGCTCCAAAAACGCCGCGAGCGCTTCGAACGACGCGCGCGGACCCACCAAGACGCCTTGCACGCGCACCTCGCGCATCACCACCGGCACGAGGCTCGGCGTGGGTGCGCCGTCCGGAACGTGCCCGATGAGCGCGACGGTGCCGCCCGCGCGCACGGCGCGGAGCGATTGGCCGAGCGTCGCCGCGCCGCCGAGCTCGACCACGAGATCGACACCGTCGCCGCCCGCGAGCTCGCGCACGGCGACGCCCCATTCCGGCTCGGTCGTCGCGTTCACGCCGTGGTGCGCTCCGAGCGCGAGCGCGCGTTCGAGCTTCGGGGCGCTGCGGCTGACGACCGCGACCTCGGCGCCCGCCGCGCGGGCGAGCGCGACGGCGAACGTCGCGACGCCGCCCGTGCCGATGACGAGCACGCGCCGCGCGGCGCTCGCGCCGGCGAGCTCGAAGAGCGCTCGGTACGCGGTCACGCCCGCCACGCCGAGCGTCGCGGCTTCGGCATCCGTGAGGTGCGGCGGCGGCCGCACGAGGTCGCCCTCGCGCGCGACGAGGAGCTCGCAAAAAGTGCCGTCGATGGAGCCGCCGAGCATCTGGCGCGTCGTCGCGCGCGTCGGCGCCCCTTCGTACCAGCCGCGCGCCGCGATCGGACATGCCCGTTCACCGAGCGCGAAGCGCGTCACGCCGTGGCCGAGCCGAACGACTTCCCCCACGCCGTCCGAGCCGAGCACGACGGGCAGCGCGAGCTTGGGATCGTAGGTGCCGCGCGCGAGCGACACGTCACGAAAATTCAGGGACGCCGCGCGCATGCGGAGCAAGACCTCGCCCGTTCCCGGCGTGGGCTCGGGTCGCTCTTCGAGCACGAGCCGGTCGAGCCCGAACCCACCGCGCAAGCAGAGGACGCGCATCGCGCGCTAGCTTTACCACCGATCGCGGCGGCTACCGGCCGCGCGCGTCAGCGCTGCGCGCGCAAGTCTTCGAGGTGTCGCTCGATTTCGTCGAAGAGCGCGTAGGCGTCGCGAAAGCCGGGTCCGCGCGCGGCAATTTGGCCGTGCAAAAAGCGCCGGACGGCTTCGAGATTTTCCGCCGGTCCGCGCATGAGCTCGTCGACGTCGTCGAGCTCGCCGAGCACGGCTTTCGTCACGCTCGGCGGAGCCGTGCGCAGCAAAAAGCCGCGGCGCGCGCCGGTCTCGGGGTCGCCGAGCGCTTCGATCGCCGCGGCGGTGAGCGGCGCCGAAAAGCGCCCCCACAGGACCTCGAGCGCGTCGCGCCGTTCCGCGCGGCACGCCGCGTCGAGCGCCGCGTCGAGGGCGAGCTGCGGCGCGTGCCGGAAGAGCCCGACGGGCAACGTGGACACGTCGCCGTCGAAGAGCGCGGTCCACTGTCCCGGCGTGAGCGGCGGAGCGGCGTCGAGCGCCGCGATCCCGCGACTGAGCGCGCGCACGGCCCGCGGCGGTGCGTGCGGCAGGAGCACGCCGGCGAGCTCCGAAGCGAGCAGCACGCCCGTCTCCGCCTCCGGCATGCCCGCCGCTTCGAACGCTTGCCACACCTGCGCGGCGAGCGCGGCGCCGTCGAGGTGCCGATCGGCGGCGAGCCGAAACAGCCCCGCGAGCGCGAGTCGATCGCCTTCGAGCGCGGCGACGCTCGGCCAGGCGAGCACGCCGACGGCGGCTTCGTCGGCGACCGTGGCCGCGCGTTCCAGCCGGTGCCGCGTGCGATCGGCGCCGAGCGGCCCGAGCGACGCGCCGAGCCGCGTCACGAGCGCCACCGCGGCGCCGACCACCTCCGCCGGCGCGTCCGCGCGTTCGAGCGACTGCGCGACGTGATCGAGCACGAGGTGGAAGCCGCGCGGCGCCGCGATCTCGACCCAGGGCCGAAGCAGCGCGTGGCGAGCGCCCTGGTGCGCTTCGAGCGCCTCGCCGATCGCGAGGAGCGCGAGGTGCCACGCGCCGCGCGTGAGCCAGAAGGCTCCGGCGCCGCCGGTCGCGGGCGCGTGCTCGACGCGCGGTCCCGGAAGCGCGTCCGGAAACGACGCCGACAGCCGCACTTGCTCGTCGAACAAAGCTTCGAGCGCGTCGCCGCCCGCGTGCACGAGCGCGAGCTCGGCCGCTCCGAACGCGCGCACGGCGCCTTCGATCGCCGCGGCGTAGCTCGCATCGGCGCCCGATTGCGGCTCGACGAGCTCCTCGCTCGGGAGAGAGCGCGCGCTCGCGCGTTCGACGAGCCGTTCCATCGTCGCCGGCGCCACCGCGGGCGACAACAGCGCTTCGCCCCAGTCGAACGCCGGGCCCGCGACGAGCGTCGAGAGCGCTTCGTCGAGCGCCACGCGGGCGAGCCAGTGCGGCCGGAGCGCGAGCAAGTCCGTCTCGTCGCGCGCGAGCACGCCGGCGTGCTCGAGACTCCGCACGATGCGAAACGCGCCGGGCGGCAGTTTTTCGGAAGCGCGCTCGAGCGCGGCGGGGCGCAGGCTCGGGTCGGCGCGGGGCAGCGCCGTTTTCATCCATTCGAGATCCGGCCCGTGGCGGAGCTCGTCGGGCACGAGGTCGGACCAGTCGTCGGCGCTGCGCGGCGCGAACCACGGCTGCCGCCCGTCGAGCGCGACCCGGCGCGCGAGTCCGACCAGGCCCTCGAAACCGTGTTTCTGGAGCCAACTCGATTCGGGCGCCTCGGGATCGAGCCGTTCGCGGGCGCGGCGCCGCAACCAGCCGCGGGCGCTCCGGTCGAGCGAGTCCGTCTCGACCGCGTCCATGCCTTCCGCGTCCGCCAAGCCGACGAGGCCGAGCACGTCGCCGGCACTCTCGACGACGCCTCGTTCCGCCAACTCCGTAATTCGGCGCACGAGCCGCGCCGGCTCGACTTCGGAGCGCGCGGCCAGCCGCTCGCGCGCCCACGTGACGAGCGGCCCGATCAACTCGCCGACGGCGGGCGAGCGCACCACCGTGCAGTCACCGAACCCGGACGGCGGCTCCCACGGCGCGGGCACTGCCACGCACAGGCCCATTCCCAAATCGGTACTCTGCAGCTCGCTGCCCGAAGCGAGCTCGAGCAGCAGCGGCCGCGGTTCGTGGGGTGCATCACGCGCAGAAAGGGCGACCCGATGCGCCGCTAGTCCGCGCGCCGTGAGCCATTGCCCGGCAATGGACCGCCCGGCGCCGCTCGGAGCGACCCAAACCAACCTCTCCCACCGGCCCGGATGAAAGATTAATTCGGGGATGCCGGGGAACAGCGGCTCTTCCGTGAGGTCGAGGCCCCGCGCGAACGGCATCGTCTGCCAGGTGAGCCACCGCTCACCCTTTCCCGTTCGCTTGGGGTTCAGCGCGAGCGAGAGCGTCCCGCGAGCGACTCCCAGCACGCCGGCGAGGGCGACCTGAACCTCATTGCGGCCCCCTAGCCAGTCCGTCCCTTCGCCGCGGTCGAGCCGCCCGAGAATTGCCCCGAGGGAGCGGGGTTGCATGCGTGCGGACTCCGGCCACTCGGCCGCTTTTAGGCAGATCTTAGCCAGTTCGTCGAAGCTCCGAACATCGGAGGGAGCAGCGTCCATCAGGTCGCGGAGCCAACCCACGATTTTAGGCTAGCACGGGGTGCAACTAGAACGCACGTTGCGTGCAACATGCAGTTTTATGCACGCAAAACCACAGCGCCGCCATGAGAAGGCGCTCCGACGATCGGCCGCATCCACATGCAACAGATCACAGATTGCACATTTCCCTACACAGGCCTACAGAGTCGCCGCTCGAAAATAGGCGGCTGACCGGTTCAAATCAGCCAGCGGCAACTAGCTCGGCCAAGAGGCCTAGGCTCCGTGCGGACCGGACGACCCGACGACGCCGCGTTCAACGCACCCGACGACCCGGCGGTGCCGCCTACTGCGAGTAGACCCGCCAGTTTCCTTCATGGAGCTCGAGGATGTAGCGGCCGCCGGCGAGCAGGTGGAGGCGGGTGATGCGCTGCTCGCGGCCGTCGCGATCGAGCGCTCGCGCGTCCCAATTGCCGGGCGAAGGGACGGCGATCGTCTGGGTTTGACCGACGCCGATTGCCCGGCCGGTCAAATCGGGCCCCCACAGAGCTTCGTTTTCGGACGCGTCGAGATCGACCCGGTGCTGGCCTGCCGCTTCGACGCGCTCCGTCTTAGCCAGGTAGAAGGTGTTGATGGGCACGTCGCTCAGGTTCCTGACCGAGAACTCGACGGCACCCGAGCCGGTCGGGGTCCGCACCGTCACGAGCCGGGTGGGAGCCCCGCCGCACGCGACGCCGACGAGCCCGAGCAACACGAGGCGACGTGAGAGCATGGGTTCGATGCTACGTGAGCACGTCGAGCGCGTCGAGCGCCAATAGCTCGCCACTCTTGTCATGCACCAACTCGCAAATCTCCTCATTTGGTACTTCGTGTTCGTGTTCAGCACGACGTGCCACGAGGCCGCGCACGCGCTCGTCGCTTATCGCGGCGGCGATCCGACCGCGTACTCGGGCGGGCACGTGACGCTCGATCCGCTGCCGCACATCCGCCGCTCGCCGATGGGCATGGTGGTGATCCCGATCCTCACCTTCTTTCTCTACAATTCGATGATCGGCTGGGCGAGCGTGCCGGTGAACCCCACGTGGTCACGCGCGCATCCGCGTCGCGCCGCGCTCATGGCGCTCGCCGGTCCGTTCGCGAACCTGTCGCTCGCGCTCATCGCGTTCCTCGTGATGCGCTCGTTGCTCTCGGCCGGCATTTTGAGCGCGCCGTTCAGTCCTTCGTTCGCCGATCTGGTCGTTTTGCCTCAGAGCGCCAATCCGCACTCGCCGCTGGGCGCGCTCGCGCGCGTGCTCTCGCTGATGCTGAGTCTCAACATCCTGCTCGGCTTGTTCAATCTGATCCCGGTGCCGCCGCTCGACGGCGCCATCGTGCTGCAAGGCGCTTCGCCGAAAATCGGGGGGAGCCTCTACGATCGCATGCGCGAGGTGCCCGCCATCGAGCTCCTCGGCCTGCTCGCCGCGTGGCGGCTCTGCGATTACGTGACGATGCCCGCGCTCAGCTGGGCGGTGCGCGCGCTCTACTCGTGAGCGCGTGACGGCGCGACGGCGGAGGGTGCGCTCGCGTGCCCGCGCCGGTGCACGCCGCTTGCGCTCGGGCTCAGCCTTCGTGGAAGTCGCGCAGGTGCCGCGTGTCCGACAGCGACGACAGCTTCGAGAGCGCCTTCGTCTCGATCTGACGGATGCGTTCGCGCGTGACGTTCAAGAGGTCGCTGATCGCTTCGATCGGAGTCCCGCCGAGCTCGGCGATGTCGAGCGCGCACGAAACGCCGAGCTCCCACACTTCGAGATCGGGAAAATTCAGCTTGATTGTCCCGGTGTGCGGATTCACGTCGAGGTAGAGATGATGCCGGCAGGAGACGTGCGGGCACGGCCTTGGACCGTCGACGCACTCGCTCCGCGTCTTCGGGCGGTCGAGCTCGGCTTCGATTTCACGCGCGCGTTCGACCGCGGCGCGTGCCTCGCGACGCGTGACGCGCACGAGGCGGATGCTGCGTGAGCGGGCGCGATGCGGCCTGTCGTCTCGAGCTTTGAAGGCATTCAGCGTCGAGGCCATTGCGCGCCGCGTGGCCCATACATGCCAAACCTTGCGACGGATGGAAATGGGTCAAGATGGACCCACCCGCATGCCGCCCGCGGCTGCGTTCACGAACGCGGGTGCGCGAGTGTAGGTGTGCGCGTGGCTCGCTGTCGAAGCGCGCCGAGATCCTTCGACCCAAGCGAACGTTAAAGCCCGTGTCGGAAGAGCGAAACCGCTCGCGACGCTCCGTCGAACGTCGCGCGGTTTCACCCGTGTGTCGACCGCTCGCGCGGCGAGAAGGCAGGACTCCATTGGCCGAGCTCCGAGAAAGTTCGCTCTTGTTTTCGCTGGCTTCGCTGGCTTCGCTCGAGCGCGAACGGGTCGAGCGCGAGCGCACGGACGAGGCGGAGCGGCGGCGTGCGTCGGAGCTCGCCGCGATCGAAGCCGAGCACGCTCGCGTCGCCGAAGCGGCGCGGAGAGCGGCGGCCGAACGCGAGCGCTTGCTCGCCGAAGAGCGCCTTCGCCGTGACGAAGAAGCCCGCCTCGAAGGCATTCGCCAGGCGGAGCTCGAACGCGCGCGCTTCGAGGCCCGGCTGCGCAGCGAAACCGAGCTTGCCGCGCGGCGCGAGCGTCACGCACTCGAGCTCGCGGCCGCTCGAGAGCGCACGCGGGCGCGAACGCTGCGTGCCGTGGCGATTGGCGGTGCGGCGCTGGCCGTACTCGCCGCGGCGCTGGCCACCGGAGTCGAGCTCTTCCTGCGACGTCCAGGTCTCGAGCGTGAGCTTCATGCCGCCGACGACCGCCGCGCGGCGAACGCGAGCGAGGTCGCGAAGCTCGGCGGTCTGCTCGCGGCCTCGAGGGAGCAGGTTCGCAAGCTGAGCGACGATCTTTCACGCCGCACGGACGCGCCCGTCACGGCGCCGGTCGTCCCGGTTCCGCCGAGCCACGCGCATCCGGCGCGCCCCCTCACGCACCCTATCCCACATCCAACACACAAGCCCTGTGTCGGTGATCAGAACGATCCGCTGAATCCGTGTCTCGGCACGTGAGGAGTTCTCCTTCGGGGCGCGGGCTCGGGGCGCGGAATTTCTCACCGCCTCTCTCGCGCTTCGCGCGCGCCGCGGAAGTCGTTGGCTACGCCGGTGCGGCGGCGCTACTCTGCCTTCAAGATGGCCGAAGACCCCGCCTCGTCGGTGGACGAGCTGTCTCGCCTGCGCGCCGAAAACCTACGCCTGACGCACGAGCTCGCCGAAGAGCGCGAACGCTCGAAGCTCGCTTTTTCGACGCCGCTCACCGGATACCTGATTTCGTCGTTCGAGCAGGGGAAATTCCTCGACGTCAATCGCGCGTATTGTGACTTTCTCGGCTTCACGCGCGAAGAAGTGATGGGCGCGGACCCCTACCAGCACTGGATGGCGACCACGTTCGGCGAGGATCTCGAGCGCGAACGGCACGAGCTCCAGCGCGTCGTCGCCGGTGAAATCGACAGCTACACGATGGAAAAGCGCTACCTGCGCAAAGACGGCGAGCTCCGCTGGGGCGCCGTCAGCTTTTCGTGCGTGCGGAGCGCGCGCGGCCAGGTGCGCTACTCCATCATCGGCTGTACCGACGTTCACGAGCACAAGAGCACGCTCGCCGCGCGCGCCAAGCTCGAGGGGAGCCTCCTCCAAGCGCAAAAGCTCGAGACGGTCGGGCGGCTCGTCGGCGGCGTCGCGCACGACTTCAACAACCGCTTGCTCGTGATCATGGGCTACGCCGATCTCTTGAAGCGCGGCAGCGTGAACGATCCGGTGCTCGCGGGTCACGCCGAAGTCGTCGTGTCGAGCGCTCGCCGCGCGGCCGACCTCACGCGCCAACTCCTCGCGTACAGCCGCCGGCAAGTGCTGCGGCCGCGTCCGGGGGATCTCAACGCCGTGGTCGACGGCACGCGCCGCATGCTCGAGCGGCTCATCGGTGAGCGCGTCGAGCTCGTCACCGTGCTCGGCGCGAAGTTTCCGATGCTCGCCGACCCCGGCCAAATCGAGCACGTGCTCATGAACCTGACACTCAACGCGCGCGACGCCATGCCCGACGGCGGCCGCGTGACGCTCGAGACGTTCGACGTCGACGTGACCAAGGAGGCGCCCGTCGAAGGGCTCGCCGAAGGCCCGTACGTCGCGCTGTCCGTCACCGACACCGGCACCGGCATTCCCGAAGCCGCGCGAAAGCACATTTTCGAGCCCTTTTTCACGACGAAAGACGTGGGGCGCGGCACCGGCCTCGGCCTGGCGACGGTCGACGGCATCGTGCGCCAGAGCGGCGGCGGCATCAGCGTGAAGAGCGCCGAAGGCCACGGCAGCACCTTCACCGTGTACCTCCCGCGCGCCGTCGACACCGCGTCCGAGCCCACGCCCTCGCGCGACGCCGCGCGCGCCGAATACGTCCCGTGCCTCCCGAGCGTCGAGAGCGTCCTCATCGTCGACGACGAAGACGACGTGCGAAAGCTCCTCGTCGACGTCTTGCGCATCGGCACGTACCGCGTTCTCGAGGCGCGCGACGCCGAGCATGCCCTCAAAATCGTCGAAGGCCATCCGCACCCCATCGATCTTCTCGTCACCGACATCGTCATGCCCGGCCTCAGCGGCATGGAGCTCGCCGACGCCGTCCGCGCCCAAAACCCCGACCTCAAAGTCCTCTTCATGTCCGGCTACGCCGAACGCGACCGCGTCCGCCCCCTCCACGACAGCGAACAATTCGTCCCCAAACCCTTCCTCCCCGCCGAATTCTTCCGCGTCGTAAACGAATTCCTCCGCGAACCCGCCCTCAAAGTCGAACAAACGGCGTGAGCGGCGCGAGGGAGCGCGGACGAAACGGCGTCTGGGCGGTCGCCGTTCGGCGGCGTGCGGCGGGCGAGGGAGCGCGGCGGGGCGGCGCAGGTGCACGCGTGATCGCAGTCGGGCGTGGACGAAACGGGGGTGGGCGTCGGCGTGCGGCGGCGGGCGGCGGGCGAGGGAGCGCGGCGGGCGGCGCCGCGGCGGCGGGAAAACGTGCTGTGCGGTGCGTGTTGAGCGTCGTGGCGGCGTGCCGGTGACGGCCGCGCGAGCACCGGCCCCTGCGCCGGTTCGCCTGCCCTCTCAACATCTCGGAATCACTTCAAAAACGAAGCCATTTCCAACGCTTGACAAGCGACCCCTCGCGACTAAGTTACGCCCCTCTGCCGCGCGGTGGAGCAGCCTGGTAGCTCGTCGGGCTCATAACCCGAAGGTCGGAGGTTCAAATCCTCCCCGCGCAACCGAACGACAAAGCTGCGGGATCGTCTCTTCGAGACGGTCCCGTTTTGCTTTCCATGGGTCAGCTTTGGGTCAGGCTCTTGATCGAGCCACCGAGGCGATCCCGAAGTTCGTTCGTGACGTTGGGGGAGGGGTTCGAGCTGACCTTCGCGAGGGTTGCGTGTGCCAGCCGAGGTCGTGGGCGGAAAGGCTCACATGCCGAGCAAGCACGGCGACGGTTGGAGCGCACGTTGGGTTGACGCCACTGGCAAGCGGAGACGAGAGACCTTCCGATTCAAGCGGGATGCGGAGCAGTACGAACGGCGAATGAAAGGGGAGCACGAGGAGATCCGGCGTGGTCTTCGCGCAGCACCGCCCGCTCCTAGGCGCTTCGACATCTTGTGCGACTACTGGCTACAGAACCGAGCCACGCAGAAGCGAAGCCGACACCACGACGAGAGCATCATCCGAGCGCATCTCCGCCCTTCGTTCGGTGCCCTGATGCTGCACGAGATTGGCGTCGCTCAGGTGGACCAGTTCGTCGTGCAGCGCGCACACCTCAGCAAGAAGACGATTGCGAACCTTCTTACTCTGCTGGGGTCGATGCTGACCGTCGCCAAAGATCTTGGCTGGCTTGCGGAGTCACCGCGCATCCGGAAGCCTAGGATCCAGATCTTCTCCTCCGACTTCAGCTACTTGCGCAGCGACGAGGAGGTGCAGCGTTTCCTGGCTGCGGCGCGTGCGGAACCGGGGATGGTTTTCGACTTCTACGCCGTGGCTGTCTACACCGGGATGAGAGCAGGGGAGCTTGCGGGGCTCCATTGGGGCGACGTGAGCCTCGAGCAACGACTGATCACGGTGCAACGCAGCTTTTTGGGACCAACGAAAGCTGGCGATGCGCGGCACGTTCCGATCCTCGATCCAGTCCTGCCGGTCTTGCGTGACCGACGCCTCTCTATCGGTGGGCGTCTTGTGTTTCCCAACGAGGCAAACCAGATGCTCGACCAATCGGCACGCATCTTTCAAGAGACGTTCCACCGAGTGCTGAAGAGAGCTGCGTTCCCGATGATCGAGCGGGACGGCAAGCTCCGGCGCTACATCCG
>DATJXW010000279.1:0-15630 GCA_035499895.1 Polyangiaceae bacterium | reverse complement strand
CCGAAGCGCGCCGCCTGCTCGGTTTGGCCCAGCGCGGCATCGCCTACGCCGCCGTCGACGCCTACCAGACGCTCGCGATCGTACGCCAGACGCAAGGCGGTCTCAGCGCCGCGCTCGACGCGCGCCGGAACGCGACCTCCGCCGCGCGCGCCGCCGGCCTGCGCGAGCGCGAGTCGATGCTGACGACGAACCTCGGCTTCGCCCTCACGACCATCGGCGCGCGGCAAGAAGCGCGCACCGCGATCGAAAACGGCCTCGCGCTTGCCGACGCGATCGGCAGCCAGGGCGCCGTGCGCCACGCGCAGATGATCCTGCTCGGCTGGGCGTGCACCTTCGGCACCGACAAGCAGATCGACGCCCACCTCGCCGAGGTGCGGTCGAACGCGGACGCCGCCGGGTCCGGCATCTGGGCCGCGCCCGATCGCGCGAACCTCGGCTTGCTCTTTTATCGCGGCTGCGAGCTCTTGCGCTCGAAGGTGGAAGGCTCGCGCCGCGCGCTCGGCCTCTTGCGCATGGCGGCTCAAGCGTATCGCGCGGCCGGCCATCGCGACGTGCTCCCCGTCGCGCTCAGCGCATGGTCCGAAGCCGAGCGCGCGTGCCAGAACCTCGCGACCGCGCTCGAGCTCGCGCGCGAGGCCGTCGCGCTCGTGGAACAGGGCGCGCCGAGCCTGCTCAACGAATCCGCGGTGTTCCTCGCGCTGCACGACGCGCTGGTCGACGACGGCAAGACGGAAGAAGCGCTCGAGGTCGTCCGGCGCGGCATCCCCCTGCTCCAGCGCCGGCTCCAGGGCCTCGCCGGAACGCCCTACGCCCGCTCGTTCCTCACCGACCTCCCCGCGAACGCGCGCCTCATCGCGCTCGCCGAGGACGAAGGCTTCTTGCCCGAAATCTTCCACCGCGCGCTCGAACGCACGGCGTAGCCCAGGCCGGCGCGCCACGTCTCGCGCGCACGATCGCCGCGGTCACCCTCGCCTCGGCGAGGCAACTCGTGCTCCCCTCGCGCAGCCGGGAGCCGCGAAGAGCCGCGGGGCGAGCGCGAGCACGCGCTCGAGGTTGGCCCGTGGCTTGCTCGCTCGCAGTGCATGGCCAAGCTCACTGGAAAGCGCATCGCGATCGTGGTTGCCGACGGCTTCGAGCAGGTCGAAATGACGGAGCCGCGCAAAGCCCTGGAGCAGGCGGGCGCCGAGACCGTGCTCCTCTCGCCGAAGGACGGCGAGGTGAAAGGGTGGAACCACGTCGAATGGGGCGACTCGTTCGAGGTCGACATGAAGCTCGCGGACGCCAAAGCGAAAGACTTCGACGCGCTCCTCTTGCCGGGCGGCGTGATGAATCCGGACAAGCTCCGACTCGAACCGACGGCGGCGCAGTTCGTGCGGAAGTTCTTCGACGCCGGCAAGCCGGTCGCCGCCATCTGCCACGGCCCCTGGCTCCTCATCGACGCCGGCGTCGCCAAGGGGCGCACGCTCACGTCCTGGCCGTCGATCCGCACCGATCTCGTGAACGCCGGCGCCAAGGTCGTCGACGAGGAGGTCGTCGTCGATCACGGGCTCGTCACGAGCCGGAAGCCCGACGACATCCCGGCGTTCAACGCCAAAATGATCGAAGAGTTCGCCGCAGGCGCGGCGCGGGAACACGCGCCGCGAGCCGGCTGAACGCGCGCGCGCGGGTGCGCTAAAACTCGGACGAGGCGACCACGATGCTCTCGCTGCGCAAACTAGGACGGCAGGGACTCGAAGTGTCGAGTCTCGGACTCGGCTGCATGGGGATGAGTCACGCTTACGGCGTCCCGAACGATCCGGAGTCGATCGTGACGATCCATCGAGCGCTCGAGCTCGGTGTCACCCTCTTCGACACGGCCGAAGTGTACGGCCCGTACACGAACGAAGAGCTCCTCGGCCGAGCGCTGCAGGGGCGGCGCGAAGAAGCCGTCATCGCGACCAAATTCGGCTTCCGCATCGAAAACGGGAAGACGAACGGCACCGACAGCCGGCCCGAGCACGTGCGCGAGGCGGTCGTCGGCTCGCTCCGCCGCCTCGGCACGGACCGTATCGATCTCCTCTATCAACACCGCGTGGACAAGAGCGTGCCGATCGAAGACACGGTGGGCGCCATGGCCGAGCTCGTGCGCGAGGGCAAAGTGCGGTTCTTGGGCCTTTCCGAAGCGGGCGAAGAGACGATCCGCCGCGCCCACCGCGTGCACCCGATCGCGGCATTGCAGAGTGAATATTCGCTCTGGGAGCGCAACCTCGAGAGCCGCATCGTCCCGCTCCTCCGTGAGCTCGGCATCGGGCTCGTCCCGTTCGCGCCGCTCGGCCGCGGCTTCCTCACGGGCAGCGCCGCGCGCGCCGAAACGTACCCGGAAGGCGACTACCGCCGCGGCGATCCGCGGCTTCAAGGCGAGCACTTCGACGCGAACGTGCGCCTCGCCGAGCGCGTGCGCGCGATCGCCGAAACGCTCGGCGCGACCCCGAGCCAGGTCGCGCTCGCGTGGCTGCTCGGCCGCGGCGACGACGTCGTGCCCATCCCCGGCACCAAGCGTCGCGAATACCTCGAGGAAAATCTGGCGGCCGCCGACGTCGAGCTCACCGCGTCCGCGCGCGCCGAGCTCGACGCGCTGACCCCTGCCGCGGGCCCGCGCTACAACCCGACGCAGATGGCGCTCGTCGATCGCTGAGCACGCGCCTCGGTCACGTGCTGGAACGCGCTCGGCGAGGCCTCAAGCCCCGGCGGCCCGCCGTGGCACCGCGAACAGCCGCCCGATGCGCTCGCACGCCTCGGCGATGCGCGGCGGATCCTCGATCAGCGCGAAGCGCACGTGGTCGTCGCCGCCCGGGCCGAAGCCGATGCCCGGCGCGACCGCGACGTGCGCCTGCTCGAGGAGCCGCGTCGTCGCGTCGAGCGAACCCTTCGTCGAAAGCACGCGCGGGATCGGCGCCCACACGAACATGGTGCCGCGCGGCTCCGTCACGCCTTCCCACCCCGCCGCACGCAAGCCGCGCGCGAGCGCCTGCGCGCGCAGGAGGTACAAGGCGCGGAGCTCCTCGGCGAAACGATCCCCGTTCTCGAGCGCCCACGCCGCCGCGTATTGGAGCGGCGCGAACGTGCCGTAATCGAGGTACGTCTTGATGTGGTGGAGCGCGCCGACGAGCCGCGCGTTACCGGCCATGAACGCGATGCGCCAGCCCGGCATGTTGTAGCTCTTCGACATCGAGAAGGTCTCGACCCCGAACGCCTTCACCTCTTCCGCCGGCACGCCGCAGTCGAAAATGCTCGGCGCGTGGCGCGAGGCAAAATCGAAATCCGCGTAGGCGATGTCGTGAAGCAGCATCGCGCCCGAGCGCTGCACCACGCGCACGAGCGCCTGCATCTGCTCGCGTGAAATCACCTGACCCGTCGGGTTCTGCGGGTAATTCGCGATCACGAGCTTCACGCGCTTGCCGCTCTTCTCGACGCGCGCGATGCCCTCGGCGATCGCGTCCGCCGGCTCGATGTCGAGCGCGGCGCGGTAGAGCGCGACGTCGGCGCCCGCGATGCGCGGCGCGCCCGCGTGAATCGGATAACAGGGGTCCGGCACGAGCGCCGTGTCGCCGCGATCGAGGATCGCGAGACAGAGGTGACTCATGCCCTCCTTCGCGCCCATCGTGATCACGAGCTCTTGCTCGACGTCGAACTTCACGCCGTAACGCCGCGCGTACCAGGCGGCCGCCGCCTGCCGCAGCGGCAGGATCCCGCGGCCCGGGTGGTAGCGGTGGTTTTTGCCGATGACGGCCGTCTCGAGCAAACGATCGACGATGGGTTTCGGCGTCGGCTGATCGGGATTGCCGAGCCCGAGATCGATGATGTCGGCGCCCGTAGCCAGAACCCGAGCCTTCACGGCGTCCGTGATCACGAAGCCGTACGGGGGGAGGCTTTCAGCGCGCGGAAAGGACCATGACAACATCGGGGCGGGCTCGTTTATCACGAATTGTTTCGAAGAGGTTCCGGGGTGTCGGCCGGCGCTCCGACCACGAGCGTGGGCGCAAGCCGGATGCTTGAAGTTTGTAGCGGCGGGCCCGGTCCGTCGAGGTCGGCCCGACGGCCGCTCCGTTCCAGCCGGCGGCGGCCTACGCCGGGGCCCGGCTCCCCGGAAAAGCCCCTGAGCTCGCCGTGTTACGAATTTGGTCCGTGTCACGCTACGAGATCCGGGGCGCGCTCGGCGCGGACGAAGAAGCGCTTCTCGAGCTCGCCCGACACCTGAACAGCGTGAACCTCCCGAACGATCGGGATCACGTCCGGCGGCTGCTCGAACAGAGCGAGAAGAGCTTTCGCGCCGAGGTACCGGAGCGCAAGCGCAAATTCGTCTTCCTGATTTGCGACCGCGAGAACGGCCGCGCGCTCGGCACCTCGACGATCATCGCGCAGCTCGGCCGCCGCGACGCGCCGTACATCTACCTCGACGTGATCGACGAGGAGAAATACTCGAGCGCGCTCGATCGCCATTTCCACCACACCGTGCTCCGCATCGGCTTCTCCTACGACGGGCCGACGGAGCTCGGCGGCCTCGTCGTCGCGCCGGAGCACCGGAACGCTCCGGAGCGTTTCGGGCGCCTCATCTCGTCCGTGCGCTTTCTTTACATTGCCGAGCACCGCGCGCTCTTCCGCGACCAGCTGCTCGCGGAGCTGCTCCCGCCGCTCGAGCCCGACGGCACGAGCCACCTGTGGGAAGCGTTCGGACGCCGCTTCACCGGCATGAGCTACGCCGAAGCGGATCTGCTCTCGAGCGAAAACAAGTCGTTCATCCGCGATCTCTTTCCGAGCGGCAACGTGTACGCGTCGCTGCTCTCGCCGGAGGCGCGCTCCGTCATCGGCAAGGTCGGCGCGCAAACCAAGGGCGTCGAAAAGATGCTGCGCCGCGTCGGCTTCCGCTACGCGCGCCGCATCGATCCGTTCGACGGCGGCCCGCACTTCGTCGCGCCGATCGAGGAAGTGACGCTCATCCGCGACACGGCGCGGCTCCCGCTGCGCGCGAGCGCGAGTGCGCCCGCCGCGGGGACGCCGCTCGCGCTCGTCGCGCGGAGCTTCGCCGAAGCGCCCTTCTTTCGCGCGGTCGCGGTGCCGGCGGCCGTCGCGGACGGGCACGTCACGCTCGGCGACGCCGCGGCGGCCGTGCTCGGCGCGAACGACGGCGACGTGCTCTCGGTGCTGCCGCTGTGAACGAGGTCGCGCCGTTCCACGCCGCGGCGCCCGAGGCGCACGTCACGCTGCGGAACCTCGCGTTTCGCTGCACCGGCTGCGGCGCGTGCTGCCGCACCCTGCGCGTCGCCGTGACGCACCACGACGTGCGGCGCTTGTCGGCCGCGACGGGCGCCGCGCCGGCCGAACTCGTCGCGTGGCTCGCTCCGGACGAAGTCGACATGACGGGCGAACCGGAGGCGTTCGTCGAGCTCGGCGCCGGACGGAGACTCATGGTGCTCGCGCAACTCGGCGGCGCCTGCGCGCTCCTCGGCCCGGACGCCCGCTGCCGCGCGTACGCGGCGCGCCCGCGCGACTGCGAGCTCTTCCCGTTCGACCCGGAGCTCGACGCGCGCGGCGCGCTCGTCCGCTTGCCGCTGCTCCCGACCACGGCGTGCGAGGCCGACTTCGAGGGCGCGGGCGACGCCGGCGCGCTCGCCCTCGCGCACGCGCGCCGCGAGCACGAGCTCGCGGAGTACCGCGCGCGCGTCGCCGCGTGGAACCTGAACGCGGCGCGGCGGCGTCGCTTTCGTCACCGGGTCGGCGACGCGGCCGACTTTTTGACGTTCCTCGGCGGCTGAACCTCGAGCACGGGTTTCTCCGCGCGACGGCGACGTACGGCTGCGCTCTCGACACCCCGTTCTGGACGCGCCCCGAGCCTCGGGGTATTGCCGCCGCCTCCATGGACAGCGGCGAAGATGCCCTCCTCCTGGCGCGCCGCCAGAAGCTCGAAAGCATGCGCGAACGCGGAAAAAACCCGTTCGCGAACGACGTCGACGCGACCGATCGCAAGCTCGTGGCCGAGCTCCGCGCGGCCTTCGCGCCCGCTCTCGTCGAACCGGCCGAGCTCCGTTACGACGCCGAGCGCGTGGCGGCGCTCGCGGGCGAACGGCGCTTCCACGTCTTCGGCCGGCTCATCGCGCGGCGCGGCTTCGGCAAGGCGAGCTTTTTCCGCCTGCGCGACCGGAGCGGTGAGATCCAACTCTTCGCGAAGCAAGACGTGATGGGCGCGGCCTTCGCCGCGCTCGAAGACGTCGACCTCGCGGACCACGTGGAAGCGCGCGGTCGCGCGATGGTGACGAAGACGGGCGAGCTCTCGCTCGAGCTCGCCGAGCTCCGCGTGCTCTCGAAGGCGATGCGCCCGCTGCCGGACAAGTGGCACGGGATGACCGACGCCGATCTTCGCTACCGGCACCGCTACGTCGACTTCGTGGCGACGCCGGAGGCGGCGGCGGTCATTCGCGCGCGCGGCGTCATCGTGCAGGGCCTGCGCGACTTCCTGGACGGCGAGGGATTTCTCGAGGTCGAGACGCCGACGCTCGGCACGCTCGTCGGCGGCGCCACGGCGCGCCCGTTCGCGACGCACCACAACGCGCTCGATTTGCCGCTGTTTCTGCGGGTCGCGCCCGAGCTCTACCTGAAGCGCCTGCTCGTCGGCGGCTTCGAGCGCGTCTACGAAATCGGGCGCTGTTACCGCAACGAGGGCATCAGCACGCGCCACAACCCCGAGTTCACGCTGCTCGAGTTCTACCAGGCGTACGCGACGTACGACGTGCTGATGGACAGCACCGAGCGGCTCTTCCGCCACGTGGACGCCTACCTCACGGAGCAGTTCGAAGAGCTCGGCTTCGGCGCGCTCCTCGTGCGCTGGCGCGCCGAGCGCCCGTTCACGCTCGCGGAACCGTTCGCGCGCGTGCCGATGAAGACGAGCGTCGAGCGTTCGCTCGAACGGGCGTCGCTCGGCGTGGACGTGCTCGACCGGCTCGAAGCGCTCGCCTACGACAACAAGACGAAGACGGCCGCGCACGCCGACGCCGACGGCTGGGTCGCGATCTGGCGCACGCGAAGCGAGCGCGCGAACCGCGTCGATTGGCCGAACCTGCGCCGGGCGCTCGCCGCCTGCGGCTCCGCGGGCGAGCGGCTGTTCGTCGCCTACGAGTACCTGGCCGAGCCGTTTCTCGCCGAGGATTACCGGAGCGCCGACGGCACGAAGAGCTTGCCGGTGTTCATCACGGATTATCCCTTCGAGGTGTCGCCGCTCGCGCGCAAGAAAGACGCCGATCCGACGCTCGTCGATCGCTTCGAGCTCTTCGTCGACGGCCGCGAGCTCTGCAACGCCTTCAGTGAGCTCAACGATCCGGCCGACCAGGAGGCGCGCTTCCGGCACCAGGTCGAGCTCAAGCAGAAGGGCAACGCCGAGACGATGGACTTCGACGCGGACTACATCCTCGCGCTCGAGCACGGCATGCCGCCCGCGGCCGGCTTCGGGCTCGGCGTCGATCGGCTGGCGATGGCCCTCACGGGCCAGCCGTCGATCCGCGACGTGATCGCGTTCCCGCTGATGCGCCCCGAGGAATGATGCCGCTCACGCCGCTCCTCCTGCTCGCGCCCGCCACGCACACGAGCCCGCTCCCCAAGAATTCGACGATCGTCGGCGGAGAAACCCAGCCGGCCCTGATCCGCTTGTGGGAGTCGCTCGGCCTCGGGCCGCGCATCGGCATCGTCGGGGTGCTCGCGGCGCTCGTCATCGGTCTCGTCATCTGGGCGCTCTTGCAGCTGAGCCGCGGGCGCTGGCGCCGGCTCGTCGGCGGGTCCACGACGCTCTGTTTTTTGAGTCTCGTGGTGTTCGGGCTCTGGGCCGCGCGCCTGCCCACGCCGAAGGGCACGTATTTCGTGCTGTGGCACCAGGCGGTGCGGCTCGGCGCGGTCCTGTCCGGGATGGGCTTCGTGTTCGGCTCGCTGGTGCTCTTGATTCCGAAGGCGTTCGACGGCTTCGAAGGCCGGAGCTTCGTCTCGTTCATCGCGGCCCGCCACGTGCGTTCGCAAAAGAGCGGCTTCGTCACCGTGATCAGCCTGCTGTCGATCGCCGGCGTGTGGGTGAGCTCGTTCGCGCTCTGCATCGTGGTCTGCGTGATGGGCGGCTTCGGCTCCGATCTGAAGCGCAAGATCCTGGGCAACAACGCGCACGTCAAAATCGAGGCGACGAACGGCGGCGGCTTCAAGGATTTCAGCGACATCCTCGAGCGGATCCGCAAGGTGCCGGGCGTGCGCGCCGCGACGCCCGTGGCCGGCGGGGAGGCGATGGCGTCGAGCTCGTCGAACACGGCGGGCGTGCTGCTCCGCGGCATCGATCCGAACACGATCGGCGACGTGATCGATCTGAAGAAGAACGTCGAGGTGGGCCGCTGGCGCTACCTCACCGATTGGAAGAGCCTCGCCGAGCTCCCGCCGGACGAGCCGATCGGCCTCGGCCCCGGCGGCGAGACGTACCTGAAGGGCCCGAGCCTCAAGTTCGACAGCGACTTCAAGGGCGACGACAAGCTCGACTCCGACGTGAAGGAAGCGGTCGTGCCGACCGACGCGTATCCGGGCATCGTGCTCGGCCGCGAGCTCGCGAAGACGCTGCACGTCTACATCGGCGACGAGGTCACGCTCGTCTCGCCGCTCGGCGACCTCGGTCCCATGGGCGTCTTGCCGAAGAGCCGGCGCTTCCACGTCGCGGCCGTCTTCTACAGCGGCATGTACGAGTACGATCAGAGCCAGGCCTACGTCACGCTCGACGTCGCGCAGGACTTCCTCGATTTGCCCGACCGCGTCACGACGCTCGAGGTGAAGGTGAACGACGCCGAGAAGGTCGGCGACGTGCGCGCCGGCCTGCTCGAGACGATCAAGGACCGGCCCGATTTGCGCGTGCGCGACTGGAAGGAGTCGAACCGCAATCTCTTCAGCGCGCTGCAGCTCGAAAAGATCGCCACGTTCGTGATCCTTTCGCTCACCATCCTGGTCGCGAGCTTCTGCATCATCTGCACGCTGCTCTTGATGGTGACGGAGAAGAGCAAGGAAATAGCCGTGATGAAATCGCTCGGGGCGAGCGATCCGGCGATTTTGCGCATCTTCATGACCGAAGGCATGATGATCGGCGGCATCGGCACGCTGCTCGGCGTCGTGACGGGCCTCTCGGGCGCGCTCGGGCTCTTGTGGTTCGGCGTCCGGCTCGACCCGGACGTCTATTACATCGATCGGCTGCCCATCTCCGTCGATCCGGTCGATTTCCTGATCGTCGCCCTCTCGGCGTTCGCCATCACGACGCTCGCCACGCTGTATCCGGCGCTCGCCGCGAGCCGATTGCGTCCCGTGGACGGGATCCGCTACGAATAGCGCGCCCATTTACCTGAAAGCGACCTTTGGACGCACTCGTTCTCATCGAAGGGCTCACGAAGAGCTTCGACCACATGGGCCGCACGCTCGACGTGCTGCGCGGGATCGATCTCAACGTGTACCCCGGGCAGATCCTCGCCATCGTGGGGCCGAGCGGCGCCGGCAAGAGCACGCTGCTTCACTGCGTCGGCACGCTCGATCTGCCGACGAGCGGCCGCATTCGTTTGGGGAAGGAAGAGCTCACGACGATGTCGAGCTCGCGGCTCGCGGCGGTGCGGAACCGGGACATCGGCTTCGTCTTCCAATTTCATCATCTCTTGCCCGAGTTCACCGCGCTCGAGAACGTGATGATCCCCGGCCTCATTCAGGGGCGACCGCGCCGCGAGATGGAAAAGCGCGCGAACGCGTTGCTCGAAGAGGTGGGGCTCCTCGCGCGTGCCACGCACCGCCCGGGTGAGCTTTCCGGCGGCGAGCAACAGCGCGTCGCCGTGGCGCGCGCGCTCGCGCTCGATCCGAAGCTCGTGCTCGCCGACGAACCGACCGGCAACCTCGACACCGCGACGAGCCACGCGATTCACGACCTCTTCTTCCAGATCAACCGCGAGCACGGCACGACGATCATCGTCGTCACGCACAATCCGTCCTTCGCCGAACAGATGCCCCGGGTGGTCCGCATGCGCGACGGCCTGGTCGAAGCCGACGAAAACCGCGCGGTTTAGCGCTACGGGCGCGCCGCGGCTCGGACGGGCGTGAGTCAGGTGCCGCCGGCCGACCTGGGGCGATCCTCGGCGGGTCGTTTGTCTATACAATTTCATTTGTATAGACAAAGCGCATGCCCGTGGAACCCCTCCAAGCCTGCACCGTCCGCGGCTAGAGTGGGCGGCATGAGCGCGTCCCGGCGCACGCTCGCGCTCGCCGCGGCCCTGACGCTCTCGCTCTGGTGCGCCGCTTCACGCGCCGAGGGCGCCGCACGCCCGCCCGCGCCGAGCGGCTCGCCCGCGCCGAGCGGCTCGCCCGCGCCGAACGGCCCGCCCGCGCCGAACGGCTCGCCCGCGCCGAACCGGCCGCCGGAGCTCGTTCCGCCGCGCCTCGTCGCGGGCGGCGACGTTGCGTACCCGGAGGGCGCGAGCGGCGACGGGACGGTCACGCTCACGCTGGTCGTGAATCGCGACGGCACGGTGCGGTCCGCCGCGGTGACGCACGGCGACGAACCGTTCGCGAGCGCGGCGGTGCGTGCCGCACGTGATTTTCGCTTCGAACCGGCGACGCGCGGCCGAGAAGCCGTCGCCGCGACGATTCACTTCGAGGTGCGCTTCGTCGCGCCCGCGCCGAACGGCTCCGCCACGGCTCCGAGCGGCTCCGCCACGACGCCGAACGGCTCCGCCACGGCGCCGAACGGCTCCGCCACGGCGCCGAACACCGCGCCGACGACGGGCGAGCCGCTCGAAGTCGTCGTGCAGGGCGAACGTCCGCCGCCGGCCGTCACCTCGCTCAGCCGCGCCGAAGTGCGGCAACTGCCGGGCGCTTTCGGCGACCCCTTCCGCGCCATCGACGCCTTGCCGGGCGTGACGCCCATCGTGTCGGGATTGCCGTACTTTTACGTGCGCGGCGCCCCGCCCGGCAACGTCGGCTACTTCCTCGACGGCGTCCGCGTCCCCTACCTTTTTCACATCGCCCTCGGGCCGTCGATCGTCAATCCCGCGCTCGTCGATCGCGTCGATCTCTATTCGGGCGGCTACCCGGCGCGCTTCGGGCGCTTCGCGGGCGGCATCGTGTCGGGCGAGACGACCGCGCCGCGCAACGATTTCCACGGCGAGGGCACGCTCAGGCTCTTCGACGCGGGCGGCGTCGTCGAGAGCGGCTTCGCCGGCGGGCGCGGCACGGTCTTGCTCGGCGGCCGCTACTCCTACACCGCGGCCGTGCTCTCGCTCATCGCGAAGGACACGAAGCTCGACTACCGCGACTACCAGGCGCGCATCAGCTACGACCTCACGCCGCACGATCGCGTGACCGCGTTCGGCTTCGGCTCCTACGATCTGCTCGGCCAGGTCGAGTCGGGCGCGCTGCACGTCGTGTTCGGCACCGAATTTTATCGGCTCGATCTGCGCTACGACCACACCTTCTCGCCGGACAGCCGGCTGCGCGTCGCGGTCACGCTCGGCTTCGACCAGACGCACGTCGATATTCAGCGCAACACGCAGGACAAGATGCTCGGCGTGCGGAGCGAGCTCACCCATCGCCTCGGACCGCACGCGGTGCTCCACGCGGGCGCCGACGGCGTGCTCGACGCGTACGCGGTCGGCCCCGCCAAGTACGTCGATCCGGAGGACCCGACGGTGAACGCGCTCAACGCGCTCTTCCCGCCCCGCGACGACTACGCGTTCGGCGCGTACGCCGACGTGGTCCTCGACGCGGCGCCGGGCTTCGAAATCACGCCGGGCGTGCGCACCGACCTCTACCTCTCGAACGGCGCGACCAAACCGGCCGTCGACCCGCGCCTCTCGACGCGGCTCCGGCTCACCCGCACCGTCAAGCTCGTCAACGCCTTCGGCCTCGCGCACCAGCCGCCCGCCTTCGCGGTCCCGGTGCCCGGCTTCGTCCCGGGCACGCTCGCCAACGGCCTCCAAACGAGCTTTCAGACGAGCAGCGGCGCCGAATTCACGCTGCCGGCGGGCGTCACCGCCACGGCCACGCTCTTTCACAACGCCTTCTTCAACATGAACGACACGCTCGGTTCGGGACTCGACATCACGAGCGACACGCGCGCGCTCGGCGAGGCGTACGGCCTCGAGCTCTACGCGCACCGCGACCTCACCGACAAGCTCGGCGGCTTCTTGTCGTACACGCTCTCGCGCACGACTCGCAGCGTCGGCAACGAGAAGTTCGTGAGCGCGTTCGATCGCACCCACGTCCTGAACCTCGCGCTCGCCTACGATCTCGGGAAGCACTGGCGCGCGGGGACGCGCTTCACCTGGTACAGCGGCCTCCCGCGCCAGCCGGACATTCCGAACGGCTTGATTCAGCCGCCGCGGTCGGGTCACGTCGAGCGCGAACCGGGGTTTTATCGGCTCGACTTGCGCCTCGAGAAGCGCTGGAACATCAAGCAGAGGGGTTGGATCTCCTTCGTGCTCGAGATGTTGAACGCGACTTTCCACAAGGAGACCATCGGCGACACCGAAATCGGACCGGTCACGATCCCGAGCATCGGCGTGGAGGCGGGCTTCTGATGCGCGCCGCGCTCGTCGGCTGCGTCGCGCTGGTTCCGTTCGGGCTCGCCGGCTGCCTGCCGGCGGACACGCGACCACCGCCCGCGGAGGTGACCGTGACCGTCTCGAGCAGCGACCTCACGCTGAACGACATCTCGAGCACGCTCACGGCGGACGGCTTCGCGATCGAGATCGATCGGTTCTTGGTCGACCTCGGCGAGGCCCAGCTCGGCGACGACGTCGACGGGACCTGCGACGACTATTCGGATCCGGGCTACACGCGTGCCTTCGACTTCAAACAAGTCACGACGCCGCAGGAGCTCGGCATCGCCTTCGCGACCGGACACTGCGGCTTCGGCTTCACGATCCGGAGTCCGAACGCGGACACGCTCGCCGGGCGCGGCCTTGCCGCGGGTGATCTCGACTTCATGCGCACGCCCGGCAACGACCCGATCGCGAACAATCAAGGCATCTCCGTGTACGTCGAGGGGCGAGCCGAGCGCGGCGACGAGCTCGAGCGCTTCGCCTGGCCGTTCCGCAGACACATCGTGTACGCGGGCTGCGACGCGGGCACGACCGGCGACGACACGGATCTCACGCTCGTGAGCGGCGAGAAGACGAGCATCGACGTCGAACTGCGCGCCGAGGGCTTGTTCCAGGCCGGACCGGGCGGCCCCCTCCATTTCGAGCCGTTCGCCGACGCCGACACCGACGGCGACGGCCAAATCACGCTCGACGAGCTCTTTCAGGTCCCGCTCGCGACGGCGCTCAGCAGCGGATTTTTCACGCCCATGAGCATGCCGAACCGTACGGCCGACGACGGTTGCTACGACCAAGACGGCAACGCCCTCGTCGAGACGAACCTCGGCACTTACACCTACTGCGAGCTCCTGCCCCAGATCGCCGGCCTCCAAGGCGGCGACGCGTGCAACGACACGCGGAGCGGCCGCCCGCCGAGCAACTAACTCCGCGCCGCGAGCAGGCGGAGCGCGTGCCGAACCACGTCCGTCTCGCTCAAACCGAGCTCGTCACAGAGCCCGAGCAAGAGCTCGCGATCGGCTTCGGTGAAGCGAAACGACTTCAACACCGAGGCCGGTTTCAGCTTGCGATCGAGCGTCTTCACCCAAGCACGCACGGCCGCGCCCGCATGTCCCCGAAACTCGGGTGCCCCGCCGCGCTCGAGCTTGTCCACCGCCTCCGCCAAATCGGCGGGCAGACTGCGTGTGCTCACGAACACCGACGGCCGCGCCCACACGAGCGCCGGCAGTGCTTCCATGAGCTCGGGCTCCCGCGCCGCGATCGCGAGGACGTCGGCGAGCTCCACCGCTTCGCGCCAGGGCGCCGCCGGCTCGGCCCCGAGAAAAATCCCTTCGACCGCCAAACGCCCGAGCACCTCGAGCTCCACCGGATCCGTATAGACCTTCTTCGTCTTCGATTTCACGCTGCACCTCGACGCGACCGCTCTCGAAGCCGGCACGCCGCGCCGGCAGGGAGACTCCGTTCGAAGTGCGAATGTATAGACAAAGTCTTGTCTATACAATCCGGATCGCCGCGAACCCTCCCCGGCCCACGACGCTCGCCGCCCCCGCACGACGCCCGCCCGCGCTACCGCCCTACGACGCCGGCTTCGCGCGCTCGGCGTTCTGCAAGAGGTACGCTTCGATGAACGGATCGAGATCCCCGTCGAGCACCGCTCTCACGTCGCTCGTCTCGTGCTCCGTGCGCAGATCCTTCACCAACTGATACGGCTGGAGCACGTAGCTGCGGATCTGGTGCCCCCAGGCGATCTGGCCCTTCGCCGCCTCGTAGCGCTCTTGTTCGGCGGCGCGCCGCGCCTCTTCCAGCTCGAACAGGCGCGCCTTCAGCATCTTCAACGCCATCGCGCGGTTCTGATGCTGGCTGCGCTCGGCGCGGCACACGATCACGATCCCGCTCGGCAAATGCTTCATGCGCACCGCCGTTTCGACCTTGTTCACGTTCTGCCCGCCCTTGCCGCCGGCGCGCATGGTCGTGACCTCGAGATCGGTGTCCTTCACCTCGATGTTGATCTCGTCCTCGACGTCCGCGGTCACCTCGATCGCCGCGAAGCTCGTCTGACGCCGCGCATTCGCGTCGAACGGGCTAATGCGCACCAGCCGATGCACGCCGACCTCCGCGTGCAAATAGCCGTACGCGTTCAGCCCCTGCACCGTGAACGACGCGCCGTCGATGCCGGCCTCGTCGCCCGCCTGATAATCCACCACTTCCGTCTTGTAACCGTGGCGCTCGCACCAGCGCAGGTACATGCGGAGCAGCATCTCCGCCCAGTCCTTCGCCTCCGTGCCGCCCGTACCCGGGTGGACGCTCACGATCGCGTTCGCGTGATCGACCGGTCCCGACAACATGCGCCGGAGCTCGGCCTGCCGTACGCGTGACGCGAGCTCGGGCAGCTGCCCCTCGATCTCGTTCACGACGCCCTGATCGTTCTCGGACGCGCCGAGCTCGAGCAGCTCGTTCGCGTCGGTCACGTCGCGCGTGAGCTTCTCGATGAGCTCGAGCTTCTCGACCGCGGCGGAGCGCTTGCGCATCTGCGCCTGCGCCTTCTCCTGGTTGTCCCAGAAGCCGGGCTCGGAGCCGAGCTGATCGAGCTCGTCGATTAAACGGCGCAGTCCCGGTACGTCAAAGAGACCCCCTTAGCGCATCGACGCGCCGCAGAAGGTCCTGGAGTCCGTTGCGAGCCTCGGCAAGCATGGCGCTCGATGTAGCAGACGGCGGGCGCGCCGTGAAGTCGGCGACGACGGGATCCTCCGTGGGGCTTTTTTTGTTGGAGGCGGGCTTGGGTGCGGCCGGGATTTTCGGCCCCGGTTCGCGCCGTTCCACCCGCGGCAAGGGGAGCTTCCGCACGCGCGCGCCGAACCAGCCGTCGGTGAGCAGGTCGAGCTCGAGCTCGGCCGACACCCGTTCGAGCGCCGCGCGCCCCTTCGCGACCGGGTCGAGCGGGAAGAGCTCGCGAGACAGCGCGCGATGCCAAGCGACGAGCCGGGCCGTCACCCTGGCGTCGAGGCGCTGCATCCAA
>DATJXW010000278.1:0-13340 GCA_035499895.1 Polyangiaceae bacterium | reverse complement strand
TTTGCCACAGGTCCAGATTCCATCGGAGAGCGCCACGTCCTTTCCGAGCATGGATACTTCTCTCAATGTTTCGGGACCGTTGCCGATAAGGTTCACGTTTTTCAGAGGCGCCGTTAGCTTACCGTTTTCGATCAGATAGCTCTCCGTCAAGGAGAAGACGAAGTCGCCGTTCGAGATGTCGACCTGACCGCCGCCGAACGCCTTCGCGTAGATCCCGCGCTCGACGCTCCGCACGATTTCTTCGGGGTCGTGGGGGCCGGCGAGGAGCACGGTGTTGGTCATCCGGGGCATCGGCGCCGCCGCAAAGCTTTCCCGCCGGCCGTTCCCGGTGGGCTGCACGCCGAAATGGCCCGCCGAGAGCCGATCCTGCATGTACCCGGCGAGGATGCCGTTCTCGATCAGCACGCTGCGCGTCGGTTCGACCCCTTCGTCGTCCACGTTGATCGAGCCGCGGCTCTGGAGGAGCGTCGGGTCGTCGACCACGGTGCAGAGCTCGCTCGCGACGACCTGGCCGACCCGGCCGGTGTAGTTGCTGGTGCCCTTACGGTTGAAGTCGGCTTCGAGACCGTGCCCGACCGCTTCATGCAGCAAAATCCCACTGTCGCCCGGTGCGAGCACGACGGGCATCTGCCCCGCCGGCGCCGGGCGGGCGCCGAGCAGCACGATGGCCTGGCGGGCCGCCTCGCGCCCGTGCCATTCAGGCGTCTTGTCGTCGAAGTAGCCGAGGGTCTTCCGGCCGCCGCCGCCGCTCCGCCCCGACTCACGCCGGCCTTCGTGCTCGGCGACGGCCGAGACGCCGAACCGCAGCAGCGGCTGCACGTCGTGCGCCATGCGCCCGTCGCTCGTCACGACCAGGATTTCGCGGACTTCCTCGGCGAACGTGACGCTCACCTTCACGATGCGCGGATCTGCCGCGTGCGCCGCCTTACTCGCGCGCTCGAGGAGCGACCGCTTTTCCAACCCCGACAGATCGATGCTCGGCGCGTCGAGCAGGTAGCGCTCGGGCAAAATCAGCGGCTCGATGCGCACGGGCGGCGGCGTCGCGCCGGAGCTCGCGATGCGCGCCGCCGTCTCGGCCGCGCGCCGCATCGACTCCCACTCGAGGTCCTCCACGTGCGCGTAGCCGGTCGCGTCGCCCTGGCGCACCCGCACGCCGAGCCCGAGCGACACGCCGCGCGAGGCGCTGCGCGTGATGCCCTCCTCGAACGTGAGCCCGCCGCCCGCTCGGTACTCGAAAAACAGGTCCGCGTAGTCGCCGCCGCGAGAGAGCGCGATGCCGAGCAAACGCGTCGCGAGGTCGGCGTCGATGGGCTGCGAGCCCCGTGGACCGAACGGCGCGAAGTAGCGAGCGCTCTCTGTCATGGCAAAAGGATAGTACGGCCCGGACGCGGCGAGCGTTTCGCGAACGCCGGCTCGACCCGACGCTCGGTTTACGGCCCGATTTGGCTGCGCGGCCGCAGGCGCTCCTTGGGGCGACGGACGCGTCAGCGCTCCGCGAGCTCCGCCGTGAGCGGCGGCGGCGGGGGAACTTCGGGCGTGCTCGCGACATTCAGGTTCTGTTCGAGCCAGTCGAGCCGCGGGCGCACGCGGTACCAGATGCTGCGGTCGGGCGTGCGAAACGCCTCGAACTGCCAGGTTTGCAGGAGCGGGCGCCCCGGATTGCCCGCGAGCGCGATGGGCATCCCCGTCACCGGATCGCTCTCGTAGACGAAGAACGAATGAAAATGCATCGGGCGCGGCTTCCACGGCTTGTCCCACGGGGCGTAACCGCGGATGAGCACCACGTCGCCGGGGCGGAACGCGGGCGCCGCGGCGACGAGGTAATCGGCGAGGCGCTTGCCGAACTTGAACGGCACGCGGTCGCTCTCCGGCACCGTGTACACGTCGAACCACTCGGGGTGCCGTTCGGCGTAATCGATGAAGCTCGTCGCGCGGCGCCGCTGCTCGTCGGGGAGCGTCGTGAAGTCGAGCTTGCCGACGACGCGCCCGCGCGGCTCGCCGCGCGGCCGCCACCAGGTGCCGCTCGCGCGCTCGAAGCTGTCGAAGATGAAATCGACGCACACCTCGGGCACGAGCGGCCGTCCCGTCGCGTTGAACACGTAATACTTGTCGGTTTGGAACTCGAAGTCGCTCTGACCGCCCTCGTACGCCGCGAGCCATTGAGCGCGGAGCCGCCCGTCTTGCTGGCCGTACTCGGTGAGCGGCTCGTCGAACGGCAGGCCCTCCTGCACGCCGGCGCGAATCGCGGCGCGGAGCGGCGCGAGCGCACGCTCCTGTCGCGCGTGCTCCGACCGCAGCCGCGCGAGCGCCGCGTCGCCGCCCGCCGGAACCTCTTCGCACACGCGACTCAAATGCGCGCCGTCGGCGGCGAGCAGCGTCGGCACCGCGAGCGCGCCGTAGCGCAAGTTCGCGACGACGTGCTCGGCGCCGAGGTGCTTCACGTCCACGGCGTCGAAGCCGAGCTCTTGCCGGAGCGCGCGGAAATCACGGTGCAGCGGCGCGGGCGGCGTCCCGGTGCCGATGCGATCGAACAAGAGGAGCTTCACGCGCTGGCCGCGCTCGGCGCCGTCGGTGAAGACGTAACGTCCGGCTTTCGTGCGTTCGGCGTGGAGCGTGCGCTCGCCGCGCTGAATCCACACGCTGCGATCGCTGAAGAGCATCTGCACCGTCACGAGGTCGACCAGCGCGAACGCGAGCTCGGGGCGGTCGGCGTAGAGGTAGCCGTCGCGCAAGAGCACGGCGCGCCCGAGCTCGGGGTTCAACGAGAACACGGGCCACAGCTTGTCGAGAATGCCCCACGGCGAGCTCGTGGTCCGCAGCATCGAGCGGTACGTGCGCGCCGCTTCGCTCCCCTTCTCGTTCGCGGCCGGCTCGCGCGTGAACACGACGGGCTCCGCCTTCGCGTAGAGCAGCACCACGTCGCGAGCCTTGTCGAGCCGCGGCGTGCCGGGCTCGGCGGGCTCGCTCTCGGCGCGCGCGATGAGCTCGGCGCAGCTCGCGTCGGGCTCGGATTCGGCAGTGGCATTGGGCGCTTCGTCCGGGCGAACGGCGGCGGCCGCGGGACGAACCTCCGCGTTCGCGCTGGCGGACCGAGCACGTTCGGCGTGGGCTGGGCTGCCGATTTCCCGCTGCGCGTCGCCGGGCGCGGGCGCGAGCGCCAGGAGCAACAAGGCGCTCGATCGGCGGAGCATGCGCGAAGTCGTCATGACGCGCTCGCGGGAGCGGAATGCACCCGACGTATGCAATGTGATGCTCGAATTCCGAGTCCGCTAGTCCTACATCGGAGCCACTCGACGCGTGGCGCGCGGTGGAACGGTGCGGGACTTTGATGCTCTGCGTCGTGCACCGGAGGTCGCCCCAAAATCCAAGGAGCAAGCCGACGAGCGGGGCGCTCACGGATCGTCGATTTGGAGCGTGAAGCGGCGCGTCAGTTCGGTGCGGAGCTCGGCGGCGTGGTCGTGGCCGCGCGTCTCGACGACGAGCTCGACGAGCGTCTGGCCGAGCTCGACGCCGGCGAACGCGCGGTCGTGCTGGATTTCGAGGATGTTGGCGCGGAGCTTCGCGACGACGGACGCGACCTCGGCGAGCGCACCCGCGACGTCGGGCAAAATCAGCCGAAAACGCACGATGCGACCGGTTTTCACCAGGCCGCGCTCGATGACGCGCGACATCAGGTTCACGTCGATGTTGCCGCCGCTCACGATGACGACGAGGTTCCGCGCCGACGCCGGGATGCGCTCGTGCACGACCGCCGCGACGCCGACGGCGCCCGCGCCCTCGGCCACGGTCTTGTCGGCTTCGAGCAAGAGCAGGATCGCTTCGGCGATCTCCTCTTCGTCGACGAGCACGACGCCGTCCGCCGTGCGCGCCACGATGCTGCGCGTGAGGGTGCCCACGCGGCGCACCGCGATGCCGTCGGCGATCGTTTTGCCGCCGAGGATCGACGGCGGCGACGACTGCTCGACGGCTTGCTTCATCCCCGGGAAGGTGCGCGACTCGACGCCGTACACGCGCACGTGCGGCGCGAGCGCTTTGACGGCGACGCCGACGCCGGCGAGGAGTCCGCCGCCGCCCGTGGGCACGACCACCGCGTCCACGTCCGGCACCTGCTCGAGGATCTCGAGCCCGAGCGTTCCCTGCCCCGCGATGACGCCCGGATCGTCGAACGGGTGAATCAGCGTGAAGCCCCGCTCGCGGACGAGCTCGAGGGCTCGCTCCGAGGCTTCGTCGTAGCTCTGGCCGTGGAGCACGACTTCGGCGCCGAGCCGCCGCGCGGTCGTCACTTTCACGAGCGGCGTCGTTTCGGGCATGACGACCGTCGCCGCGATGCCGAGCGCCGCCGCATGGCGGGCGACCGCCTGAGCGTGATTTCCCGCGCTCGCCGCAATCACGCCGCGCGCGCGCTCCGCCTCGGAGAGGAGCAACAGGCGATTGCACGCGCCGCGCTCTTTGAAACTACCCGTGGGTTGGAGCGATTCGAGCTTCAGGTAGACTGGATTTTCATGACGCTCGCTCAGCCGCATGCTCTTGCGGCACGGCGTCGAGAGCACTCGGCCGCTGAGCCGCGCACGCGCTTCCTGGATTTTTTCGAGCGTGACCGCGTCGTCACTCATCGTGGTGACACGAAGCTTGGCAAAGAACGGCCGCGGGGACCAAGCGCGCGGAGGTAGTGCCCGCTCGCACCTCCGCACAGGAGGGACGGCGGTGTGTTCCGCGCGGCGCACGTGCCGAGAGAAAACTCGACGAACGGCCTCCGGCTTGAGCCGCGCGCGGACGAGAGAACCGAGCGAGGTCGGGGGCCCCGCCCGCCGCGGATTTTGCGCTGAATTACGGGCGTAACCGGCCGAAGCTCGCGTTGACCGAGTGAGGCCCGTGCCCTATGCTTCTGTGCTTCCGGACGACTCTCTCTGCGCGGGCACGCGCGACGCGAGTCGTGCGGATAGAAGCTACCCCGTGTCCATCGACCGCGAGAAAGTCCTTCAGGCCGCCCAGAAGTACGTCGAGAAAAAGAAGTACGACCGGGCGATCGCCGAGTACCAGCGGGTCATTCAAGAAGACCCGAACGACGCTCGCACTCTCCTGAAGATCGGCGACCTGCAAGCGCGCCTGCAGGCGTATCCGGAAGCGATCGCGACCTACGATCGCGTCGGGCAGTACTACTCGTCGCAGGGGTTCGCGCTCAAGGCCATCGCCGTCTACAAACAGATCCGCGAGCTCATCAAGAAGCACGCGCCGGCGCTCGCGGACCGTTACGGCCACATCGTTCCGAAGCTCGCCGAGATTTACACGCAACTCGGGCTCACGAGCGACGCGCTCGCCGCCTACGACGAGGTCGCGACGCGGCTCCAGCGCGGCGGGCGCGACCGCGAGGCCATCGACGTCTTTCGCCGCATGGTCGAGCTCGATCCGTCGAATCCGCTGCCGCACCTGCGGCTCGCGGAGGCGTGCTGCCGCGTGCAGAGCCTCGACGAGGCCATCGAGCTTTTCTGGAAGGCGGGCGAGCTCCTGCTCGGCCTCGGGCGGCGCGAGGACGCGCTCAAGGTGGTCGAGCGCATCTTGCATTTTCGCGTCGATGCGCGCTTCGCGCGGGTCGCGGCGGAGCTCTACCTCGAGCGCGGCTCGCGCGAGGACGGCTTGCAGGCGCTCGCGAAGCTGCAGATTTGTTTTCAAACCGATCCGCGCGATCTCGACACGCTCGGACTGCTCGCGCGCGCGTTCGGCCTGATCGGGCAAGAGAACAAGGCGCTCGAGGTTTACAAAGAGATGGCGCGCCTCGCGCGCGAGCAGGGCAAGGGCGAGCTCTACAAGCAGCTGCTGAAGCACCTGCGCCAAATCGCGGGCGACGACGAGACGGTGCGCTCGCTCGAGAGCGTGCGCGCGCCGGCGCCGAGCTCCGCGCCGCCCGCGTCCAGCGTGCCGATCAGCGTCGACTCCGCCGTCGACGTGATCGAGGAGACGACGGGGTCGGGCAGATCGTCGACGAGCCTGCCGCCGGACATCGTCGTGGTCGACGAGCAGGCGGTCGTGATCGAGGAGACGGCGGAGCCGGCCTCGTCGTTCGACGCGCGCGCGCACGCGAAGAAGGCGATCGTCGACGCCGATTCCTTCCGCCGCCTGCGCCTGTATCCGAAGGCGATCGAGACGCTGCACATCGCGCTCGAGATCGAGCCGCGCTCGCTCGAGATTCGCGCGAAGCTCCGCGAGCTCTTGATCGAGTCGGGCGATCGCGAGGGGGCGATCACCGAAACGGTGAACCTCGCGGCGCTCCATCTCGATCGCACCGAGCACGGGGAGGCGGAAGCGCTGCTGCGCGAGGTGCTCGAGGTCGAACCGACGCACGCCGCGGCACTCGCCATGCTCGAGCAGGTGGCGCCCGCCGCGGCCGGGGCGAGCGAGAACACGGGCACCACGGCGGCGCGCGGGCGCGCCGTGCTCGACACCTTCGACCCCGACGCGCCGCTCCCCTCTTACGATCTCGAGGAGGTCGGCGCCGATCAGGCCCTTCACCGCGGCACGACGAACACCACGGGCCCGAAGCTCCTCATCGTCGACGAGCCGTTCGCGCCGGAAGAGGCGCGACCGCTCCCGAGCTACGCGCCGCCCGCCGGCGAGCGCGAGGAGATCGTCGAAGAGATCAGCGTGATCGAGGAGCCGCAGCCGCCCGCGCGCATCGCGCCGGAGATGGAAGCGCTCGAGGAAGCGCTCGACGAGGCGGAGTTTTTCGTGGCCCGCGGCCTGCACGAAGACGCCCGCACGATTTTGCAGGACCAGCTCGCGCGCACGCCGAACCACCCGCTCGTGCTCGAGCGGCTGCGCGAGGTGGAAGAAGCGCTCGCGGGCGCGGGCTCGAGCCAGACGATCGACCGCAGCCGGCTCGGCGCCGCCGCGAAGGCCCCCGCTGCGCCGGAGCTCGACGTGGCGGCTTCGCTCGGCGCGCTCGAGCCGCCCGCCGAGAGCGTGCAAAACTCCGAAGTCACGTCGAGCATGGTCGACGTCGACGTCGACCAGGTGTTCGCCAAGTTCAAAGCGGGCGTGCGCGCCCACGTGGTCGAGGCGGACAGCGCGACACACTACGATCTCGGCGTCGCGTACAAAGAGATGGGGCTCGTCGGCGAGGCCATCGCGGAGTTCGAGCAAGCCGCGCGCGACCCGCACCGCGAGTGCATGTGTTACGCGATGATCGGCCTGATTTACCTCGAGCAAAACCAGCTCGAGCGCTCCGCCGAGTCGTACGTCAAGGCGCTCGGCGCCCAGTCGAAGACAGTCGAGCAGGAGATGAATCTCTATTACGACCTCGGCACCGTCTACGAGATGAAGGGGCAGAAAGCCGACGCGCTCTACTATTTCCAGAAGATCGCGCGGCGCGACCCGGGTTATCGGGACGTGGCAGAACGCTTGAGCGTGCTCGATCCGAACGTGGCGCCGCCGAAGCCCGCGCCGAGCGCCCGCGCCGTGAACGACGACGACGACTTCGATCGCGCGTTCGACGACTTGTTCGAAGGCAAGCAGCGCTGAGCTCCGGCGCGGGCTAGACTCGGCCCCCTCATGTCCGAAGGCTCGGTGCCGCTTCGCATCGCGCGCGGCGCCCGCGCCGCGCTGCCCGTGTCCGCGTTCTTGCCGACCACGCGCGAAGAGATGCGCGCGCGCGGCTGGGACGAGCTCGACGTCCTCATCGTGACCGGCGACGCGTACGTCGATCATCCGGCGTTCGGTCCGATCTTGGTGGCGCGATTTCTCGAGGGTCGCGGCTATCGCGTGGGCGTCGTCGCGCAGCCCGATTGGCGGTCGCCGGACGCGTTGCTCGCCATGGGGCGGCCGCGCCTCTTCGTCGGCATCAGCGCCGGCAATCTCGATTCGATGCTGAACAAGCTGACGGCGCAAAAGAAGGTGCGCTCCGAGGATCAGTACTCGCCCGGCGGCCGGCCGAATCAGCGCCCGAACCGCGCGACCATCGTGTACGCGAACCTGTGCCGGCAGGCGTTCCCCGGGTTACCGGTGGTGCTCGGCGGCATCGAGGCGTCGCTCCGCCGCATCGCGCACTACGACTACTGGTCGGACTCGGTGCGGCGCTCGATCCTGCTCGACGCCAAGGCGGATCTCTTGGTGTTCGGCATGGGCGAGCGCGCGGCGTGGGAAATCGCGCGCCGGCTCGACGCGGGCGAGCCGCTCGCCGCGCTCGGCGACGTGCGCGGCACCGCGCACGTGAAGAACAACCCCGAGGAGTGGCGCGACATCGCGGCGAACCCGAGCCGTTTCGTGTCGGACGGGCGCGCGGTGCTGTTGCCTTCCTACGAGGAGGTCACGCGCGACCTCGCGGCGTTCGCGCGCATGACCCGCGAATTTCAGCTCGAAACGAACCCGCACAACGCGCGTCCGCTGCTCCAGGTGCACGGTGAACAGGCGATTTTCCTGAACCGCCCGGCCCTCCCGCTCGAGGAGTCGGAGATGGACGGGCTCTACGACTTGCCGTTCACGCGCCTGCCGCACCCGGGCTATCGCGGCGAGCGCATCCCCGCGTACGACACGGTGAAGGACTCGATCGTGACGATGCGCGGCTGCTTCGGCGGTTGCACGTTCTGCAGCATCACGGAGCACGAGGGGCGCATCATCCAGAGCCGCTCGCAGGCGAGCGTGCTCGGCGAGATTCGGAAGCTCTCGCGCATGGAGGGCTTCAGCGGCGTCTTGAGCGACGTCGGCGGGCCGACCGCGAACATGTACAAGCTCGCGTGTAAGGACGAGCGCATCGAGAGCGCGTGCCGGCGCCTCTCGTGCGTGCACCCGAAGGTGTGCGAGAACCTCGACACCGACCACGGCCCGCTGCTCGAGCTCCTGCGCGCCGTGCGGCAAGAGAAAGGCATCAAGCGCGCGTTCATCGCGTCCGGCGTGCGCTACGACCTGGCCGAGCGAAGCCCGGAGTTCATTCGCGAGCTCGCGCGCCACCACACGGGCGGGCAGGTGTCGGTCGCGCCGGAGCACAACGACCCGACGGTGCTCAAACGCATGAAGAAGCCGGGCATCGAGAGCTACGAGCGCTTCGCGAACGCGTTCTGCCAGGCGAGCGAAGCGGCCGGCAAGGAGCAGTACCTCGTGCCCTACTTCATCACCGGCCATCCGGGCTCGACGCTGTCGGACACCATCGCGCTCGCGCGCTACCTGAAGGCGAACGACCTACGGCCGCGTCAGGTGCAGGATTTCATTCCGACGCCGATGGCCGTCGCGACCGCGATGTATCACACGGGCATCGATCCGCTGAGCGGCGAACGGGTGCCCGTGGTGCGCGACCTCCGCGAGAAGCGGATGCTGAAGGCGCTGATTTATTGGTGGGACCCGGCGCAGTGGAAGCTCGCGCGCGAGGCCCTGAAGAAGGCCGGGCGGTCCGATCTCATCGGGCGGCGGCCGGATTGCCTGATCCCGCCCGAGTCCGCGGACGGCGCCGCCCGCTCACTTGGTTGGCGGGGTCGGGGGCGTGAGCGTCGGCGGAGTTAGCGGCTTCGGTCCGCCGCCGGTCTTGTCCGCGGGCGCGAGCTTGGTGTCGGCGCCGCTGTCGGCGGGGCCGCCCTGGTTGTACATCGTGATCACGCGGTCGGTCACGTCGAGGTCGCTGCGCGAGTACGGCACCGCCTGCTTGTCGACCACCACGTCGAAGCCTTCCTGCGTGGCGAGGCGGCGGATGATGCCCATCGCCTTCTGGAAGATGGGCTGCGTGAGCTCGCCCTGCTTCTTCTGGAGCTCCTTGTTGTATTCGACGAACACGGTCTGGAGCTGAACCATCTCGCGCTGCCACTTGTCGGCGCGCTTGGCGAACGCGGCCTTGCTCAGCACCTCGCGCTGCTTGTCGAGGTCGTCCTTTTCCTTCTGCAGATCCTCCTGCTTCTTGTCGAGCTCGCGCTGGCGGCTGTCGAAGAGCTTCTTCAGCGTGGCCTGCATGCGCAAGCCGTCCTCCGTCTCCATGACGGCGCGTTGCGTATCGACCACGCCGACCCGCATGCTCTGGGCGGAGGCGGGCAGCGCGACGGCAAGAAGGGCGAGAACGAGAGAGAGGACGCGAGGGAGCGCGGAAACGGACATGGCGCGGGGCGTAGCGTTTGGCCCGTGGGCCGTCAAGCGGAACCGGCCGCCCTCGGTCAGATGAGCACGCTGTCGTCGAGGTCGGCCGTTTCGAGCCGTTCGACACCGCTGGTTTCTTCGTCTCGGCGGCTCGCGAGCTCGTAAAGGTCAACGAAGACGCCCGGGTGCGCGCGGACGGCGTCGAGAAAGCGCTCGCGCGGCAAGAGCAGCGTCACCGTCGGATGGCTCGCGACCACGTCGGCGTTCGCCGGACGGCGCAGCACGAGCGCCACCTCGCCGAGCACCTCGCCCGGCCCGAGCCGCGCCATGACCGTCTTGTCCTTCGTCTCTTGATGCACGACGGTGACCTCGCCCGACGCGACGAGGAAGAGGCCGTCCGCCGGACGACCCTGCGTGATGAGCCGCTCGCCCGGTTCGAACGCGCGGATGACGAAGCGCTTCACGAGATCCGAGCGCTCCGCCGGATTCACGCTGTGTAGGATCGGACTCGTGCGAATGAGATTGTCGAGCATGCGGCGCCGGCAGTAGACGGCGAACTCACGCCCGAGCTCGGGGTTCTTCGTCACGGCGGCGTCGAGGTCGCGCTTGTTCGCGACGAGCAGGACGACGGGCGAGGCGGTGGTCACGGTGGCGGTGCGCGGCGCGCGCGAGAGCAGCGCCATTTCGCCGACGAGCGCGCCGCTGCCGAGGCGAGCGAGATGCACGGGGCCCGAGCTCCGGAGCGCGTGGCGGCTCACGTCGACCTCGCCGCGCGCGACGACGAACGCTTCGCCGCCCGGCGCGCCCTCCTCCACGATCTTCACGTTCGTGCCGAAGAGCTTCGGTTCGAAAATCTCGACGAAGGTGCGGAGCGCGGCGCGGTCGAGCGAGGAGAAGAGCGGAGCGGCCGGCAACGGCGCCTCGCCGCCCGGCAGCGTGAGCAGGTGCTCGGCGGACGCGCGGACGGCTTTCGCCGCGCGCGCGACGACCGCCGCCTTGTCGAGCGAGCTCGCGAGCGCTTTCGTGGTCGGGCCGGGCGTCGGGAGCGCGGGCGGCGCTTGGCGCTTGATGCGCGCCGAGTCACGCGCGTACGCCGCCGCGGCGGCATCGTAGAGCGCGCTCGCGTCGAGCTCGAGCTCGCGCGCGAAGCCGGCGATCGCGACGGCGAGCGGCAGGTTGCCGAGATCGACCGCGCGTTCGGCCGCCGCGCGCAAGCCGTCCGAGAACGCGGCCGCCTCACCGAGCTTGCCGCCGAGGTACGCGCTCAGGAAGAGAGCGAGCGGGTCGGCGGGGTGCGCTTCGAGGACCGCGACCGCGCCGCGAAGTCCCGCCAGGTGATCGCCTTTGGCCCACGCCTCGAGCGCTTGGTCGAGTGTGCCCGGCTCCTTGTCGCCCATTCGCTCATTTTTACCCGTCCGGGCGGCGCAGCGGAAGCCGCGCGCGGGCGACGCGGAAACCTCAGCCGTTCGGCTTGTTCGGGTCGCGCGGCTCGGTGCTCCGCGCGATGGCGGCGCTCATGGCCTCGGCCGCCGCCGCCACGAGCGGCACCACCACCGGGTAATCCATGCGCGTCGGGCCGATCACGCCCACGGCGCCGCCCGGTTCGCCCCGCTCTTGATAGCGCGCCGCGACGACGCTCACCGGGAAACCCATGCCGGAAGTCTCGTCGCCCAAAAACACCTGCACCCGATCGGACACGAGCGCGCGATCGAGGAGCCCCACCAAACGTTCGCGGTCGTCGAGCGCGCGCAAGAGCTCGCGCATGCGCTCGACGTTGCCGAACTCGGGGCGATCGAGCAAGAGCGTCTGCCCCTCGATCACGACGTCGGCGACGCGCGCGGCGCTCTCGGCCGTCGAGCGCACGAGCGAGTAGCCGAGCTCGTGAAGGACGCCGAGCTCCGCGCGCCGCACGCTCATGCTCTCGTGGATGGCGTCGCGGAGCGCGGGCAGCGTGCGGCCCGGCGCGACCTCTTCCAACATGCCGTGCAGTCGCTCGAGCTCCGAGTCCGCGATCGGCACTTCGAGCCGCAAGAACCGGTTCTCCACCGTGCCGTCGAGGAACACCGCGACCGCGAGCATCTCGCCCGGGCGCGTCGCGATGAACCTGAGCTTCAGGAGCGTGCGCGTTTCGGCCCGCGCGCGCAGGATGACCGCGGGCGCGCCGCTGAGGTCGGCGAGAAGCTTGCCGGTCTCGCGCGGAATGTCGGCGTCGGGACGGAGCTCGGCGAGCCACTCACTGATGCGACCCGCGTCGTCTTCGGGCAGCTTCTGCACCTGCATGAGCGCGTCGACGAAGAGCCGGAACGCGAGCTCGGTCGGGATGCGCCCCGCCGAGGTGTGCGGCTGTGCGAGGTAACCCTCGTCTTCGAGGTCGGCGAGGACGTTGCGTATCGTCGCGGCGGAGAGCGAAAAGCCGTACTTTTTGCTGAGGAGACGACTGCCGACCGGCTCGCCGGATGCGATGAACTCCGTCACGACCGCGTAGAGGACCGAGCGGGCTCGTTTAGAGAGGGGGTTCAAGTGCGTTCATTTTGGGCCGTCCTCCGGCCCGTGGTCAAACGCCACTCAAATAAGTGGGCGCGCTCGCGGCGAAATCCTTGACAGTGTTGGGGTGGACCCTGATGATCCCGCTCCGACCGCTAACTTCTTCTGGGAGCGCGCTTGACCACGACCCTGTTGGCCGTCGACGACAGCAAGACGATGAGGAAGGTGCTCGAAATCACCTTCTCGGGCGAGGAATTTCGGCTGCTCCTCTGCGGGAGCGCGGCCGAAGCCATGGGCAAGCTGTCGGAGAAGCCGAGCGTCGCCGTCGTGGACGCCGGGCTCGAAGGCACGAGCGGTTACGAGCTCTGCCGCCAGCTGAAGGCGGCTCAACCGGGGCTCGGCGTCGTCATTCTGTCGAGCAAACAGACGCCCTATGATCGCGCGCTCGGCGGACAGGTCGGCGCGGACGATTTCGCCGACAAACCCTTCGATACGCAGCAGCTCATCGACAAGGTGACGGCGCTCGCGAAAAAGTCGCCGTCGGCCGTCGCGGCCTCGCCCGCCCCCGTCGCCGCCGCCCCGCGTGCCACGACGCTCTCTTACGGTGCGAGTCCCGTCGCCCCCGCGGCGCCGCCCGCGCCCGTGCCCGCTCCGGTCGCCGCCGCCGCGCCTGCTCCCGGCCCCACGCGCCAAACGACGCCGGGCCTCGCCGCGGGCGGCGCGTTCACCTCGCGTGCTCCGACGATGCTCGGCGCCGCCGTGCCTCCCGAAGTGCGCAGCGCCGCGCCCACGCCGCCGACCGCTCCGCT
>DATJXW010000277.1:0-6336 GCA_035499895.1 Polyangiaceae bacterium | reverse complement strand
GTCGCGGAGAGATCCTGCGTGCGGACGGCTTTCCGCACGATGGTGCGCACGTCCTCCTGATCGAAGGGCTTCGTGATGTAGTCGAAGGCGCCCGTCTTCAGCGCCTCCACCGCGGTATCGACCGTGCCGTGCGCCGTGATCATCACGACGGGCATCGGATCCTCGAGCGCGGTGATGCGACGGAGCAGCTCCATGCCGTCGAGCTTCGGCATGCGAAGGTCGGTGATCACGAGGTCGATGTGGTGCTCGTGCAGGAGCGCGAGCGCCTCCTCGCCGTCCTCGGACGTGTGCACGTCGTAGCCGTCGCGCTCGAGCTGCGCGCGGAGCACGCGCCTGAGATTCGGCTCGTCGTCGACGACCAGGATCTGTTTCCGCTCGAGCAGCATCGGGCAATTCGACTCGGTCGCCGTGCGCGGGCGCCCGCAGTTAGCGAAGTGAATCGGCTCGCTCGCCGAACGAGAGCGCGGATCCCCGCTCGGCACAAGGGGTCCTTTTCATGCTACCAAGGAACTCCGTGGCACTACCCGGGTCACTTGGCTTGCTTCGTTCCCAGCATTTTCGGGTGAACGCGCTGCTCGTCGGGCTCGCGCTCGGCACGCCCGCGCGCGCGTTTGCCGCCGACGACACGCACTCTTACCCCGAATGCACGCACGAGGCGAGCGACGCCGATTTGACCGCCGCCAAAGCGGCCTTTCAGGCGGGTAACGTCTCCTTCAACGAGGCGGATTATCCGCGCGCCATCCTCTATTGGGAGGACGCGTTCAGGCGCGATTGTACGGCGCACCCCTTGCTCCTCAATCTCGCGCGCGCCTACGAGCTCAACGGGCAGAAGCGACAAGCGGTCGTCTCGCTCGAGACGTTCCTCGAACGCGAGCCGAACTCGACCGAGCGCGCGCAGATCCAGCGCCGCATCGAAGTGCTCAAAAAGCAAATCGACACGGAGCAAGCCGCGGTGCCGCAAACCGCCCCGCCGCCGCCCGGCCCCGCGCCCGCGCCCGCGACGGCTCCGCCGCCGCCCCCGCCGCCGCAACGAGGTCCGGTGAACCTCGCCGAGCACCCGAAATCACCGCAGGTCTTGCCGCTCGTCGTCGCGGGCGTCGGCGCGGCGGTGTTCGTGGTGGGCGGCCTCGTCTATCTCGACGGCGCGAAGAAGGTGAAAGACTTCGAAGTCGTCTGCGGCAAGCAGCACAACCAATGCCCGACCGGCTACGACACCGCGCCGGCGAATGCCGCCGCCAAGCGTGAGACGGCGGGCGGGGTCACGGCGCTCGTCGGGCTGCCGATCCTCGCGGGCGGTCTGATCTGGTATTTCGTGGCGAGCTCCCCGTCGAAGAGCAGCGCGGCCATCGTCACGCCCGCCGTCGCTCCGGGCTTCTACGGCGTCGCGCTAAACTCGCGCTTCTGACCGCACACGTCGGCGAACGCGATTTTCGCCGCGTTCACGCGCCGGGAGCGCTAACGCCCGCGCTGGGGACGCGCGCGGCCCGTGCCCGGCTGCGGCACCGCGCTCTCCGGGTGAAACGGGGTCGGAGCGGGCGCGGGGGTTGTCGCCACCGGCACGGGGCGAGTCGGCGTGCCGAGCTCGCCCGGGAGCGTCGTCGCCGAACGGTCGTAATGCACGTTCTGCGGAGACGGCTCGAGCGGCGGCGGCGTTTCACTCGACGACCCGCCGCAGCTCGCGAGCGCGAGCGCGAACGCCACGCCGCACGCGACGGCGAGCACGGCGCCGAGGCCGTGCAGGGTCGTGAGCGAGCGGGTTCGCGCGGGCACGGGCGGAGCGATAGCACGAAACCGGGCGCTCCCCGCGCGAAGGGTTCGTATACTGGCGAACCATGATCGGCTGGCTGCGCGGGCGCATCGTCGCCGAAGAGCCCACGGGCGCGCTCCTCCTCGCGGTGAGCGGCGTCGGCTACGAGGTCAACGCGCCGCTCGGCACCGCCGGCCGAGCACGGAGCGAAGGCGGCGAGCTCGAGCTCTTCGTCCACACGCACGTCCGCGAGGACGCGCTCGATCTCTTCGGGTTCGCGACCGAGCTCGAGCGCCGCACCTTTCGCGTCCTGCTCGGCATCCCGAACGTCGGCCCGAAAACGGCGCTCGGGGTCCTGAGCGCGCTCTCGGTGAGCGAGCTCGGTCGCGCCGTGCACGCCGGCGACCTCGCGCGGCTCTCGAAGGTGCCGGGCATCGGGAAGAAAACGGCCGAGCGGCTCGTGCTCGAGCTGAAGGACAAGCTGCCCGCCGTCGTGAGCGAAGACGTGACGGCGCCCGCACGCGCGCCGGCTTCCGACGCGAAGCTCCGACTGATGAGCGCGCTCACGAACATGGGTTACAGAAACGCCGAGGCGGAACGGGCGGTCGAGGGGCTCGGCTCGAAGGTCGAAGGCGCGCCGATCGGCGAGCTTTTGAAGGAAGCGCTCGCGCTCCTCGGCTGACCGACCGGACGCCGGCGAGCCGGTGCGGTGTGAGCGGCGGGTCTTGACCCCCCGAAGCGAGCATGGGTAAATCGCGCACTGACGCGCAGAGGATCCGGCGGCGGGCCGCCACCACTCGCGTCGGCGGTCGGAGGCCCAACGTGATTACCTGTCCGAAGTGCGGCAAGGAGAACCAGGACCACTACAAGTTTTGCCTGGGGTGTGGAGCCGAGCTGCCGCGCGGCGGCGGCGCGGCCAAGCCGTTCACTTCGAACACGCCGCCGCAAGGCGTGCCCGCGGTTCAAGCCGCGCGACCGGCGCCGGCCGGTGCGCCCCCGGTAGCGGCACCCGTCGCTGCCGCGCCGCGGCCGTCGCAACAGCCGGCCGTCGCGGCCGCTGCACCCGCTGCGGCCGCGCCCGCCCCCGCCGCGACCGTCACGTGCCCGCAGTGCGGTCACTCGAACATCCCCGGCAATCGGTTCTGCGCGTCGTGCGGCTATAACCTTTCCGCGCTGTCCGGTGCCCAAGCGGTGCCGGCAGGCGCCGCGCCCGTCGCCACCGGCGCGCCGAGCGGAGCGCGCCCGATCACGCTCACCGCGCTTCGAGCCGACGGCACCGAAGCCGGGCAGTTCCGTCTACCCGACGGTCCGAGCGTCACCGTCGGCCGCGACACGGGCTCGATCTTCGCGGGTGACAGCTACCTCTCGCCGCGCCACGCGACGTTCTCGCGCCGCGGCCCGCAGCTCGCGATCAGGGACGAGGGCTCGCTCAACGGCGTCTACATGAAGCTCAAGCCGCAAGAGCCGAATCGCCTCGAATTCGGCGACGTGTTCCGCATCGGGCAAGAGATCATCCGTTTCGAGGAGCTGCGCGGTCAGGGTGCGTCGCCGGACGGCGTCGAACGCTTCGGCAGCCCGGCGAAGGGCTACATCGGGCGGCTCGCGCTCGTGATCGGTCGCGACACGACGGGCAACGCCTTCCCCATCCCCGAGCGCGGCGTGCACTGCGGCCGCGAGCGCGGCGACATCCTCTTCTCCGAGGACGGTTACGTGTCGGGCCTGCACTGCCAGATCGCGCGCGGTCCGGACGGCGGCGTGTACCTCACCGATCTCGGGAGCTCGAACGGCAGCTTCATCCGCCTGCGCGCCGAACGGAACGTGAACGGCGGCGACATTCTGCTCATGGGGCAGCAGCTCTTCCGGGTGGACTTGTGAAGCTCCGCGCGGCGCCGTTGCGCGCCGTATCGTTCGCCGTATCGTCGTCCGGGTCGTCGTGAGTTCGCGACCTACGATTCGCGTCGTCGCAGCCGTCATCGAGCGCGAGGGGCGCTACCTCATCACGCAGCGCCGCGCGAGCGCCGTGCTGCCGCTGCTCTGGGAGTTTCCCGGCGGGCGCGTCGAGGCGGGAGAAACCGACGCGACCGCGCTCAAGCGCGAGCTCTTGCATCGTCTCGGCGTGAGCATCGAGCCGGGCCAGCTCATCAGCTTCGTCACCCACCCGTACGAAAAGTACGCCGTCGATTTGTTCCTCTACGAGTGCGAGCTCGTGGGCGGCGAGCCGAAGCTCGTCAACGTGAACGATTTTCGTTGGGTGAGGAGCGCCGAATTCGAGCGCTTCCCGTTCACGCCGGCCGACGAGCTCTCGATGAGCAAGCTCCTCGGCATGTGAGAGCCGCGGCGGCGCGATCGGCGTCGAGCGCAACTCGCGCCGCGCGCGACCGATGCGTCGAGGGAGCGCGCCCGGCGGGTCGCGCCGGCTCGCATGCAGGACGACGACGGAAGAATCCGCAAACTCGGCGTATGGCTCCGTGCCTTTCGTGAGCACGCGCTCGATCTCTTGGCGCGAGCGAGCTGCGCGGCGTGCGCCGGTCCGCGCGCGGGCAAACCGCCGTTCTGCATCACGTGCGGCGAGCCGGCGCCGGCCTTGCCCTGCGAGCTCGACGGCGTTCCGCTCGTCGTCGCCGGGAGGTATCAAGCCCCGCTCGCCCCGGCGATCCGCCGCTTCAAATTCGAGGGACATTCGGAGCTTGCGCCGGAGCTTGCGCGTCTCCTCGCGCCGCACCTCGCCGTCTTCGAGCTCACGTCCGTTCGCTACGTGCCGGTTCCGCTCCATCGCGCGCGCTTGGTCGAGCGCGGCTTCAACCAGAGCGCACTCCTTGCGCAACGCCTCGCTCGGGAGCTCGGCGGCCGCGCGGAGCCGCGCCTGCTCGAACGCGTGCGTGTGACGCAGCAACAAGCGCAGCTCGGCCGCGAGGCTCGCGCCGAGAACGTGCGGGGTGCGTTTCGCGTGCGGCGTGGGGTTTCCGGCGAACGCGTCGTGCTCGTCGACGACGTCGTGACGACCGGCGCCACGGCTCGCGCCTGCGTCGGAGCCCTGCGAGCGGCGGGCTCCGAAGTGCTGCTGGTGGCGGCCCTGGCTCGTGCCGAAGGAAAATTCTGAGCAGATTCAAGCCCTTGACGTATTCGAACGTGGCTTCAAAGGCTCGAAGGTGGTGATATCGTCCCGCTTTCGATGAGCGACCCCTCGGACGACGCGAACCGCTGGTCGTGGGTCACGCCGGACGGCAAGACGGTCACCGGAGCGAAAGGCGAGCTCATGCTCGCGCTCCGCGGCGGCCGCCTGCCGCCGACGACCCTGGTCTGGCGCACGGGGTGGGCGGAGTGGCTGCCGGCTTCGCGCGTGACCGAACTCAAGAGCGTGCTTCCGCCGGGAGCCGCCGAGCCCGCGCAAGCGCCGAAACTCTCGGCCTCACAGCCACCACCCGCGCCGGTGCGCAACAAGCCCGGAGGTCCGTCGCAACCGCCGCCCGCGCCGATGCGCAACAAGGGACCCGCGACGTCACGACCGCCGCCCGCGCCCGTTCGCGCGAAACCCGAACGCCAGCCGCTCGAGATCCCGGGCCCCCGGGTGCCGACCGCGGCGGGTCCGGTCACGGCCGCGTCCGGCGCCGTCACACGACCGCGCGGCGTGAGCATCCTCGGGCCGCCGCGCGAGCAGATGACGAACAGCGCGGTCTCGCGCGCTCCGCTGCCGACGCTCGGCGGCGAAGAGCTCGTCGATCCGCGCATGACGACGCTGCGGCCGCCCGGCGCGGTGCCGCCGCCGCCACGCGCGGTCGGCCCGGTTCTCGGCGCACCGAAGCCCGAAGACGATCTCCCGACGCAACGCAAAGTGCCGTCGATCGCCGGCACGGCCGTGGCGGCCGCGTCGCACGGCGTCGAGGCCCCCGCGCCGGCCGCTTCGACGGAGGCGGCGCCGACCGATCCGGGCGCGCCGCCCGCCGGCATGCTCGCGAGCAGTGGGAACGTGGCCGCGGCGGTACCCGGGAGCGGCGCGGCGGGCCCGCTACCGAGCTTCGGCGGCTTCGACGCCGTTCAGAGCTCCGCGACACTCGGCGGGGAGCAGGAAGTCGCGCCCCCGAGCACGACGCTCGAGAGCACGGCGCCGTCGGCGCCGCCCGGGGATCCACACGCGCCCCTGCCGAATCGACTCGTGCCGGACGACGCCGACAACGCGCTCCCGGGGGACCGCGCCGTCACACTGCCGATCCCGCGCTCGGTGGCGATCGTGCTCGCGCTCGCCGTCGCGGGGCTTCTCGTGCTCGTGACCGGCGGACTCATGTTCTCGACTCGCAACCGTGCGGCGAGCGCCGCCGCTCCGGACGCGTCCGTGACGGCGAGTGCTTCGGCCGAGCCCGCGCCCGGCTGCCGTCTCTTGGCGCCGGCGGCGCGGCTGTCGATGACGGCCGAGCGTTCCGTGCAACCCGTGCTGGCGGAAGTGGTGCCGGGCGAGCGCGTCGCCGTGGGCTTCGCGCCGTCGCCGAAAGCGGCGGGCGGCGCCGTGGTCCGGCTCGACACGCTCGACACGTCCCGCATGCCGGACGAGCCGGGCGACGCGGCGGTGAGGAGCAGCGTGCCGCTCGTGCACG
>DATJXW010000276.1:0-13562 GCA_035499895.1 Polyangiaceae bacterium | reverse complement strand
GTCACGGGCGGCGCCGGCTTCATCGGTTCGGCGTTCGTCCGGCACGTGCTCGGCGCGGCGTTCGACGGCAGCGTGACGACCCTCGACGCGCTGACGTACGCGGGGAACATGGCGAACCTCGCGGAGCTCGCGCACGACGCGCGCCATCGCTTCGTGCACGGCGACATCCGCGACGCCGAGCTCGTGCGGCGCACCGTCGAAGAGCACGCGGTCGACGCCATCGTGCATTTTGCGGCCGAATCGCACGTCGATCGCAGCATTCTCGGTCCCGAAGCGTTCGTCGAGACGAACGTCGTCGGGACGTTTCGCTTGCTCGAAGCGGCGCGCCGCCGCCCCGGCGTTCACTTTCATCACGTCTCCACCGACGAAGTGTTCGGCTCGCTCGGAGCGGAGGGTTCCTTCGGCGAAGACGCGCCGTACCGGCCGAGCTCGCCGTACGCGGCAACGAAGGCGGCGTCCGATCACCTGGTGCGCGCGTACGCCCACACCTACGGCACCAGCGTCACGCTTTCGAACTCCGGCAACAACTACGGGCCGCGCCAGTTTCCGGAAAAGCTCGTCCCCTTCGCCATCCTGAACCTCTTCGAGGGCAAGCCCGTGCCCGTCTACGGCGACGGGCTCAACGTGCGCGACTGGCTTCACGTGGACGATCACGTCGAGGCCGTCTGGACGATCGTGCGCCGCGGCCGCGCGGGCGAGACGTACAACGTCGGCGGCGAGGGCGAGCGCACGAATCTCGAGGTGATTCGCCTGCTCGTCGCGAGCGTCGCGGCGGAAACGGGAGGATCCGAGGCCGAGCTCGCCGAGCTCGTCAGGTTCGTGACGGATCGGCCCGGTCACGACCGGCGCTACGCCGTCGAGAGCGACAAGCTCCGGCGCGAGCTCGGCTGGAAGCCGAAGCACGATCTCGCGAGCGGACTTGCGGACACCGTGCGCTGGTACCGGTCGAACCCCGAGTGGGTCGAAAGCGTGCGCACCGGCGCGTACCGCGCCTGGCTCGAGACGAACTACGCGGGGCGCTGAGCAGGCGCTGGCAGCACGCGCCGCACCGCGACGTGCGGTAAACCCAAAGCTCGGCGCTTCAGCCCTGAATCACGCCGTACTTCTTGCCGACGGTACGGAAGGCTTCGAGCGCGCGGTCGAGGTGGTGGCGCTCGTGCGTCGCCATGTAGCTCGTGCGCAGCATGGCGCTCTTCGGCGGCACGCCGGGCGAGATGAACGGGTTCGTGTAGATGCCGTGCTCGTCGAGCAGCTCTTTCCACATGCGGACGGTGCGCAGATCTTGCCGGATGTAGATCGGGATCACGGCGGTTTGCGTGTGACCGAGCTCGAAGCCCATGCCTTTGAGCTGGTCGCGCATGTACGTGAAGTTCTCGCGCAGCTTGTCGATGCGCCAGGCTTCTTCTTGCATCATCTCGAAGGCGGCCATGGCGGCGGCGACGCTCGGTGGCGCGGCGGCGGCGGCGAACATGAACGACGGCGCGAAGTGCCGGATGTAGTCGAGCACCTTGCGATCGCCGACGAGCCAGCCGCCGATGCTCGCGAGCGATTTCGAGAACGTGCCGCCGACGAGATCCACCTGATCCTGTAGGCCGAAGAGCGAGGGCGTGCCGCGGCCGCCGGGGCCGATCACGCCGAGCGCGTGCGCGTCGTCCACGAACAGGCGCGCGCCGTGCTTCTTCACGACGGGCACGATTTGATCGAGGTGCGCGATCTCGCCTTCGGCGCTGAACACGCCGTCGGTGATGACGAACGCGCCTTCGTCCGGGCCGAGCTTCTCGAGCGCCGCGTCGAGCGATTCGGCGTCGTTGTGGCGGTAGCGCACGAGGCGCGCGCCGGCGGCCTGGCCGAGGCGCACGCCGTCGTAGAGCGAGGCGTGCACGTTGCGATCGATGAGCGCGACGCTCGATTTATTGCTGAGGAGCGCGGAGCAGGTGGCGATGTTCACCTGGTAGCCCGTGGTGAACACGAGCGCGCTCTCCTTGTTCATCCAGGCCGCGAGCTTGGACTCGAACTCCTCGTGCAGCTTCATCGAGCCGTTCACGAGACGCGAGCCCGTCATGCTCGTGCCGAAGCGATCGATCGCGAGCTTGGCCGCTTCGCGCACCTTCGGGTGCGTGGTGAGACCGAGGTAGTTGTTCGAGCCGAGCATGATGACGCGCCGGCCGTCCATCACCGCCTCGGGACCGTCGTTCAAATCGAGCGGGCGGAAGAACGGGTAGATCCCGATTTTCCGCGCGTTGTCGGCCGCCATGAACTTGCGGCACTTCTCGAACACGTCCTTGCCGCCGATCGCGGCAAGCGTGTTCCGCTCCTTCATGGACTCGTCCATGTCGGTCGAGCCCACGGGGGCGGGGGCGGCGGCGCCGTTCGCGCCGTTCGACCCGTTCACCGCGTGGCCGTTCGCCGGCTTCGCTTCGGCTTGACTCGAGCGGGCGGCCACGCGCTCGCCGACGTTTTCGTCGAGTGCGGGGTCGATGTTCGGCAGCTCGTAGCCGTTGGTCAGGACTTTCCAGGCGTCGCGCACACGGCTGCGCGCGTCCATCAGTCCCTCCGCCGCGCGCATCACGCGATCGTCCGAGACGAAGCGCATGAGGGCGGGGCTCAACAGTGCTTTCTTGCCGCGCGAGAGAATTTCTTGTCGGAAGCCCACGATTCGGCCGGGAAGTTACGCGACGAGGTCGATGTCGTCAATTACGGCCCCGTCTCGGGCCAAGCGTCCCGACCGTCGTCGCCGAGCACGATCGAGTCGAGATACAGCCCCACGGGTGGTGCCGTACGTCCCAGCTCTCCGCGGTTTTTTGTGACCAGGGCGTTCGCGAGCGCGGTGGGTGCGAGGCGGCCGCAGCCGACGTCGACCAACGATCCGACGACGATGCGCACCATTCGATGCAGAAAGCGGTTCCCTTCGACGAGGACTTCGGCGAGCTCCCCGTCGTCGCTACTTCGCGTTCGCACCTCGATGCGAACGATCCGCCGCACCGTGTTTTCCCGCTGATCCTCGGCGGCTCGAAACGCCCGAAAATCGTGCTCGCCGACGAGCGGCGCCGCGGCCTCGCGCATGAGCTCGTGGTTCAACCTGTAAGTCACGCGCCACGCGCGACCCTGCTCGAACGGGCTCGGCACCCGACTCTCCAGGATGACGTAGCGGTACGTCTTCATACTCGCGGCGAAACGCGGCTCGAAACCGGGCGCAATCGCCGCCGCGCGCCGCACGCAGATCGCGTCCGGGAGCTCGCGGTTCAGCGTGTGCACCCACGCGCGCGCGGGGAGCTCGCGGTCGACGTCGAACGCGACGCGCTGGCCGCGCGCGTGCACGCCGGCGTCGGTTCGACTCGCGCCGCGCACGAGACTCGCGCGCGGCGCGACGGCTCGCACGGCGCCGTCGAGCTCGCCCGCGATCGTGCGCGCGTTCGGCTGCCGCGCGAAGCCGGCGAAGCCGGTGCCGTCGTACGCCACCGTGAGCAGCACGCCGAAGCTTCCGCGCTCGCCGCTCGGCTCGGCCGCGCCCGGTTGCGCGCTGTGATCGGTCAACGGCGCCGGCGCCTCAGTTGGGCGCCGCGTCGTTCGGATTCGGAGCCGCGTCGCTCGGCACGGGTGCCGCGTCGCTCGGACCGGGCGCCGCGTCCGCCGGCACCTCGTTGATCGAGGCGTCGAGCAGATCGGTCATGCAGCCCGCGTCGACGGCGGCGGCGCGCTCCGCCACGATCTTCGGGTCGTTCGCGGCGTCGGGCGAATTGATGTCGTACAGGCTGAGCTCGGGGCACGTCGGCGTTTGCCCGTTTTCACCGCAGCCCGGCGCCGCCAGCGCGGCGAGCGCTCCGGCGAGGAGCGAGACGGCGATGAGCGAGCGGCGGCCCGTCATTTCTTCTCGGGCATGAAGTTCAGCGGAACCCGGGCGTCGACGCAACCGTTTTTCGGCGAAGGGAACGTCGTCGCTCGGTAGATGTTCGTCACGCACTGCGCGACCATCGGGCTCCCGAGGCTGTCGTTCGAGACACTCGCCGAGCACACCGATCCACCGACACCGACGCACAGGTTGACGGTCATTCGACCCTGCAAGGATTCTTGCTGGGCGAGCGCCTTCTCGTAGCAGTGCTGCGCTTGATTCGCGCGCGTGCGGAGCACGGCGGTGAAGCTCGGCGCCGGTTCTCCGGTACAGCTCCCGCAGCTCGGACAACCGGTGCCCGTCGTGCTCGAGACGGCGCTCTTCTTCGCGCTCGTCGGCGCGCCCGCGTCTTCGGCGCTCGCGGCCGGCGGCGGAGGAGGCGGCGGCGGTGCCGGAACGACCTGATCGACCCCGGGCTCTTGCGCGACGGAGGTCGGCGGCGCGGGCGCGGGCGCTTGCTTTTCCTCGCTGCCGCTCATCTTCCAGACCACCAGGCCGCCCATGAGCAGCAGCATGACGATCACGGCGCCGATGAGCGGACCGCTGCCGTGTTTGGGAGGGGGAGGCGGAACGGATGACGGGGGCATGTTCGACGGCATGGGTTAACGGCCCGACCGAGTGAACTATATAGTGGCGCCCGGGCCGCCGAACAAACTTACCGCCGTGTCGCCCCAAGAACGCCGATCCGTCACGGCGAGGCCGGCGACGGCAGGTGCGACATCTTTCACGGAATGCTCGAGCGCCAGCCGAGCACCGGGCGCGAGTCCGGACCCGCGCACGAGCGCGGCGAGTGTCTCACCCGCGTCCGCGAGATCCGCCCAAGGCGGATCGCAGAACACGAGGTCGAACGGCCCGTGCGCGAGCGCGCGCGCGAGGCCGCGCGGCAGCCGCGCCGGGACGACCACGGCGCGCGTTGCGAGCTCGAGGGCGGCGAGGTTTTCCCGAATGCAGGCGAGCGCCGCGCGATCGTGCTCGACGAGCACGGCGCTCCCCGCGCCGCGCGAGAGCGCTTCGATCGCGAGGGCGCCGCTGCCCGCGTAGAGGTCGAGCACTTTCGCCCCGGACACGTCCGCGAGCACGTTGAAGAGCGCCTCGCGCACTTTGGCCCCGGTCGGCCGGGTCGAGAGGCCGCGCGGCAGCTTGAGCACGCGGCCGCCGAGCTCGCCTGCGATCACGCGCGAGCTCACGTGGTCTCGATCTTCGACCAGAGTTTTTGGCGCATGCGCTGCCGCGTGCGATCGCGCCGCGTGACGAGGCGCGCGACGCTCCAGGCCGCGAGCAGCTCGCCCTCCTGGCCGAGAGCCGGCAGGACGCTCGAACCGACGAGAAATGAGCCCGGAATCGGCCCGCGCAGCGGCTCGCCCGCGAGGTGCCGATAACCCGGCGGATCGACCGTCCATTGGCGCTGCATGGGCTCGGCGCCCGCGGCCGCGCCTTCGAGATGAATGCGATCGATCTCGCGCCGCCCGCCGTCGCTCGCGTCGATGAGCGGCAAGCCGTCGTGCACGGAGTCGAGCAAGACGACGTGCTCGTCGAAGAACGGCAGCGCCGAGCGCAACGTGTCGACCACGGCCGCGCGCGCTTCGAGCAGGGTGAGCGGGCCGCGCGCCGGGAGCAGCGTCTCGGCGACGAGCAGCGCCTCACCGTCGGGCACCGGCGCGCCTTCGGCGAGCGCCTTCGCGTCGAACCATTGCAAATGCAAGACGGGTTTGCGCGGGTCGCGCGGCGCGCCCGGCGGCAAGACGAACGACTCCGGCATCAGACTCTCGGGCAAGAGCGCCTTCTTCACGATCGCGCTCGTCACGAAGCGCCCCGTTTCGGGCGCGAGCCGCGGCCAATCGCGCTCCGCGGCGCGCGTGACGCCCTCCCCGTGCGAGAGCTCCGCCAGCGCTTCGCCCCACTGATCACTGATCACGGCGGTGGTGCCGGTCATCTCGTCGTCGCCGTCGAGCATCACGCCGGCGATCGAGCCGTGCCGAATCACGAGCGACTCGGCGCGGCGATCGAACGCGCAGACGCCGCCGTGCGCCGTGATGCGCTCGCTCAAGAACGCTTCGAATTCCGGCTCGCCGCCCGCGAGCGCCGTGATGCCGCGCGCCCAGGCGCCGTGGAGTCGCGCGAACGCGAGCGCCGGCAGCTGCTCGGCGCTCGTCGCGAGGTGACCCGCGAAGAGCGCCGGCACGCCCGCGATGTCGCGATATAGGTGGCCGCTCGGAAACTTCGCGAGAAGCTCGGACGCGCGCTCACCGCCGCCGAACGGCAAGAGCGACGCCGCCTGGCCCGTCTCGAAGCGCTCCCACAGCTTGCCGGGCGGCCACACGCTGTCGCGCTCGAACGCCGTGTCCGCCGCCGAGTTCACGCCCGCGATCGTGGTGTAGAGCTCGTCGACCAACTGCCGCACTTCCGGGAACTCGCGCTCGACCTCGCGCGCGAAGAGCTCCACGTCGGGCGGCAGCTCGATGCGCGCGCGATCGGCGAGCACGCCGAACATCGGATCTTGCGGCACGGCGCGCCGGCGAAATTGCGGGCTCTGCGCGAGCTCGTGCATGATGCGGCGCCACACCGGCGACGCGCCGAAGAGCAGCGTGAACGCGCGCCGCCCGAGCACGCGCCGGTCGAAGCGGTACGTCGCCGGCCGTTGCCCCTGCCCGACGAGCAGCACGCGGAAGTCGCGGCGCGAGAGCAGCGCGGCGACGGCGAGGCTCCCGAGCGAACGCCCGAGCACGACCGCATCGTAGAAGCGCGAGCTCATCCGCCGCCGGTCATAGCATCATCGCCGCTCACGAACCGCCGGCCCGAGCCGGCGCGAACGGCGCGAGCGGCACCGGCGCGCGGCCGCCCGTCACGAGCGCGAGGACGATCGCGGCCGTCACCGGCGCGAGCAAAATGCCGTTGCGGTGGTGCCCGCTCGCGAGAAATAACCCTGGGATTTGGGTTTTCCCGATGAGCGGCAGCTCGTCCGCGGTGTACGGGCGGAAGCTCGACCAGCTCTCGCGCAAGCTCGCCTGCGCGAGCGCCGGCACGACCCCGATCGCCGCGTCCAGCAAATCGCGCACCGCGGCGGCCGTGACCTCGCGCCGGTACCCGACGAACTCCATCGTCGAGCCGACGAGGACGCGCCCGTCGTCGCGCGGCACGACGTAGCCGCGTGGCCCGATGACGACGCTCCGCAGCGGCGGCTCCGGCAACTCGAGCTCGACGATTTGTCCGCGCGCCGGCACGACCGTGCCCGGCGCGATGCCGAGCCCCTCGACGAGGCTCGTCCAGCTCCCCGCCGCCACGAGCACGTGCTTCGCGCGCACGACGTTGCCGTCGTCGAGCGCGACGCCCGCGGCGGCGCCCGCTTCGGTCACGACGCGCTTCACGTACGCGCCGCTTCGAAAGACGACGCCCGCGTGCGCCGCCGCGATGCGCAGGGCGCGAAAGAGCGCGCGCGGATCGACGCGCGCGTCGCCGTCGAACGCGACCCCGCCGGCGAGCTTCGGGTTCAGCGCCGGTTCGCGCTCGAGGAGCGCGCGCGCCCCGAGCGCGCGGGGCCGCGGCTTTTGCCAGGCGACTTCGCGCTCGATGCGCCGGAGCTCGGCGCGCTCGAACGCCACCTTGAGCACGCCGCACTCGCGGTAGCCGGTGTCGATCGCCGTCGCGCGTTCGAGGGCGCGCACCCACGCCGGGTAGAGCCGGAAGCTCGCGCGGGCGAGGTCCGCGAGCGGACCCGGCGCGTGCGCTTCGAACTGCGCGCCCAGCATGCCCGCCGCCGCGCTCGACGCTTCCGCGCCCGGCACGCTGCGCTCGAGCACGAGCACCGAGCGCCCGCGTTTCGCGAGCTCCCACGCGCTCGCACAGCCGATCACCCCGCCGCCGACCACGACGACGTCGCTCGCTTTTTCGCGGCGCTTCGCCGTCACGTCACGGGCTCGTTCGCCGGGATCGCGCGCGTGAGGCGCACGAGCCCGACGACGTTGAACGTCGCGAACGCGAGCAGCAGCGCGAGCAACCCGAGCGCCCAGCGCAGCGCCGCCGGCGACTCGCCGTCGACGAGCAGCCACGCGTCGTTCGCGGGTGCGTCGACGCCGCTCTTGCCGACGGCGTCGGGCAAGCCGCGTTGCCGGATCCCGAGCTCGGACATCGGCAGCAGGCGCCCGACGAACGAGTCGGGCGGCACGAAGCGCGGCCCTTCTTCGTTCGCCGGCACGCGGATCTGCACCCAGAGCTTCGGGTTACCGTCGACGCTCGCGAGCCGGTACGTGTCGTGCTCGAGCGGCCGCGCGTAACGAATCGCGCGCGTCGCGGAGAGCTGCCCCTCGCCGCGCACCCAGCTGCCGGCGAGCGACGGCTCGAGCTTGAGCGACACCAGGTCGCCGAGGTCGCGCGGCGGGCCCCCGCGAAACGAGTAAAGGACGTCCGGCACCACCGCGAACGCGAGCGAGATCGAGGCGAGCGTCCCGGCCGCGAGGGTCACGAGCGTCGCGCGCCGCCACGGCCGGCGCGGCGGGGGAAGCTCCGCGAGGTCGTGCGGTCGCGGTCCGCTCACGGGCGGGCTCGTCGTCGGTTCTTCGGAGCTCGTCATGTTAAGGACGGACAGCGCGTGAGGGCGGCGGGTTTCCGCGCCGAGGACGATTAGCATAACTTAGCAAAAATGTTGATGTTTTTCGAGATCTCGCCGGCCGCGCACGGACAGGCTAACTTGAATCGTCGATGGCCAAGCCGATGAAGAAGATCATCTGCCCGTCGTGCGGCTTCGCGAACACGCCGCCCCTGGCAAACCAACGTTGCGCGTCCTGCGGCGCGAAGGTGGAGGATCTCAAGCGGAGCCTCACCCGCCAAGAAGAGCTCGAACGCCGCTACCAGCAGGAGTCGTTCAGCCCGACTTGGTTCTTGGTGTCCATCGCCATCATGCTCGTGACCACGGCCGCGTTCGTGATGGGGTTGCCCATGGTCGTGCCGGCGCTCGACTTCGAGGGTTCCGCCGGGATGATGGTGTCGATCCCGGTGTGGTTCTTCGGCGGCATGCTGATCGGTCTCGTCTCGCCCGGACGCACCTTCATCGAGCCGATGATCGCCGTCTTCTTGGTCGCGATGCCGACGGCCTTCTTCCTCTATTCGGGGCAGACGGTGAAGACGATGCCCGCCTTCATGTACGTGCTCTTGTCCGCGCTCGGCGTGCTCTTCACGTTGATCGGCGCGTACGTCGGCGAGCGGATCCAGATGGGGCCGCCGCCGAAAGCGTCCGAATAGCGCGCCGCGTGCGCCCGGGTTCGCTTCTCGTCCTCGCGGGTGCCCTCGCGCTCGCCGCTTGCGCGCACGACGACGGTCCGGCGCGCTCCGAAGCGGCCGCGGTGAGTCGCGCCGTCGAAGTGCTGCGCAACGCCGACAACGCGCAGAAGAGCGCGCCGCTCGCCGCCCTGCGCGCCCTTTCCTGCACGGTGCCGGAAATCTGCGGCGTTCAGAGCCTCTGCGTCGCGGCGTACGAAGAGCACGTCCGGGTGCTCGCGCTGATCGACGCCGCCCGCGCCTCCGCCGCGTCGGCGCCGCCCGACGCGCTGAAGGATGCGCTCGCCGCGGCCGAAGCCGGCCTCGCGCGCGCCAAGGCTCAAACCGACGCCTGCGCGTCGAAGCAGGGCGAGCTCGCGCGAAAATACAAGGTCGCGCGCTGACGAGCCGGCGCTCGAGCAACCGGGCGCGTAGCCCGATATAGTGAGTGGATGTTCGCCCTACGTGCGCTCGCGTGCGTCTCCGTCGCTCTCACCCTCGCCGCGTGCGGCGGTGGAGACGACGATTCGAGCTCTCCCTCGGCGACATTCGGCGTCTGCGATCTCCGCACGCTGCAGGAGACGTGCATCGAAGTGACGGGCACGCCGAACCAGCTCGTCAGCGAGAAGAGCGCCTGCGAGCAGGCTCCTGGAACCTGGTCGTCGAACCGCTGTCCGACGACGCCCGATCTCATCGGCTGCTGCGACTACACGTTCGGCGAGAAGTTCCACGAGTGCTTCTATCAAGGCACTCCGCGGACGGATCCCGTCGATTACTGCACGAACTCGATGCTCTGGTCGGACGGCGTGTGGACGCCGGCCGGAAGCTGACGCTCCCGGCCGGACTCCGTCGCGGGCGCGTCAGTGCGCGGACGGGAGCGGTCGCGCCGTCGGCGTCTTCAGGCTGCTCGCCATCGTCTTCGGAGCCGCGGGCACCATCGCGCTCGCGGCGGCGGGCGCGGACCCGGCCGGCGCGGCGCTCGCGCTCTCCGCGGGGGCACCGGCGTCCGGCGTCTCGACGGGCGGCGTCCAGCCCTTGGCCGTGAAGCGCACGCGGCCGAAGCGCGACGCCTTGTGGAAGTTCCCCTGATCGTAAATCGGCGACCAGGCGACGCCCGAATTGTCCTTCATCGCGTAGAGATTCATGCGCCAGGTGTCGCCGAGCGCCGGCGGCACTTTCTTCGCCTTGGTGAAGCTCTTCCACGGAATCGCGGCTTCGACCGTGTAGCCCTTGTCCGTGTCTTCCGGCTTGTCGATGGTGCCGTCGAGGACCACGGCGCTCTTCAACTTGGACGACCACTCTTCGTGGCCGAACGGACCGTCCGGCTCCGTCTTCGGCTCGTTGTACTTGTCGTACTGCGAATCGAACACGAGGTTCTGCGGTCCGATCTGGATCTCGTAATAGTCCTCGTTGTCCCCGTCGCCGTCGGGGTCGAGCATGATTTCGACGGTGTCCTTGGTCCAGAGGTGCGGATCCTTCGCCGTCTTCGGGAAGCCGCCGACGATGTTCGCCTCCTGGACCTCGAAGCCGAAGTAGAGGTTCGTGTCGTTCCAGAGAACGCGCGCGGTTCCGTTCACGGGCGAGTCCTTCGGCGCGCCGCCGGTCTTCACGTCGACGAACGGCCCGAGCACGGGCGCCGTCTTCCACGCCGCCTCGTCGAGTTTGCCGTCGATTTTGATGAGGTCGGTCTTTTCGAGGCGCTCGACGGAAACCTCGGGCACCTGCGCGAGGCGCTCCTTCAGCTGCTCTTCGGTCGGCTGCAGCGTGAAGGTCGCGACGATGGCGCGATCGACGCTGTCCTTCGGGCCGCCGCTCACGGGCAGCCGGCCTTCTTTGTTGAAGAAGCCGGTGATGGCCATGATCGTCTCGGTCTTCGCCTTCGGCACGTGGAAGGTCTGCTCGTCGACGTAGACCTTGCCGGGCTCCCAGGCGGAGACGGGCAAGCCGCCGTACTTGTTCTTCTTCCCCGGCCGGAGCGGCGCGTTGCGATCGATGTTGACGAGCTTTTCCCCGGACGCGTCGAGGATCTGCGTGAAGAGCTTGTAGCCGCCGCCGACGGGCGCGCTCACCTGCCAGTAGAACGTGAGCTTCACCTTCTGCCCCGGCCGGAGCGGCTGCTCGGCGTCGAGGTTATAGCCGAGGAGCGTCGCGCTATCCCCGAACTTGGTCGACATCTTGTTCTTGATCTCGGGCGCTTGGTCGAGAATGTACTGCGCGAGCTTCGCCCGCTGCTCTTCCGGGTCGACCGTGTGGTGCGGCTTCTTCTTCGAGCAGCCGAACGCGAGGGTGAGAGCAAGCAAGGCAATCGGCAAACGGGCGGTCATGGCTTCTCCTTCGGATCGTTCCCGGCAGGTCGCGCTGGCATTCGGCCCTTCAACGTGGGCGTCATGCCGCGCCGCTTGTCGGTGCGCGCGGGCGCCGCTTTGTCGCTCGGCGTAACGCCCGTGGCAAGCTGCGCGATGATCGCGCGGTCGTGGCCGTCCGAGAGGCCACTCAGGATCTCGAGGCGCGAGCCGAAGAAGCCCTGAACCTCGTTGCTCGGATCTTGCACGGCCTCGTGGCCGAGGCCGACCGCGAGCGTGAACGAGGGTGATTGGGTGTTCGGCACGGTGATGTCCTGCTCGTCGACGTAGACGTTGCCCGGTACCCAGTCGCTCGGCTCGAGCTTTTGCCGCAAGACGCCCACGTCGTCGAACGAATACGGCTTCGGCGCGTCCGCGACGATGACGTGCGTGAAGAGCGTCCAGCCAGGCGAGAGCTTCTTCACCGAACGCCAATAAAGCTTCAAGTGCAGCGTCGAACCCGGCGCCGCTTTGTCGCTCGGCGAAAGATCCCAACCGACCAGGTGCACGTCACCGCCGAAGTCCACGAGCGTCCGCGTTTGCACGTCGGTCGGCACGTCCGGCAGGACGAGCGCGCTCACGGCGTCGTCGAGCTTCGGCGCTTCGCCCTGGCTCGCGCACGCGCCGAGCGCGAGTGCGCACAAAAGTGACATCCTACCGACCACGGACTTCATCGCTTCTTGCCTTTCTTGCGGGCGTCCCGTTCACGCTTGCGCTGGTTCTTGCGCGCGTTCTTCTCCGCCTTGCTCAGAACTCGCATCTTCGGTGTGTTGTCGCCGCCGCCCGGCGCCCCCATGCCGGGGAAGCCGAGGCCTCCCATACCCGGAAAACCCATCCCGGGTATGCCCGGAAACCCGCCGCCTTGCATCGCCTTTCTCGCGTTCCGCGCCATGGCGATGTTCCGAAGCCCCGGAATGTTCCCCATCATCCCCAGATTTTGGCCGAACCCGCCCATCATCTGGCGCATGAACAGGAATTTCTGCACGAGCTCGCCGACGGCTTCGGCCGGTTGGCCCGCGCCGCGCGAGATGCGCTTCACGCGCGACGGCTCGCGTACGAGCGCGTTCGGGTCCTCGCGCTCCTCGAGCGTCATCGACTGAATCATCGCCTCGATGCGCACGAGCTCGCGATCGTCGAGCTGTTGCGCGGCGCCCGGCGGCACCATGCCGGAGAGCCCGGGGATCTTGTCGACCAGATCGGAGAGCGAGCCCATCTTCTGCAGCATGCGGATCTGGCTCAAGAAGTCGTCGAGCGTGAACTCGCCGCGCATCATGCGCTGCGCGTCCTTCTCCGCCTGCTTCTCGTCGACGACGGCCTCGAAGTCCTGAATCAGCCCGACCACGTCGCCCATGCCGAGCACGCGGCTCGCCATGCCTTCGGCGCGGAACGGCTCGAGCTTGTCCGTCGTTTCGCCCATGCCGGCGAACACGATCGGCGCGCCCGTGACCTCCTTCACGCTGAGCGCCGCGCCGCCGCGCGCGTCGCCGTCGAGCTTCGTGAGCACGACGCCCGTGATGCCGAGCCGCTCGTTGAAGCTCTTGGCCGTTTTCACGGCGTCCTGGCCGATCATCGCGTCCACGACGAGCAGGATGTTTTGCGGGGCGACCGCGCTCTTGATCGCGGCGAGCTCCTGCATGAGCGGCTCGTCGATCGCGAGGCGGCCGGCGGTGTCGTAGACGATGACGTCGCGGCCCGTGCGCGCCGCTTCGTCCGGCGCCGCGCGGCAGATGTCGAGCGGCGTCTGGCCCGGCAGGTTGAAGACCGGAATGCCGATTTGTTCGCCGAGCACCTGGAGCTGCTCGACGGCGGCGGGGCGCTGCATGTCGGCCGCGACGAGCAGCGGCTTCTTGCCCTGCTTCTCGAGCCAGCGCGCGATCTTCGCGGCCGTGGTCGTCTTGCCCGAGCCCTGGAGGCCCACCATCATCACGCCGGTGCGCCCGCTCGCCGCGAGAGCGATCGGCTCGCCCTCGAAGCTCATCATGCCCACGAGCTCCTCGTGGCAGATCTTCACGAACTGTTCGCCCGCGGTGACCTTGTGCGTCTCCCCGCCGTGACGAACGCGCGTCTGCACGGTGCTGCCG
>DATJXW010000275.1:0-36730 GCA_035499895.1 Polyangiaceae bacterium | reverse complement strand
CCGCCCTCTGGCAGCGGCCGGCGCTCCGATCGCCCGTCGCGCTATTCGCGCGCTCAGCTCACCGCGGCGCTCAATCCCAAGCACACCTTCCCGAACTTCGTCGTCGGCCCGTCGAACGAGCTCGCGTACGCGGCGGCGCTCGCGTCCGCCGCGGGCGGTCGCCCGCGTTACAACCCGCTCTTCATCGCGGGCGGCACCGGCCTCGGCAAGACGCACTTGATGCACGCCATCGCGCACCAGGTGCTCGCCGAGCGTCCGGACACGCGTGTCGTCTACGTCTCGGCCGAGCATTTCACGAACGCGTTCATCGAGGCGCTGCAGCACCACAAGATGGATGAGTTCCGCGCTCGCTACCGCGCGCAGTGCGACCTTTTGCTCGTCGACGACATCCAGTTCCTCGCCGGCCGCGAGCAGACGCAGGAAGAGTTCTTCCACACGTTCAACGCCCTCCACGACGCCGACCGGCTGATCGTCGTGACGAGCGACAAGTACCCCCAGCAGCTCCAGCGCATGCCCGAGCGCTTGGTGTCGCGCTTCGGCTCCGGTCTCGTCGCCGACATCCAGGTGCCGCAGCTCGAGACGCGCGTCGCGATCGTGCGCAAGAAGGCCGTGCTCGAGGGCATCGAGCTCTCGGACGAAGTGGCCGTCTTGCTCGCGCAAGGCGTGCCGAGCAACGTGCGCGAGCTCGAAGGCGCGCTGATCCGTCTCGCGGCGAAGGCGTCGCTCACGGGGCGCCCCATCGACTTCGAGTTCGTGCGGAGCGAGATGGCGCTCGTCACGCCGCGCCGTCCCGACATGATGAGCGTCGAGGACATTCAGCGCGCGGTGTGCAGCCATTTCCGTCTTTCGAACTCGGAGCTCTTGAGCAAGGATCGCCACAAGAGCGTCGCGTTCGCGCGTCAGGTCGCGATGTACGTCTGCCGCCAGCGCCTGAAGTCGAGCTTCCCCGAGCTCGGCCGCGCGTTCGGCAACCGCGACCACACGACGGTGATGAGCGCCGTGCGCCGCGTCGAGACCCTGCGCCAGAAGGATCCGCAGGTGAACGCGCACCTCGAAGCGATCGAGCAGAAGCTCGCGTCGTCCGAGGAGTGAGCGGCGCTCAGGTGGTGCCGGCGGGCTCGCCGTAGAGGGCCTCGGCGAGCTCGAACGTGCTCGCTTCGAGGTCGGCGTAGGCCGAGCGGAGGGCGTCGAGCGGCGCGCCGCTCTTCAGGAGATCGCGCAGGAGGCCGACGCGGGCGCGCACTTCGTCGAGCTTGGTCGCTTCGATGAGATCGGCGTAGCCCTCGAGCGCCTGCTCGGTCGTGTACGCGAGCGTCTCGGCCTGGTTGCGCATCTCGGCGAGGTCGCGCCGGAGCTCGTCCGACTCCTTGTAGCGCTCGCCTTCCTGAATGAGCTTCGTGATCTCGTCCTGCGCGAGGCCGCTCGTCGGCTTCACGCTCACCGTCTGCGCGCGGCCCGTGCCGAGATCCTTGGCCTCCACCGAAAGGATGCCGTTCGCGTCGACGCGGAAGCTCACCTGGATTTTCGGGATACCGCGCGGCGCCGGCGGGATGCCCGTGAGCTCGAAGCGCGCGAGGCTCCGGTTGTCGGCGGCCATCTCGCGCTCGCCCTGGAGCACGTGCACCGGGACGAACGGCTGGTTATCGACGCTGGTCGTGAAAATCTCGCTGCGTTCCGTGGGCACGGTCGTGTTGCGCGGGATGAGCCGGGTGAACACGCCGCCGCCGGTTTCGACGCCGATCGAGAGCGGCGTCACGTCGAGCAAGAGCACTTCGTCGATGGCGCCGGCGAGCGCCGCGCCCTGAATCGCCGCGCCCGCCGCGACCACCTCGTCCGGATTCACGCCCTTGTGCGGATCGCGCTCGAAGAACTCCTTCACGGCGCGCTGCACGGCGGGCATCCGCGTCATGCCGCCGACGAGCACGACTTGCCCGACCTGCGCGGGCGTGAGCTTCGAATCGGCCATCACGGCGCGGCAGGCCTGGATGGTGCGATCGATGAGCTCGCCGGTGATGATCTCGAGCTCGCTCCGCTTGAGCGTGCGCTCGAGGTGCTTCGGCCCGGTCGGACTGGTCGCGATGAACGGCACGTTGATGGTCGTCTCGAGCGAGGACGAGAGCTCGTGCTTCGCCTTCTCGGCCGCTTCCTTCAGGCGCTGGAGCGACATGCGATCCTTGCGGAGATCGATGCCGTGCTCGGCCGAAAACTCCTCGGCCAGCTTGTCGATGATCTTCTGGTCGAAATCCTCACCGCCGAGGTGCGTGTCGCCGCCCGTGGCCTTCACGCTGAAGACGCCGCCCGAGAGCTCGAGGATCGAAATGTCGAAGGTGCCGCCGCCGAGATCGTAGACGGCGATGATCTCGTGTTCTTTCTTGTCGAGGCCGTAGGCGAGCGCGGCCGCCGTCGGCTCGTTCAGGATGCGCTTCACCTCGAGCCCGGCGATCTTGCCGGCGTCCTTCGTCGCCTGGCGCTGCGCGTCGTCGAAGTAGGCGGGCACGGTGATGACCGCTTCGACCACGCTCTCACCGAGGTACGTCTCGGCGATCTGTTTCATGGTCGTGAGCACGTGGCTCGAGACTTCGGGCGGCGAGATTTGCTTGCCCTGCACTTCGACCCACGCGTCGCCGTTCGCGTGCGCGACGACGCGGTAGGGCACCGAGCTCGCCTGGCGCTTGCCGGCCTCGGAATCGATGCGCTGCCCCATCAGGCGCTTCACCGCGTAGATCGTATTTTGCGGGTTCGCCGACGCTTGGCGCCGCGCGACCTGTCCGACGAGCCGCTCACCCGAGCTCGTGAAGCCGACGACGGACGGCGTCGTGCGCGCCCCTTCCGCGTTGGGGATGACCTTCACCTCCGGCACGCCCGTCGCGCTGAGGCCTTCCACGACGGCCACGCACGAATTGGTCGTGCCGAGGTCGATGCCGATGATCTTCCCCATGTCTCGCTAGTCTAGGTTCAATTCGGAAAACGTGCGAACGGGTTCAGCTCGGCGCAGGTTTTGCGACGACGACCATCGCCGGCCGGATCACGCGGTCCCCCATCCGGTACCCGGCCTGCAGCTCCATCGCGACGGTGCCGGGCGCGTACTCCGTCGTTTCGAGATGTTGCACCGCTTCGTGCACCGCCGGATCGAACGGCAGGCCGAGCGCCGGCACGCGTTCGATGCCGAGCTTGCCGAGCGTGTCGAGGAATTGGCGCGTGACCATCGAGATGCCGTCCGTCAGCGCCTTCACGTCCGTCGCTCCGCTCGCGTGCGAGGTCGCGCGCTCGAGATTGTCGAAGACCGGCAAGAGCTCGCGCAGCACGTTTTCGCGCGCGATCTTGCCGAGGTCCTCCACTTCCTTGCGCGAGCGCTTCTTGAAGTTGTCGAAGTCGGCCGCGAGCCGCAAGAGCTGATCCTTGAGCCGCGCCGCTTCGGCTTGCGCGCGGGCGAGCGGATCTTCGGGCGGCGTCGAGGGCGAAGCCGGCACTGCTTCGTCGGCACTGTTCGGTGAGGCGTCGCTCGCGCCGTTCGGGTGGTCGGCGCCTTTCTCGGAGACCTTCTCGTCGCTCATGGTCGAGCCGAGTATAATCATGCGTCACCCGTTGCCAACGGCGGCCCACGACGGGATTTTTCTGCGCTCCGCGAGCTCGGAAACGCTCACGGATCGACGCCGCACGGCGCCTGCCTGAGCACGGTGACGACCCCGCCCGTGAGGCGCGCCTCGGCCCGCGCCTGCTCGGGGACCGGCCGGAAAAACCCGCCGAGATCGGCCGGCAGCACCCAAAAACGCGCCGCGCCTTCGAGGGGCGAGCGCGTCACCCCGGGCGCGCGCCCCCGACCGTAGGCCGCGGTCTCGAGCCAAAAGCAGTAACCGTCGCTCGCCGGCGCGAAGAGGTGCATGTGGCCGCTCTCGACCGTGACGACCTCGCGCGCCACCACCCGGTCCGCGCTCCGCGCCAAAAGCTCGTGGGGTCCCGCCGTGATGCGCACCTCGACGCCGGCGGACGGGGCTTCGACGCTCGTCGGATCGACGACGGCGACGCGCCGCCCGTCCACCTCGACCACGATGCGGTCGGGGCCGAGATTGACGATTCGCACGAGCGGCGAGCTTGCGACGAGCGTCGCGAGGGCGACGAGCACGGCGAGCGGCGGCAACGCGAAGAGCGCGGGCGCGAGCCGCGCCTCGCGAAACGCCACGCGCTCGACTTTGGCGTCGTTCGCGCGCCCGAGCTCGGTCGCGAAGCGAGCGTTCGAGAAGAGCACCCGGCCGGGACCGACGAAGCGCGCCGCGGCGCCGTCGGCGGTGTGTCCCGGCTCGGCGCGGCGAGGCCACGCGCTCACGACGACGAGCGGCAGGAGCGAAGCCGTGAAAACCAGCGCCCCGAGCGCCGGCAGCGACAAAGGGTAAGGCGCGAACGGCAGAGCGAGCGCGAGCCCGAAGCCGACGAGCGCGGAGGCGACGGCGGCCGCGAGCCGGCGCACCGATTCGCGACCGACGTGCGCGATGCACGCGTCGCAATAACCGAGGATGAGCTCGACGCCGCCCGGCCCGCGCGCGACCGCCGAGCACGCCGCCGGTTCTCCACAGCAAGCGCAACCCGCCGGGACGAGCACGCCGCTCGCCGCGAGCGACACGACCGCGCCGCTGCGCCGCGCGCGCTCCGACCGCGGCGGCTCCGACGCGTGCCGGAACTTGGCGCTCGGCGGCTCGGACACGCGCCGCACCTTAGCGCTTCCGGCCGACGACGCGCCCGTCCGAACGGAAGCCGTGCTAGTCGACCGGAGGCGAGAATGGCGTAAGTGACCGAGCTCAACGAGCCGCAACAACGCGCCGTCGCCCACGTGGACGGGCCGCTCCTCGTGTTCGCGGGGGCCGGTAGCGGGAAAACACGCGCGATCACGTATCGCGTGGCAAACCTGCTCGCGACCCGCAACGTCCCGCCGTTTCGCATTCTGGCCGTCACGTTCACGAACAAGGCCGCGGGCGAGATGCGGGAGCGCCTGCGCGGACTCGCCGGCGACGAAGTCGTGCGCGACTTGTGGGTCGGCACCTTTCATTCGGTCTGCGCGCGCCTCCTCCGTCGCTATCACGAGGCGGTCGGCCTCGGCCGCGACTTCGTGATTTACGACGACTCCGATCAGAAAGCCGTGATGACGCGCGTGCTCCGCGATCTCGGCTTCGACGAGGAGGCGATGCCGCCGAAGCTCGTGCTCTCGCTCGTGAGCCGCGAGAAGCGCGAAGGGCGCTTGCCGGGGCACGGGCAGAGCGAGCTCACCGCCTCCGCCCGCCAGGCCTACGACGCGTATCAGAAGGCGCTGTTGCGCGCGAACGCAGTCGATTTCGACGACCTCTTGCTCTACGTGCTGTCCGTCGCCGAGCACGAGCACACCGTCGCGGGGAGCGAGCTCCGCAATCGCTTCTCCTACGTGCTGGTCGACGAGTTCCAGGACACGAACCTCGTTCAGTACCGCCTCGTGCGCGCGCTCTCGTCCCGGACGCGGAACCTCTGCGTCGTCGGCGACGACGACCAGTCGATCTATCGCTGGCGCGGCGCCGACGTGCGGCTCATCCGCAGCTTTCAGCACGACTTCCCCGACGCGACCGTGGTCAAGCTCGAGCAGAACTACCGCTCGAGCTCGAACATCGTGCGCGCGGCGCTCGGCGTGATCGAGCGGGCGGCGACGCGCGTCGAGAAGAAGCTCTGGACCGCCGCCGAACCGGGCGAAAAAGTGGTGATCCGCGCCGTACGCGACGAGCGCGAAGAAGCGGGGCACGTCGTCTCGACCATCAAAAAGCTCGCGGCGCGCGGCGTCGCGGCCGACCAAATCGCGATTTTCTACCGCGTGCACGCGCAGTCCCGCGCGCTCGAAGAAGCGTTGCGCGCGGCGGACATGCCGTATCAAGTGCTCGGCGGCCTGCGCTTCTTCGAGCGCGCCGAAGTGAAAAACCTCGTCGCGTATCTGCGGCTCGTCCAAAATCCGAAAAGCGACGCGGATCTCGAGCGCATCATCAACGTGCCCGCGCGCGGCATCGGGGACAAGACGGTCGATCGCCTGCGCGACATCGCGGCCGAGCGGGCGCTCAGCCTGTCGGAAGCGATCGACGTCGCCGTGCGCGACGACGAGGTGGCGACCGCCGCGAAGAAGAAGCTCGAGGCGTTCCAGAAGCTGATGGCGGAGCTCGCGCGCGACGCGCCGGGCATGCGTCCGAGCGAGCTCGCCGAAGAGATCTTGGAACGCAGCGGCTACAAACAGCTGCTCGTCACCGCCGACGACGCGGAGAGCGACGCGCGCCTCGGTAACCTCGAAGAGCTCGTCGGCGCGATCGCGGACTACGAAGCCGATTGCGAGGAGCAGGGCGAAGAAGCGTCCCTCGGCGGCTGGCTCGAGCGCATCACGCTCGCGGCCGCGGTCGACGCGATGAAGGACGCGCCCAAGGTTTCGCTCATGACGGTGCACACGGCGAAGGGTCTCGAGTTCCGCGCGGTGTTCTTGACCGGCATGGAAGAGGAGATTTTTCCGTATCGCGGCGTGAGCGGCCGCGAGCCCGAAGAGCTCGACGAAGAGCGCCGGCTCGCTTACGTCGCCATCACGCGCGCCCGCGAGTACCTCTTCGTCACCTACGCCGGGCAGCGCTCGCTCTTCGGCATGACGCGCTACCTCGAACCGAGTCGCTTCTTGGGCGACATCCCCGCCGAGGTCGCGAAGCACGAGGGGGCGCTCGAGCGTTACGCGACGGATCGCTCGTACTCCGCGTACGAGGGCTCGTCGCGTTACGGCTTGCCGAGCTCGCGGCCCGCGCTCGCCCCCGGGACGCGCATCGTCGAGCGCGACGAGGCCCCGAGCGGCGACGACGACGAGCTCGGCATTCGTCCGGGGGACCGGGTGCGGCATCAGCGCTACGGCGCCGGCATCGTCGAGCGCATCGAGCAAGGGGCCGCGCCCATGGTCGTCGCGCGCTTCGGCGTGCACGGCACGAAGCGCATCCTCGCTTCTTACGTCACGGTCGAACGGCGTGCCCGCGGCGAGGTATGGTGAGGGGCGTGAACAAGCGCCTCGCCTTCCTCGAAGCGACCACGCAAGCCGGCACGGCGGATTCGTTCGCGTGGTACGCGCTCGCCCTCGAATACCGCAAAGAGCAGCGTCTCGACGACGCCGCTCGCGCGTTCGTCTCGCTCCGCGCGAAGGACCCGGGGTACTTGCCGCTCTACCTGATGGCGGGGCAGACGCTCGTCGAGGCGGGCAAGCCGGGCGAGGCGGCCGAGTGGCTCGAGGCCGGCATCGTGCTCGCGCGCGAGCGCGGCGACAGTAAGACGCTCGGGGAGCTCGAGAGCGCGCTCGCCGATCTCGCGTGAAGGGCCCGCATGGCCCGCAATCCGATGAACGTCGAGCTCAAGCGCATGCTGTTCGCGCTGAGCGTGTTCGCGACGATCGTCGCGATCGGCGGAGCGCTGCTCTGGCTGATGGGCGCCGGCAAATATTCGCTCGGCAACACCATCTACTTCGCGCTCATCACCTCGGCGAGCGTCGGGTTCGCGGAGCTGCCGGGCATGGCGGAACGGCCGGACATGCGCATCGTGACGAGCCTGCTCATCGTGGCGGGCGTCGGCACCATCGCGTTCTTCCAGTCCACGCTCACGGCGCTCCTCGTCGAGGGCGTGATCGGCGAAACGTTTCGGAGACGGCGCATGCAAAAACGAATCGATGCACTCGACGGTCATCTGGTGGTGGCGGGGGCGGGCCGCACCGGCCGGTACATCGTCGAAGAGCTCGCGGCGATCGGCCGCGCCTTCGTCCTGATCGACAAGAGCGAGGAAGTGCTCCGGCGTGTGAACGACGAGCTCGGCGGGCGTTTGCTCTACGTCGTCGGTGACGCGACGGACGACCACACGCTCCTCGCCGCGCGCGTCGATCGCGCGGAGGGCGTGATGGCGGCGCTGACCGAGGATCCCGACAATCTCTTCATCGTGATGTCCGCGCGCGCGCTGAACCCGAAGGCGCGCATCGTCTCCAAGGTGATCGACATCGAAAATGAGCCTAAAATTCGGCGCGCGGGCGCGGACCAAACCATCAGCCTGCACCGCATGGGCGGTCTTCGCATGGTGAGCGAGCTCGTGCGGCCGAAGGTCACGAGCTTTCTCGACAACATGCTGCGGGTGACGAAGAACCTGCGCTTCGAGGAGGTCGAGCTCCGCGAAGGCTGCCGCTACGTCGGGAAGACGCTGCGCGAGATCCCGATCCGGCAGGAGACGCAGCTCCTCGTCGTCGCCTTGCACACCCCGGAAGCGGGCTACGTCTACAATCCGTCGCCCGATCATCCGCTCTCCGCCGGCACGGAGCTCATCGTGATGGGGGAACTCGAGGGCGTGGAGAAGCTCCGCGAGCTCGTCGGACGGCAGTAGTCGCCTCCGCGCGGCGCGGCCCCTAACCTCTGCGTGAACGCTACTGCGTGAGCTCGGGCGGCACGCTCGTGAGGCCGGCGATGATCGGTTCGGGCGGCGTCGGATCGAGCACGGCGCCGCTCGCGACGGCGAGGGCGTCGGCGGTCGCTTTGCCCAGAATGTCGCGCACCACGCGGCGCCGGAGAAACATGCCCTTGAGGATCGGATCGCGAATGAACGAGAGCAGGCGCCGGACGTGATCGGAGGCGCGATTGCGCATCTCTTCGGCCTGGGGTGAGCCGGCCTTGCGCAACGCTTCGCAGCAGAGCTGGCGCGTGAAGAGGCCGTATTCCGAGCCCTGCAGCGTCTCGATCGCGCCCATGGCGGTCGTCGCGAGCAGGATGCCCGTATGTTGCTCGCCCATGTCGACGCGCGCCGACGCTTCGATGGCCATGGCGTAGAAATGGAACGCCACGTACGCCTGCGCTTCGGCGGATTGGCGCGCGTCGAACGCGTGCATCACGGCTTTGCCGGGGTCGCCCGCGTGGCGCGCGAGCACGGCGCGGAGGATCTTCTCGTGCACCGAATCGTAGGCGCTGCCCGTCACGGCCGTGAGCGCGCCGGCGTCGCCGACGAGCGTTTCGGATTGGCCGACCTCGCCGCACTCGAAGAGTATCTCGGCGAGCGACAGCAGCGTGTCGGCGCGCGAATCCTGCTCGCCGTAACGCTCGTGCGCCTCGCGTGAGCGCCGCATGTAGGCGAGCCCGCGCTCGTAGTCGCCGAGCGCGACGTAGCATTCCCCGATGGTGGAGAGCGTCTTCGCGATCTGAAAACGGCCGCCGACGGCCAGATCGATGCTGATCGCGTCGAGCGCGAGCGTGATGCCGTCCTCGAAGCGACCGAGCACGAGCAGCGCGTAGGCGAGCGAATTTTTCGCGCGCGCTTCGAGCCGGCGTGCCCCGACCTGCCGGAACACGGCGACGGCCTCGGCCTGCGCTTCCATCGCCTCGTGCACGCGGCCGACGCGACGGAGCAAGGTGCCGCGCAGGCGCAGCACCTCGGCGCGCATGCGCGCGGGCGCGTTCGTCGAATCGGCGGTCGCGAGCGCGCGGTCCACCGCCGCGAGCGCGCCTTGCATGTCGCCGAGATCGTGCAGCGTCTCGGCGATGAGCGCGCGGGCGCGCACCTCGAGCGCGGGCGAGCCCGCCTGCGTCGCCACGAGCTCGCCGCGCTGCGCCCACTCGAGGCCCTTCGACAATCGGCCCGAATCGAGCTCGAACTGCGCCGTAACGAGCAGCGCCGTCGCGACCCAGCGCGGCTTGTTGCTCTGGCGCGACAGCCGGCGGAGCGCGCGGAGGTGCGTGCGGCGTTCGCGCCAGCGCCCCTGCATGCGATAAATCGACTCGAGCGCCTCGTGCGCCTCGAGCACGGCGAGATCGTCCTCGGGCAGGAGCGCCACGGCGCGGCGGTAATAACGGCGCGCGAGCGCGAGCTGATGGCCGTTGCGGGCGGCGTGCGCGGCTTCGAGATACGCGTTGCCCGCCGCCGTCCGTTCGCCGCCGCGCGCGAGGTGACGCGCCACGACGGCCGCGGTGAGCCCCTTCGCGAGCGGCGTCTTCGCGAGATGCAGCCCGAGGTCCTTGTGCATGTACACGCGCCGGCGACGCTCGAGCGTGCGGTAGGCGACGTCGCGCGTGAGCGGATGGCGCACGTCCACGGAGTCGACCTTCAGGTCGAGCAAGCCGCGCGCGCAGAGTCGCGACACGAGCTCGGACGCTTCTTCACCCGTGAGCGCGACGAGATCGCGCACGGCGAGCGGGCCGCCCGCGACGGACACCCAGTCGACGATGCCGTGCTCTTCCGGCGGCAGCTCGTTCAAGCGATCGGCGATGAGCTGCTCGAGCGTCGACGGCAACGGCAGCGCGGGTTGCCCGGCGCGCTCGACCTGCACGAGCTCCTGCTTGCCGTGGCGCTCGCGGATCTCGAGCTGGCCGCGCTCGAGCAACGTGTCCACCATTTCCAGCAGGAAAAATGGGTTTCCGGCGGCGCGCGGGACGAGATCGGAGCACGCCTGCTGCACGCCCTCCGCCACGCCGAGCCGCGCTTGGAGCAGGCGCACCTGATTCTCGGGACTCAGACCCTTGAGCTCGACGCGCACGAGGCCTTCGATGAGCGGCCCGACGCGATCGTCCGGGCGCGTCGTGAGGATCGCGAGCACGGGCACCTGCTCGCCTTGACGCAAAAACTCGGTGAACGGCTCGAGGCTCTGCTTGTCGCTCCACTGCACACCGTCGAGCACGGTGACGAGCGGCCCCGCCTGCGTCGCCATCGCGACGATGCGCCGCAAGCCGAGCACCACGAGCTGCCGGGTGCGCGCCGCGTCGGCGTCGTCCGCGGAGCTGTGCAGGTGTCCGGTGCAGAGCTCGGCGAGGCAGGTGACGAGATCGGCGCTCTCCGGATCGTCGACGGGGCCGCCGAGCGCGTTCGCGACGATTTCCGACGCCGTCTCGAGCGGCTGATCGACTTGAGTGCCGGTGAGCTCGCGAAACCACTCGCTCACGGTCGAGTACGGCACCTCGCTGAACGCGGGCGTGCACTCGATGCAGATCACCCGCGCGTCCGGCGGCAAATCGCCCAAAAACGCCGAGACGAGCGCCGTCTTCCCGATGCCCATCTCGCCGTAGACGACGCGCGCGGCGACCTTCTGCGGGCTCTTTTCGGAGCCGACCACGCCGTAATACGCGGAGTGGAGATCGGCGAGCTCGGCGTCGCGCCCGATGAGATCACTCGGCAAGGAGTGCAAATCGGCGAGGCGCTCTTCGCGCGTGTGCGGGCGGAGCAGCGCGTAGATGCGCATGTGCTCCGGCAACCCGAGCCGCTCGTACTCGGGGATTTGGATGGTGGGCGCGTCGCCCCACACGAAATCACGCCGGACCAACCGGTAGAGGCCGCCAGCCACCCAGCTCACCCCGGGCGGCGCCTGCGCGCCGAGCAAGTCCGACAGGTGATCGGCCGACTCCTGCAGCGCGTGCTGGATGAGGTGACCCGCCTTGTCGCGCCGGCCCATCGCGATGCCGCGCACGATGCCGACGCTCGCGGCGATCTTCACAGGCAAATCCTCGGTGCTGCCGCGCACCACCTCGTGCACGTCGATGGCGAGCCACACCGCGTCGGCGGGCGCACGCGACGGGTTCGCCATCAAACCGACCACCGCGCGCGCCGACGCCGCGACGCTCGCGGCCGAAGCCGATCCGGAGCCTTCGGCGTTGGCGCCCCAGGCCCAGCGCGCGCCGCGGCGAAACGCGGCTTCACCGAGCGTCGCCTTCAAGCGCGCGACCACGCGCGCCGCCTGCGCGTCGCCGACCGCCTGCCGCAAATCCTCGAGCCCGTTGAGCTTCAGCGTCACGATCGCGACGTGACGCACTTCGCGATTCGCGCGGTCGCGCTCGTTGCCGGCGGGACCGCCGGGGCCGGTGCGTTCGTCGGCGCGCGACTCGGTCGACGCGGTGCCGCGCGTCTCGAGCAACGAAAGTCCGACGCTCGCCTCGCTGCCGATTTGGCTCTCGCCGGGCCCCTCGCCCGACGGCTCCACCGGCAGCATCTGCTCGCGGCCGACGATGTCGGAAATCACGCCCTCGAGCACGTGCGCGTCGACGAGCTGCTGGCGGACGAGGAGCGCGCGGCTGATGGCACCCGCGAGGTCGCGCGCCGTCTCGAAGCGGTCGTCCGGGTTCTTCGCCAGGGCGCGCATCACGATCTCTTCGAGCTCGCTCGGGAGCTCGCGCACGTAGGTGCTCGGCGGCTCGACGACGCCGGCGCGCACGAGCTCGAGCAGCTCCGCGCCTTCCGCCGCGCCGTGCAGCGAACGCCCGGTCAAAAGCTCGTGGAACACGACGCCGAGCGAGTAAATGTCCGTCTTGCGCGTGACGCGTTCGGCGCGCGCCTGCTCGGGCGACATGTACGCCGTCTTGCCCTTGAGCACGCCGGGCTCTTCGCGGAACAGGTTCGCCGAAGCGATGCCGAAGTCGGCAATTTTCACCCCGCCGTCGATCGACAACAAGATGTTCTGGGGCGAAACGTCACGATGCACGATGTCGAGGGGACGGCCCGCCTCGTCCTTGCGCTCGTGCGCGTAGTGGAGCCCCTTCGCGACCTCCGCGATCACGTGCGCGGCGACGAACGGCGGAATGCGCTGACTCCGGCCTTGAGCCACCCGCACGAGGCGCTTCAAGTCCGGCCCCTCGACGAACTCCATGCTGAGGAGCTGACCCTCCTCGCCGTAATCCTGAAAATCGTAGACCTGGACGATGTTCGGGTGGTTCAGGCGCGTCGCGAGCTGGGCCTCCTCGGCGAACATGCTGCGAAACCGGCGAGAAGCGCCGTAGGCGGGCAGGATGCGCTTCAGCACGAGGAGCTTGAACGTGCCCTCGGCGCCGCGCTTCTTAGCGAGGAACACCTCGGCCATCCCGCCGGCGCCGAGCCTTCGGACGATCTCGAAGTCGGCGAGGCGCTTCGGCGTGGGCCGGGTGGACGGTTCGGTCATCGGTTCGCGCCCGAGGGAAGCGCGAGCCTCAAGGTTACCGCGACATCCATGGCCGGTGTAGACTCGCCCTTCGATGCAGCGGGCGCATTCGCCTTCACGGCAATTCCCCAGGCACACGGGCATTTTCGGCGCCGTCCTCCTCGCTGTCACGGCCGCGGCGTGCGCCGCGCCGCACGCGAGCACCAGGCCCGCGCGCACCGCCGCCGCCGACCTCGGACCGGTCACGCCGGCGGCGGTGGACGACGCGGCGTTCGCGGCGAGCACGTACCGCGTGCTCGTCGGCGCCGACACGGGCGCGGTCCGCGCGAGCTTGCTCGCGGGGGTCGTGGCGCGGGCGCTCGAGCGAGCGAAGACGCGCTTCGACTCCGATCACCCCGAAGGCGGCTACAGCGCGCTCCAGGGCGCGTTTCTGCTCATGCGCCGCGGCGAGTTCCGGCGCGAGGGGCTCCTGCACGCTGCACCCGCGTTGAGTGACGGCGCCGCCGCGGCGGCGCGCCTCGGCGAGGAGGGCTACGCGCTCGCGCTCTACTCGCTGCTGCGCGACCTGCTCCCGCCCGGCCCGGAGCGCGACGACGTGCAAACGCACCTCGACGCGATGGCGTCGTTTCAGGCGCTCACGGACGCGAGCGGACCGCTCGTGGCTGCGGGCGCGGACGCGCGCGTGGCCGCGCAACGCGCCCTGCTCGACAGCAGCGACGAGGCGTTTCGTGACGGTTCGGCGCGGCTGCTCGAGTGGATCGGTAAAGCGCGAGCGGCGGGCGCCGGCGACATCAGCTCGCACTCGAACGCCGACCGCGAGGAGGCGTACCGCGCTCTCCGCGGCGGCGGTTTCACGCTGGTCGCGCTCTACCTTCGCCACGGTGATCCGCTCGGCGCGCTCACGGCCGCCGACGACGCGGGGCTCGACCGCGCCATCTCGCCCGATCTGCGCGCGCGGCTCGAAGCCTGCGCGCAAGACGACGACCCCGACGCGTGGCTCGACCTCTATCGCTTGTACGACTCACGCGAGATTTACACCGCACTGTCGCTCGACCCGCGCCTCTTCGAAGGGGCGGCGTGGGGCGCGGCGGTGTCGCTATTTCGCGCGGAGCCCGGCAGCTTCCGCGGCGCCATGCCGCTCGCGAGCCGCCTCGTCGATTACGGCATGGCCGAGGTCGCGCCGCTCGTGCTCGCGAGCGGACTCGCGCGCGGAGCGTCGCCCGAGCAGCTCGCCGCCGCGCTCGCGCTCGCGCTGAACGCGACCGTGGGCGAAGCCGAGGCGGGACAATACGAAGCCGCGCGTCGCGTGTTCGAGGGCTCGGCGCCGCTGCTCGAGCTCGCGAGCTCGAAGGCGTTCGCGGGACGCGTGAGCCCGAGCCCGGCGCGCTTTCGTTACGTCATGGGCGCGCTCGAGGCCGGCCGCGGCGAGCTCGCCCGCGCGCGGCCGCTGCTCGAGGCCGCCGTGCAAGAAGAGCCATCGTCGGACGCGCTGCGCGTGCTCGCCGCCATCGCGCGCCAAAAGCACGACGTCCCCGGGACGCTGCAGCTCCTCGAGCGGGCGCGCCAGCTCGCCGAAAAGACGGGCAACGTGATCGAGGAAGCGGACGATTGGCACACCGAGTTCGAGGTCCTGCGTGACAGCGGGGACCGCGCCGGCGCCACGCGCGCGCTCGATCAAGCGCTGACACGGGCGCTCGACGCGACGCGCCAGAGCCGCCCGGGCGCGAACCAGGCGCGCGCCGAGCGCCTGCTCGCCCACGTGCTCGAACACTTCGGCGATCTCTCGGCGACGCATCGCGCGACCGAACGCGCCTACGACGCCGCCGCGTCGGACGCGACCCAGCTCAGCGCGACCATCACGGACGCGGCGCGGCGCGCCTTCACGCGCCGTGACTTGCCGGCCGCGCGGAGCGCGCTCGCGCACGCCACCGACGCGAGCCTGCCTCCCGACGAGCTCGTGTACATCGCGCTCTGGCTCGAGCTGCTCGAGCGCGAGCTCGCCGTCCCCACCGACGGCAGCGTCGAAGACGCCTTCGCCGCGATGGACGAAGCGCCCGGCTGGAGCGGCAAGCTCAGAGCCTGGGGACGCGGCAAGCTCGCCGACGCGGACCTGCTCGCCGCGGCGCGCGACCCCGCGCAGCGCACGGAAGCCCTGTTTTATACGGCCATGAGCCGCCGCATCGCGGGCGACGCGGGCGCGCAAGCGGATCTCGAAAAAGTCGCTGCGAGCGAGGCCGTGAACCTCGTCGAGATCGGCATCGCGCGCGACCTCCTGGCGATCAAGGCCGGCACCGAGGCGGGCTACAAAGTGCCCGCCGGCACGACGCTCCCCTGAAGCGTCAGCCTTTCTTCTTGGCCATCTCGGCCATCCGCTTCTTCATCTGCTTCGGCGTCACGTCCTCGATGTGCGTGCCGACGCCCCAGCGATTGCCGAACGGATCCTCGAAGCGACCGAAGCGGTCGCCCCAGAATTGATCCGACGGAGGCATGAGCGCCTTCGCGCCGGCCTTCACCGCCTTGCCGAAGGTCTTGTCCACGTTGGGCACGTAGACCATGAGGTTTCCGGGCCGCGGCGGGTCCATCACCGCGTCCGAGAACATGATGACCGATTCCCCCACCCTGACTTCGCCGTGCATGATCTTGCCGTCGGGCCCCGGCATCACGCCCATGATCTTGCCGCCGAAGACCTTCTTCACGAATTCCATGGCGCTCTTCGCGTCCGGCAAATTCAGCGATGCCTGAACCGAGCTGTAGCCCTTGGGGATCGGTTTGACCTTCTTCTTCGCCATCGGGTTCCTCCGAGCGACTGGCCATAGCGCCGCTCCCGCCCGACCGATAGAGTGGGAAATACAAAGCTCGTGACGCCGCGCGAAAGTCGCGGGCCCGTCACTCTTGCGGCTTGCGGCCGAGAAGCTTGGTCGTGAGGTGCTCACCGAGCTCGGAGGTCATCAGCCGTTCGACGGCGGCTTCCTTCTCGCGGCGCTCGTGCTCGTCGTATTGAAACTCGATCCCCATCCCGGCAGGGTTCGCGCGCGTGGCGTGCGCCGGAAGCGTCACCCAGATCACCTTCCCGCGCAGGCGGAGCGGCTCTTCGAGATTCGGCACCCCGAGCGCGAACACGAATTCGGTCCCGACGGGCAGCGGTTTTTCCGTCCCGATGAAGGAGCCGCCGCGCGAGATGTTCTTCGTGTAGTCGGCGAAGAACGTATTGAGTCGCTTGTACTCGACCTTGAGCTCGATCGGCGCTCGATACTGGCGCCGGCGATCGTCGTCGTGGTCGTTCACTGCACCAGATTATCACCCGGGACCGCGCGTGCTATCAACATGCGGTGCGCGACCCTTACGAGATCTTGGGTGTCGGGCGCTCGGCGACGGAGAGCGAAATCAAGGCCGCTTTTCGGCGGCTGGCCGCTCAGCATCACCCCGACAGGAACCGCGACGATCCGGAGGCGCAGACCCGTTTCAAGGAGGTCAACGCCGCGCACCAAATCCTCTCGGACCCGGACAAGCGCGCCGCCTACGACCGTTACGGCGAGGCGGCGTTCCGTCCCGGCGGGGCGGGCGGCGTCGATTTCGGCGACTTCGGCGGGTTCGACTCGATTTTCAGCGACCTGCTCGGAGCGTTCGGCTTGCGCACGAGCGAGGGCGGTCACGTCAAAAAGACGCTCGAGATCACGTTCGAGGAGTCCGCGCGCGGCGTGAAGAAGGAGATCAGCTACGAGCGCATCGACGTCTGCGGCGGGTGCCAAGGGCGCGGGGCGGCGCCCGGCGCGCGCGTCGATACGTGCTCGGCGTGCGGCGGCCGCGGCCGCGTGCGTTACCAACAAGCCTTCCTGCCGATCGCGCTCGAACGCCCGTGCTCGACGTGCCGCGGCACGGGCTCCATTCCGAGCACGCGCTGCCCGAAGTGCGACGGCGCCGGCGTGGCTCGCTCCGAGCGCACCCTCGGCATCGACATCCCGCCCGGCATCGAGCCCGGGTCGAGCCGCACGCTCACCGGTGAGGGACATCGCTTGAAGCCGCACCAGCCGCCGGGCGATCTCGAGCTCTTGATCGACGTGATGCCGCACCCCTTTTTCCGGCGCTCGGGCGACGACGTGCTCTGCCGCGTGCCGGTCACGTTCACGCAAGCGGCGCTCGGCGGCGAAGTGCTGGTGCCGACGCTGAACGGCAAGGTGAAACTCAAGGTGCCGGCGTCGTCGCAGCCGGGCGCGGTGCTCCGGATCCGCGGGCAGGGCTTTCCGCATCGCCTGCGTTCAGGCGCGGGCGACCAGCTCGTCGAGATCGCGGTGGAGGTGCCCGAGCGGCTGAGCGATCGCGCCAAATCGCTGCTCAAGGAGCTCGGTGATGAGCTCGGCGAGGACGTGCAGCCCGAGCGGCGCAGCTTTCTCGAGAAGCTGAAGGAGCTCTTCTGAGTCCGCGAAACGTTCGAGTTTGAGACTTTCCCGCCGGCCTTGTGCAAGGATTCGGGGGCATGCAGGAGCGGCGCATCGGTCTCATCGGCGGCGGCAACATGGCCGCAGCGCTCGCGCGCGGGCTCGTCGCGTCGGGCCGCGTGGCGGCGGCGGACGTCCGCGCGAGCGACCCGAGCGAGGCGCGACGCGCGCTCTTCGCGAAGGAGTACGGCATCGCCGCGACCGACGCGAACGCCGACGTCGCGCGCTGGGCGAACGTCGTCGTGCTCGCGGTGAAGCCGCAGTTCATCGAAGGCGCGATCCAGAGCATCGCGAGCGCGCTCACGCCGGAGCAAACGCTCGTGTCGCTCGCGGCGGGCGTGCCGCTCGCCGTGCTCGAAGCGCGGCTGCCGTCGGGCGCGCGCGTCGTGCGCGCGATGCCGAACACGGCGGCGATCGCGCTCGCCGGCGCGACCGGCATCAGCGCCGGCTCGCGCGCCACGCCAGCCGACCTCGAGACGGCGCGGTCGCTCTTCGAAGCCGTCGGCACGGTCGCGGTCGTCGACGAAGCCTTGCTCGACGCCGTCACCGGACTCTCGGGCAGCGGCCCCGCTTACGTGATGCTCGTGATCGAGGCGCTCGCCGACGGCGGCGTGAAAATGGGCCTGCCGCGCGAGACCGCGCTCATGCTCGCGGCCCAGACCGTCTACGGTTCGGCCAAGCTCCTGCTCGAAACGAAAGAGCATCCGGCGCGCTTGAGAGACATGGTGACGAGCCCGGCGGGCACGACGATCGCGGGGCTCCACGCGCTCGAAACGGGCGGCGTCAGGGCGAGCTTCGTCGACGCCGTCGAGAGCGCGACGCGACGCTCACAAGAGCTCGGTAACCTAGCGGTGACGCGCCTCAAGAAGCCGTAACGCGCGCTTCGGACGCACAAAATAAAGTGTCCGCGCGGAGGGGCCGGGGGGGGGGACAGCCTCGCTCCACGCGGACAACCCATGACTAGCAGCGGTCGTCGCTAAATGCAACGGATGTCCCTTCCGCACAATGTAAGTTCTCTGGGTGATGAGAAGACTTCCTGCGACGCTCCGCGCGCCGCTCGGCTGAATCCCGGTCAGGAACGATCCGTAGCTAATTTTTCGGCAGGCGAGCTCAGTCTTGGCAGCGAAAACCGCGCCGGGCGCCGTCGGGGAAGTCGAGGACGAGCGGCGCACCGGGGCCGGCGTCTCGAGTGGAGACGCCTTGCGCCGGAAGGTCACCGTTCGGTTCCGCGCTCGGAGTGCGCACGCCGCTGATGGCGCCGCGCGAGCGAGCGCCTTCGACGGGAGCGCGCGGCCGACGACGCTCTTCGGCGGACGCGCCGAGCGGCGCCGCCAGCGCATCGACGCAAACGTGGCTCGGCGAGACGACCAACCGCACCTCGATGCCATTTCCGGCGCTCACGCCGGCCCCGACCAGCTCGACGTTCGGCTCGAGGGAGATGGCGTCGCCGACCACGTAGCCGTCCTCGCCCGTGCTGCAAGCCGGCGGCATCGAAGCGAGATCGCTCGCTCGGGCCACGATGGGCGCGTCGAAGCGCCGATTCGCGACGTCGAACGGAAACAGATAGTAATTCACGTCGTGCAGCCACACGCCGACGCCGTCGCCGCGCGCGGCGGGGGCGAGCGCCGGCGTCTCGGAGCGGCCGAGAACGTCGGGGAATTCACCGAGGAGCTCGAGCTCCCCGTGTTCGACCCGGTAAAGACGGAGCGCGTGGCCCTCTCCGAGCGCGGCCGCGTAAAAGCGCCCGCCCGCGACCGCGACGCTCGAGAGGACGCCGAGGGTGCCCTGCGTTTTCAGACGGGTGATGCGGCTGCCCTCCTCGAGCAGGTAGAGCTCGACCGAGCCGCGCAGGCTGACGAGCAGGAGGCCGGCATGCCGTACCGGATCGCTGAGCACGCGCCACGTCGAGGGCGGGCCGTTCGGTGAACGCCCGAACGCGTCGGCCGCAAGCACGTCGCTCGACCACGCGCTCGACGAGGGCGCCGTCGACCAGATTGCATCACCCACGCGGTAGGGGTCACGCACGCGCAAGAGCCAGCGCGCGTCGCGCACCCAACCGTCACCGGGCGGCCCCCACGCGTACGCGCGAAAGAGGTGAAGGTCGGCTTCGTTGCCGGTCTCGAAGCCGTAGTCGGCGCGCGTGCGTGCGGGCGGCGACACTTCCGCGAGCGGGTTCCACGGACTCTGGGCGCGGTCCTCGCTCTGCGGGTTCGAATGCAGGGCGGGTTTGCTCTGCTCGCCGGTCGCGTGGCACTCGAGCGACCAGCGGTTGCCGCCCGAGCCGAAGAGGTGCGTCGGCTCGGGGACGGCGGCGAGCTTCAGGCGGTCTTTTTCACCCATTTTCCAGCCGACCCGCAGCCAGCCCGACACCGAACAACCGAGACGCGTGCAGCCGCTCCACGTCCCGGAAGTGTGAAGCGGACGCAAGTCGGGCTCCCCGGGGAATTCGCCGTCGGTCCACTCGAAGCCGCCGTCCACCGTCTCGCGCAAGCCGCCGCTGTGCCCGACGACCAAGCCGAAACGACCCGAGAGCATCGCGCGGTCGAGGTGCGGCTCGGGCGAGCCGACGAGCACGCTCCCGTCCTCCTTCACGCGCACGCCGACGAAACTGTCGCTCCCCGCGACCCAACCGTAGAGATCGCCGCTCGCGGCCTCCACGAACGAGTCGAGCCAGAGTCCGCTCTCGACGAGCGCGCGTGCCGCCTCGTCGTCGACCGCCGACAAGCGGAGCGGCACGCTGCGTTCCGGCGCTCCCGGATGCACGAGTGCGAGCGTGCCGACGACCTCGTCGACCTTCGGGGCGGGCTTTGCCGCGGGGTGCGGCGCGTCGGGGTCGTCCGACGTTTCAGGCGATTTTTCGGCGGCTTTCGGCCGCCGCGTCACCGGCCTGAGGAGCGCGACCCCGCCGTCCGCGAGCGCGACCGCGCGTTCGTCGACGCTCTGTCGCGCGACGGCGTAAGGAGCGCCCGCCGGCGGCACCACGCAGTGAAGCGGCGCCCCTTCTTCGTGCGAGCCGCAGCCGCCTTCGACGACGAGCGCGCCGCGTTGGTTCGGCGCCACGCGCCGCGGCGCGTCGAACGCGAGCTTCGGGCTCAGCGTGAGGCCCGGACCGAGCGCATAGACGTTGGTCGCTCCGTGAAGCTCCCCGCAGACGAAGCCGATGCCCGCGCCGAGCGCCACCGCGTCGCACGGCGCGCGGCCGGCGTACGCGTCGGGAGCAAGCGCGAGAATCGAGCCGTCACGCAAGCTCACGCGCGCGAGCGAGCCGTAAGCGGCGACGAGCGCCGTGCCGTCGCCGTCCACATGACCGTGGAGCACCGCCGTTTCGAGCGGGCGCTCGCCGAACGGAAGCGCGACCGGCAACCGCCGCGCCTGCTTCGGAGCGGCTTCGGGCGGGGGCACGCCCGCGGCGGCGGCGGCGAGCGGCCGTTCGGCGCCGTTCGCCGTCAAGAGGAAGCGCTGCCCCGGGGCCTCCACGACGATCCCGCCGTCCGCGGCGCCGAGCTCGGCGTGCGCGAGACCGAGTGGATGCCAGGAGCCGCCGGCATCGAACGTCGCGAGCACGCCGCGCAGCGGCAGCTCGACCGCACCGAGCCACTCGTCCGCGAACGCCATCGCACCGTAGCCCGGCGACGGCGGCAAGCTCGCGAGATCGAGCGCGTGACCGCTCGCCACGTCGAGCGCGACCCACGGCGCGCCGCGCCCGCGGAGCACGTACACGCGATCGAACCCGGGCACGACGCGCTCCGCTTCGCCGTCGAGGCGCGCGAGCGGTTCGAGCGCGCCCGTCCAGGTCTTCGCGTGCCAAAAGAGCGCCTGGCCGTTCGTGTTCAGCACGAACAAGAAACCCGCGCCGAGGCGCGCAGGCAGCGCCAGCGTCGAGGCGATGCGCGAACCGGGAAGAAACTCGTCGGCGGCGACGAGCGCGCCCTCGGGACTCTCGATCACGCGCAGCCCCTGCGCGATGAAGCGCCGGCCGCCGTCCGAGTCACGCGTCTCGGCGGTCACGTCGGAGCGATCGATCGGAGGGAACACGCGCGCCGGGGTCGCGAAGCTCGGCTCGTCGCCGGCGGGGTTCGGCGCGGCCGCGGGGTTCGAAGCGTGCGCGACGCCGGCCGGCGCGCTGCCGTGCCCGCCGCACGCCGAGGCGCCGAGCACGAACGAGAGCGCGAGCACGCGACAAACGGCGCGGTAAAACATGCGCGCGCCCGAGCGTAGCAGGCTCGTCCGGGCGGCGCGTTGCGGAGCCGGAACCTCTGCGATAAAGCTCCGCTCTCTTGACGGGCTTTTCGCCCGCCGTCAGAGAGTCAGAAGGAGAGAACGAAAGATGACCACCGTAGCCGTCGTCGGCGCGACCGGCGTAGTCGGCCGAGAAATGCTGAGAACCCTCGAGCGGCGGAGCTTTCCGGCCAAGCGCGTCGTCGCGCTCGCGTCGGAGCGCTCGGCGGGCAAGAAGCTCGAGTTCCGCGGCGGGACGCTCACGGTGGAGAAGCTCGGTCCGTCTTCGTTCGCGGGCGTCGACATCGCGCTCTTCAGCGCCGGTGCGTCGACGTCCAAGGAGTTTGCGCCGATCGCGGCCGCCGCGGGCGCCGTCGTGATCGACAACTCGAGCGCGTGGCGCATGGATCCTGACGTGCCGCTCGTCGTGCCGGAAGTGAATCCGGGCGCGCTCAAGGAAATCAAGAAGGGCATCATCGCGAACCCGAACTGCAGCACCATCCAGATGGTGGTGGCGCTCAAGCCGCTGCACGACGCGGCGCGCGTGAAGCACGTCGTCGTCTCGACCTACCAGGCGACGAGCGGGAAGGGTCAAGCCGCGGTCGAAGAGCTCCGGCAGCAGATCAACGAGGTCGCGCAGGGCAAGACGCCGACGGTCAAGGTGTTCCCGGGCCAGATGGCGCTCAACGTGATCTCGGATTGGAAGCCGGGCACGGACGGCTACTCCGAGGAAGAGCTCAAGATGGTGCACGAGACCAAGAAGATCATGGGCGACGCGTCCATCGGCGTGACGCCCACGTGCGTGCGGGTGCCCGTGGTTTCGGGCCATTCGGAGTCGGTGCACGTGAGCTTCCATCAGCCGCTCACGGCCGCGCGCGCGCGCGACCTCCTGCGCAACGCCCCCGGCGTGAAGCTCGTCGAGGGCGATTACCGCCCCGGCGGGGAACCGCAGCCGATCCACGCCGCCGACACCGACCCGGTGTACGTCGGCCGCGTCCGCGACGACCTCGCCGTTCCCGGCTCGCTCAACATGTGGATTGTCTCGGACAATCTGCGCAAGGGCGCGGCCTTGAACGCGGTGCAGATCGCCGAGCTCCTCCAGTCGAAGGCCTGACACTCGAGATAGGCGCGCCATCACTTCCGAAACCAAGTTCTCCAAACGCCCGACCTCCGCGGGCGCCGAGGAAATTCTCGGTTTGTACTTCCCCGTGCTCGACCACGGCTTCGTGTCGTTGGTCGACTACATGGGCACCGACGAGTGCATCGAGCGGGCCGCGCGCGTGAGCTACGGCTACGGCACGCGCAAGGCGAGCCAGACGCGCGGCCTGCTCCGCTACCTCCGCCGTCACCTCCACACGACGCCGAGCGAAATGCTCGAGCTCAAGTTCCACTGCTGCATGCCCATGTTCATCGCGCGGCAGTGGATCCGGCACCGCGCGGCGAACGTCAACGAGTACAGCGGGCGTTATTCGTTGATGCCGATGCTGTTCTACACGCCGAGCGCGGAGCAGCTCCAGACGCAGAGTCGCGCGAACAATCAGGGTCGGAGCGGCACGCCGGTGACGGAGGAGACGTACGCCGAAGCGGTCGAGCGCTGGAACGCGATCCGGGAGCGGAGCCGCGACGCCTACGAGTGGATGACGAGCGGCGACGTCGCTCGCGAGCTCGCGCGCATCGACCTGCCGCTCTCGACGTACACGCAGTGGTATTGGAAGATCGATCTGCACAACCTCCTGCACTTCTTGAAGCTGCGCGTCGATACGCACGCGCAGTGGGAAATTCAGGAGTACGGGCGCGTGATGGCCGGCATGCTCAAGCGCGTCGCGCCGCTCAGCTACGAGGCCTTCATCGACTACGACGTGTGCGGGGCGCGCCTCTCGCGCATGGAGCTCGACGCGCTCCGCCGGCTCGTCGGCGTCGAGGGCGAGGGCTTGCGCGCGAAGCCGAACGCGAGCGTGTCGGCGTCCGAGCTCGAGACGCTCGGCTTGTCGAAGCGCGAGGCGCGCGAGCTCTTCGAGAAGCTGAACGCGGGCGGCCCGCCGGATTTCGAGCTCGATCTCGCGAAGGCGCGCCCGGCCGAGGAATTCGCGGCGCGCTTCGCCGCCGCGGTACCGAAGGTCGACAAGCCGCCGAACGAATAGCGGGCGGAACCGCCGGTCGCGGCGGCACCCGGCGAACGCGGGACTATACTCGGGCGACCATGTCAGCCGTCGCACCGTCGCTCGCCGCGCTCGATCTCGACGCGGAGATTCGCCGGCTCAAGCGCGAGCGCAACGCCCTCTTCCTCGCGCACTACTACCAAGAGAGCGAAATTCAGGACCTTGCCGACGTGATCGGCGACTCGCTGCAGCTCGCGCAAGCCGCGCAGCGCACGCAAGCGGACGTGATCCTGTTCGCGGGCGTGCACTTCATGGCCGAGACGGCGAAGATCCTGAATCCGGAGCGCATCGTGCTCGTGCCGGACATGAAGGCCGGCTGCTCCCTCGCCGACGGCTGCCCCCCCGACCGCTTTCGCGCGTGGAAGGCGCGCTTTCCGGGCGCCGTGACGGTGAGCTACATCAACTGCTCGGCCGAGGTGAAGGCGGAGAGCGACTGGATCTGCACGTCGAGCAACGCCGAAAAGGTGGTGCGCGCGATCCCCGAGGACCGCCAGATCCTCTTCGCGCCCGACAAGAACCTCGGCCGCTACCTGATCAAGAAGACGGGGCGCGACATGAAGCTCTGGCCGGGGAGCTGCATCGTGCACGAGACGTTCAGTCTGCGAAAGCTCGAAGCGCTCAGGCTCGAACATCCGGACGCCGAGCTCATCGCGCACCCGGAGTGCGAAGAGCCGCTGCTCGAGCAGGCGGCGTTCATCGGGTCGACGGCGGCGCTCTTGAGCTACGTGGAGAAGAGCGCGAAGCGGGCGTTCATCGTGGCGACGGAGCCGGGCATCTTGCATCAGATGCAGAAGCGCGCGCCGGGCAAGGAGCTCTACGCCGCGCCGCCCGAAGCGAACTGCGCGTGCAACGAGTGCCCCTTCATGCGCCTGAACACGCCCGAAAAGGTCTATCTCGCCCTGCGGGACCTCGAGCCGCGGCTCGAAATGCCCGAGGCGTTGCGCGCGCGCGCCAAGGTGCCGATCGACCGCATGTTGAGTTTGTCCTGAGCCGCCGCCGCGCGAGCGGCGCTACGCCAAGCGCCGTGAACCATTCGACATTTCGGTCGCCTCCAAAAATAAATCGGACGGCTGTCGATTCGGGGCCCGCTCAATCGACTACTGACTGAACCGAGCCAACGCGGCGCGGTCAGGAGTCATCGTCATGCAATACATCCTGTTGATTTACGGCAACGAGGCCGAAGGCAAGAGCGCGTCGAAGGAAGACCAGATGCGCATGCACGCCGAGTACAAAGTGTTCACCGAAGAGCTCAAGGCGAGCGGCCGCATGAAGGGCGGCGCGCCGCTCGAGTCGGTGAGCACGGCGACGACGGTGCGCGTGAAGGGCGGCAAGACGCTGCGCACGGACGGTCCTTTCGCCGAAACGCGCGAGCAGCTCGGCGGTTTCTACAGCGTCGAGGCGAAGGATCTCGACGAGGCCGTGATGATCGCGGCGAAGATCCCGGGCGCGAAGACTGGGTCGATCGAGGTGCGCCCGATCATGCAGCTGCCCGACATGTGACGTGCTCTTGCGCTAGGCTCGCCGCGTGGACAGCGCGTCCGTCGGCGAGCTCTATCGCAGGGAGTCCGGCGCGATCGTCGCGCGCATGATCCGCGCGCTCGGCGGCGACTTTTCGCTGGCCGAAGAGGTGGTGCAGGAAGCGTTCGAGGCCGCGCTCGCCGAATGGCCGGTGGCGGGCGCGCCGCGCAACGAACGAGCGTGGCTACTCGCGACGGCACGCCACAAGGCGATCGACCGGTTGCGACGCCGCACGCGCTTCGAGGCTCCGCTCGACGGAGTGGACCTCGAAGCGCTCTCGGCCGCGCCCGAGGACGAACCGAGCGGCGCCGGCGGGGACGATCAGTTGCGGCTCATCTTCACGTGCTGTCACCCGGCGCTCGCGCTCGAGGCACAGGTGGCGCTCACGCTGCGCACGTTGTGCGGCCTCACGACGGACGAGATCGCGCGGGCGTTCTTCGTGGAACCGAAGACGATGGCGCAGCGGCTCGTGCGCGCTCAAAGCAAGATCCGCATCGCGAAGATTCCGTACGTCGTCCCCGGACGCGCGGAGCTCGCCGAGCGGCTCGACGCGGTCATGGGCGTCGTTTACCTCGTGTTCAACGAAGGCTACGCGGCGACGGGCGGCGACGCGCTCGTGCGGCGCGAGCTCTGCAGCGAAGCGATTCGCATCGGGCGGCTGCTCGAACGCCTGATGCCCGAGCGTCCGGAGCCGATCGCGCTCGTCGCGCTCATGCTCCTTCACGACGCGCGCCGCGACACGCGCGTGGACGACACCGGCAACCTCGTCTTGCTCGAAGAACAAGATCGCTCGCGCTGGGACCGCGCCGAAATCGGCGAGGGCCTCGAGCGAGTCGAGCGAGCCTTGCGTCTCGGCGGCCCGACTCCATACGCCATTCAAGCCGCGATCGCGGCCTTGCACGCCCAAGCTCCGCGCAGCGAAGACACCGATTGGCGTCAAATTGCGCTCCTCTACGACGCCTTGGCGCAGCTCTCACCGACGCCGGTCGTACGCCTGAACCGCGCCGTCGCCGTCGCCATGCACGAGGGCCCCGAGCGCGGCCTCACCCTGCTCACCGAGATCGCCGCCGAGCCCGACCTCGCCTCGCACCACCTCTTTTACGCCGCCCGCGCCGACCTCTCGCGCCGCCTCGGCCGCAACGAATCCGCCCGCAGCGACTACGCCCGCGCCCTCGACCTCTGCCGCGCCGAACCAGAGCGCCGCTACCTCGAACGAAGACTCCACGAGGTCACTCGCTAGCCCGACCGCCCCGCCGCTAACCCCACCGCCCGCCGCTGCCACCGACCGCCACCGGCCACCACTCGGTCACCGCCACCCTCCGCAAGCAACCAGGGGTTCCACGACCTGATCGGACCACACTTGCAATTTCGGTATTGAATCCCGAACTTTCGCGAGCGCATACGCGAGCGCGGGCACCTACGCGGGCGCGAGCGCGGGCACATACACGAGCGCGAGCGCGGGCACCTACACGGGCGCGGGAACGGGCACCTACACGGGCACGGGCACGGCCACGGGCACATTCGCGGGCGCACACACGGGCACGGGCGCGAGCGCCGGGGTTCACAACCGAAACGTGCTTGACGCCGAGCAACCAGGGGTTGCGCGACGCGGTCGGACCACACTTGCAATTTCGGTATTGAATCCCGAACTTTCGCGGGCGCGGGCGCAAACGCGGGATTCACTACCGGAATTGCAGCGGATGCTGAGCAACCGCGCGGATTGGTGGCGACCTTTGGGGTCGAGGTCGTCAGGATTCCGAGGCGGGCGCGGAGCTTGCACGAGTTGGGTTTCAAAGTCGGGATTCAATCCCGAAATTGCAATCGAGGTTTCGCATGCTCTCGCGACCCAAGGTTCTGGCGTCACTCGGCCTCGCCGTGGAACGCCATCGTTTGACGGTGCTCGTCGGCCCCAAGTCCTGTGGGAAGACGGCGTTGGCCCGCGCCTTCGCGACCACGCGCCGCGCGACCGTGTTCGATCTGAACGACGCCTGGACGCTCCAAGGGTTCGAGCGTCCCGGGCGGATGATCGAACGGCTGAGGGGCTTGGTCGTTCTCGACGGAGTCGAGCGTCAACCCGAGCTTTTGGCGGAAGTGCGCCGGTTCGTCGCGGAACGGAGACGAAGCGCGACGTTTCTCGCCGTCAGCGGGGTTTCGCCGGGTCTGCTGGCGTCGGATGGTGATCTCATGCTCGACGTTCCGACGGTCGAAGTCGGCGGCCTCGAACCCGGAGAGGCGGATTTGAGCACGGACGTGCTCTGGGTGCGCGGCGGCTTGCCACCGGCAAGCCTCGCTCAGAGCGACGAGGCGAGCTTCGCCTGGCGCCGAGGAATCGTCCGCGAGTTCATCGAGCGAGACTTCCGTCGAAGCGGACTGCTCCGCGCGAGCGCCGCGTTCGAACGCACGTTGACGATGGCCGCGCATGGTCACGGACAAGCTTGGAACAGCTCGAGTATCGCCCGCGCGCTGAAAGTCGACGACACGACCGTCCACCGGTATCTCGAGGTGCTCAGCGGCACGTTCATGCTGCGCGTTCTGCCGGCTTGGGTGGAAAATACGCGGCGGCGCCAACGCAAAGCGCCCAAGGTCTACGTGCGCGATTCCGGCATCCTGCACGCGTTGCTCGGTTTGGAGACGCAGGAACAACTTCGGAGTCATCCGATCGCCGCCGCTTCGTGGAAGGGCTTCGCCTTGGAACGCGTGCTGGCGCTCCTGCCCACCCGAGAGGTCCATCATTGGGCGTTGCACACCGGCGCCGAGCTCGACCTGCTCGCGACGTGCGGGGGCAAGCGCTTCGGTTTCGTCTTTCAATTCGCTGACCATCCGACGTGGTCCCCGGCGATGGACATCGCCGTCGAGGTCCTGAGGCTCGACCGACTCTGGGTGATCTTCGACGGGGAACGCAGCGACGACCTCGGCGAAAGGATTCGGCGCGTGCCGCTCCTTTCGCTCGACGAGGAGCTCGCGGCGTAGCTCAGTTCTTCCGGGCGACGCCTTGGCCCGGCAAGCGCCCGTAGGTGCGCATCGCCGCGTCCACCAAGCCTTCACAGCGCGCGTCGTCGCCGAGGACGTGGAGCTCGTCGGGGTCGGCCGCGACGTCGAAGCACTTCCAACCGGGATCCCACGAGCGCGCTTCGACCTTCATGTTGCGCTGCATGACGCCGTAATTCTCGAACGCGCAGCTCCAGACGCCGCCGCAGTTCGTCATCGGAACCACGTCTTCGCTGAGCGGCGCGCGCAACAGGCTGTGTCCGTGCATGCGCTCCTCGTACACGGCGATGCCCGGCGCGTCGCCCACGCCGAGGAGATCGAGCACGGTCGGCGCGAGATCGACGTGGAACAGGTACGCGTCGCGCTTCGCCTTCAGGTTCTCGATTTCTTGCGGGGTGAGCGTGCCGGGCGGCGCGTCGATCCACATCGGCACGTGCGTCTCTTCGTCGAAGATGCTGAAGGTGTGACCCATCTGGCCGTGCTCGCGAAAGGCCTCGCCGTGATCGCTCGTGTAGACGATGACGGTGCGCTTGCCGGCATCCGTCTCACGCAAATGCGCGAGCATGCGCGCCACGTGCTGGTCCTGCTGAAACACGGCGTTTTGGTAGTAGTTGAAAAAGTGCGGGTTGTCCGCGGGGGCCTTGCTCGTCGTCGCGGGCTGAAACGGCTGCGGGCCGCGCCGATTCACGTAGTACGGATAGTGGACGTTCGACGTCTGAATCACCGCGAAAAACGGCTCGCGCATGTCGCCGATCTCGGCGTTCACGCGCGCGGCGAGGAGCTGCTCGGGCGCACCCATGTCGAGGTCGGCGGTCGGATCGAGCTCGGTCGCGCTCACGAATTTCCTGACGCCGAGGTTTTTGACCCACAGGCGCACGTTGCCGAACAGCATGTTCTGGCTCGTCCAATAAGCCGTGTCGTAGCCGGCTGCCTTCGCGTAATCGAACAAGAGCGGCCAGGTGTGCAGGTTGTCGCGCGAATCGTTCGAGTTCAGTCCCGACCAGAGCACGGCGAGCGAGATCGCGGTGCACGAGTCGACCGAGCGCATGTTGGTGAACGGAAAGCGCTCGGGGAAGAGCGCGTTCGTCGCGGCCGTGCGCCGGCACGCCGGATCGTGCTCGATGCACGTCGCGTCCGCACGGACGCTCTCGAGAATCACGAACAACACGTTCCGCTTCGGCGTCCCCGGCGCGACGGTGAGCGGCGGCACCGGACGCGACTCACGCAGGCGCGGGCGCAGTTGATTGCTCTGCTCGGTGAGCCCGAATTGCGTGGCGAGCAGGCCGCCGATCGCGTTCAAATACAGCACGTCCGGCGTCGAGGCCTGAACGTGCCGGTATTGCGTCGGCATGACGAAGCTCCCCGCGAGCACGCACGGCGCGAGCAAGCTCGCGACGCGCGCCGGACGGCGCCGCGGCCGGAGCGTCCGGCGCCCGAGCCACACGAGCGCGCTCGTGAACGCCAAGATCGGCGCCTTCGCGCGCAGATAATTCGAGAAGTCGGCGAACAGCTGATTGATGACGCTCTCGCGAAAGTTCGTCGCGAAGATCGACACGTCGCGATTCAAGTACGCGCCGTACTGCTGGAAAAAATACGTCTGCCCGCCGATCGCGAAGGTGCCGAACACGACGAAGAGCACCGTCGCGAGCAGACGCCCCTTACCGCGCTGGCGGCACGCCGCGTAAAGCAACGTGCCCCAGACCACCGCGCTCTCGACGATCGCGGCGAGGTAAGTGAACCGATTGTCGCCGTGCAGGTGGAGCACGCGTGCCGAGCGTCGCGAAAGGTCCATCGCGACCACCGTGAACGGCAACGCCAAGAGCACGGCGGGCGCGAAGTACCTCCGCACGCGTGCCCAGCGGTAAAGCCACGGCCGCGCCCCGGCGGGCACGCCGAAGGCCGCCGCGCCGGGTTCGACGCCGAACGCGCCGTCGCCCGCGACGGGAACCGAGGTTGCTCTGGGATCGGGGACGGACGACACGGCGGCGGGGCGGAATTGTAGTCGTACCGTTTCGGATTTGTCGCTCACATGCCACACGAGTCACAACGCGTCGGCATCCACAAACCCGCAATTTCATTGATTTTGTGTTTTGGGCACGGCCCTCGGGCACCCCGGGGACGGCGCCGCGCGGCACCCGACCCACCGCGAGCCCGCGACTACGATGCGCCGCATGCAACCTCCGAAAAATCGGCGGACCCTCGCCGGCGCCGGCTCGCTCGCGCGCCGAGCCCGCGTTGCGTTCGGCTTGGCGCTTTTGCTCGGCTGTGCGGAAAACGACGCCATGCCGCCGAAGCCGCCGCTCCCGCCGCCCGCGCCCGTCACCGTCGCCACGGCGAGCGCGAGTACCATCCCGCCTGCGCCCGCGCCGCGCTTCGCCTACCCGCCGACACGCGTCGACGACTTAGTCGAGACGCTCCACGGCGTGCGCGTCGCCGATCCGTACCGCTGGCTCGAAGACGGCGCGTCGCCGGAAGTACAAGCCTGGGCGAAGGCCGAAAACGCGTTCGCGCGCGCGTGGCTCGACAAGCTGCCCGAACGCGACGCGCTCGCCAAGCGCCTGCACGAGCTCTACGACATCGAGCGCGTGTGGGCGCCCGTGAAGCGCGGGCATCGTTACTTCTGGAATCAGAAGGACGTGGGCCGCGAGAAGGAAGTCGTGTTCTGGCGCGAGGGGCGGAACGGCGAGAAGAAGGTGCTGCTCGACCCCAACACGTGGTCCGCGGACGGCAGCGTCTCGCTCGGACATTACCGCGTGAGCTGGGACGGCAAGCTCGTCGCCTACCTCGTGAAGAAGAACAACTCGGACGAAGCCGTGCTCGAGATCATCGACGTTGCTTCGGGCAAGAAGCAGCACGAGGTGATCGAGGGCGCGAAGTACGCGGACCCGCAGTGGAACCCGGCGGGCACCGGCTTTTATTACACGCGCATCCCGCCCGTCGGCGGCGCCGTGACGGTGGCGGAACGGCCGGGCTTCGCCGAGATCCGCTTTCACCGCGTCGGCGACGACCCGGCGAAGGACGCGCTCGTGCGCGCGGCGACGCACGACCCGAAGACGTTTCACGCCGTCGACCTGTCGCGCGACGGGCGCTACCTCACGGCGGCCGTGCAGCACGGCTGGGCCTCGAGCGACCTCTACCTGCAGGACCTCGTGAAGAAGCCCGGCGTGTGGCAGCCGATCGTCGAGGGCCAGAGTAACCTCTACGACACCACGGCGCACGACGGCACGATCTACGTGCTCACCAATCAAGACGCGCCGCATTTCCGCATCCTGCGCGTCGACGCCGCGCACGCCGGCGACAGATCGAAATGGGTCGAAATCGTGCCGGAGCGACCGGATACCGTCATCGAGCGCATGTCGTTCATCGGCGGGCGCATGGCGCTCGTGACGATCCACGACGCCGTGCAAGGGCTCGAGGTGCGCGAGCTCGACGGCAAGCTCGCGTACGAGGTGAAGCTCCCCGAGCCCGGCACCGTGTCGATGCTGTCCGGCAACGAAGGCGACGACGAAGCGTACTATCGGTCCGAAGGGTTCTCGCGACCGCCCGAGATTTACGAACTCTCGGTGAAAACCGGCAAATCGACGCTGCGCTACCAAACGCACGTGCCCGCCGATCCGTCGCGTTACGTGACCGAACAGCGGTTCGCGACCTCGAAGGACGGGACGAAGGTGCCGTACTTCTTGATGCACGCGAAGGATCGGCCGCTCGACGGCTCCGCGCCCGCGCTGCTTTACGGTTACGGCGGCTTCAACGTCGCGCTCACGCCGAGCTTTTCGACCACGTCGTTCCCGTGGCTCGAGCACGGCGGCGTCTTCGCCATCGCGAACCTGCGCGGCGGCAGCGAATACGGCGAGGCCTGGCACCGTGCGGGCATGCGTCACGAGAAGCAACACGTGTTCGACGACTTCATCGCCGTCGCCGAAGCGCTCGTCGCGAGCCGTGCGACGAGCCCGGATCGCCTCGTCATTCGCGGCGAGTCGAACGGCGGCTTGCTGGTGGGAGCGGCGCTGACGCAGCGTCCGGACTTGTTCCGCGTCGCGCTCTGCGGCGTCCCCTTGCTCGACATGGTCCGCTACGAGCTCTTCGGCTCCGGCAAGACGTGGATCGAAGAGTACGGGACCGCGACCGACCCCGCTGATTTTCAGGCGCTCTACGCCTATTCGCCCTATCACCACGTGACGCCGGGGACGGCTTACCCGAGCGTCCTACTCTTCTCCGCCGACAACGACGACCGCGTGGACCCGATGCACGCGCGCAAGTTCGCGGCCATGCTCCAGGCGCGCTCGAGCGGCGGCCCCGTGCTCTTGCGCATTCAAGCCCATGCGGGCCACGGCGGCGCGGACAAGATCCAAGCCTTGGTCGACGAACGCGCCGACGGCTACGCCTTCGCGCTCTCGCAAGTCGCGCACTGAGCGCCGAGCGCGGCGCGGACTCAAACGGTCGGGAACGGTTCGCGCGTGGCTTCGGCGATGTTCGACTCGTCGGTGCCGCTCGCGAACTCCTTGCTCGCGGGCGACTCCACGAACGGACCGCCCCAGTCCTCTTCGACGTCGAGGTTGAAGTGCTCGACCACGATGTCCTCGCCGCTCGTCATGGCGACCACGGCGCCTTCGCCGAGCTCCTCGGCGAGATCGTCGTCCGCCGCGGAGCCGGCGACGAACGCCTCACCGGGCGGCCGCGCGCGCGTTTCCGACGCGATTTCGAGCAAACGCATCGCGCGAAAGGGATCGAGATGTCCGGCGTTGTCGAACGATCGAAGAACCTTGGGTCCGCTCGGAGAAGCTCGGTGTCTTACCCTACCTCTTGATTCGACCATCTGCGCTCCATCCTCTCCACCCCACGCCGTCGAGAAGCAGCGTACGCCTCGCTCACCCTCGTGTCGCGCAAATTCCGATCGCCTCGCGCACATTCACTGGCACGCGCGTTGCTCGGTCGCGTGAGGCGACCCCGCAAACTCACACGTCGGTCATCCAACTCGTGAGGAGATAGTTCGTCACGAGCACGGCGACGGAGCTCAGGACGACCGCGCGCGTCGTCGCTTCACCGACGCCTTTCGCGCCGCCCGACGCGAAAAACCCCTGCGTGCACGAGATGGTACAGAGCAGAAACCCGAACACGAGCGCTTTGGTCGTGCCCATGAAAAGGTCGCTCGGCTGCAGGTACTTCTCGATGTTCGAGATGAAAACGCCCGGGTCCACGCTCAGCCATTCGACCGCCACGACGTACGCGCCGACCATGCCCACCGCCGTGTAGAGCACGAAAAGCAGGGGAAGCATGAGCACGCTCGCGAGCAAGCGCGGCGAGAGCAGGTATTGAACGGGGCTCACTCCCATGGTCGTGAGCGCGTCGATCTGCTCGGTGACGCGCATGTTGCCGAGCTCGGCCGCCATCGCGCTGCCGGCGCGGGCCGTCACCATGAGCGCCGCGAAAACCGGACTGATTTCGCGGCAGAGCGAGACCGCGACGATCGAACCGACGACGCCTTCCGCGCTGAACTGCCGGAGGCTGTGCACCGTCTGCAGCGCGAGCACCATGCCGCTGAAGGTGCCGGTGAGTCCGACGATGAACGTCGATTTGACCCCGATGAAGTCCATCGCCGCAAACAGCTGCGAAAATCGGTACGGCGGGCGGATGAGCCAGCCGAGCGTCTGACCCGTGAGGAGCAGCACCGCTCCGAGCCGATCGAGCGCGACCATCAACGGCTCGATCAGCGCGCGAAACACCTTGCCGGCGGTGGCGCGCTCCGCGTCTTCGGGCTGCGCGCCTTCCGTCTCCGCCATCACGCGCCTTCCACGGCCGAAAGGAGCGCGCTCGAACGCGGCCCCGTGGCGTGGAGCTTCGCCCGGCGCGCGCCGGGGCCCACGCTGAGCTCGAGCACGAGCGCGTCTCCACCGAGCGCGCCGACGTACGGTTCGCCCCACTCCACCAAGAGCACGCGGCCGTCGTCGCGCTGCGCGTCGAGGCCGAGGCCGCGCACGTCGTTCTCGTCGCGCAAGCGGTAGAGGTCGGCGTGCGACACGGGCGGCTCGGTCGGATGTTCGTGCACGAGCGTGAAGGTAGGGCTCGGCACACGGACGCGCGGCGGCAAGCCGAGCGCGCGGCAGAGCGCACGCGCGAAAAACGTCTTGCCGCTGCCGAGCGGCCCGCTCAAAACGACCAGATCGCCCGCCTGGAGATGCGGCGCGACCCGCGCGGCAAGCTCGCGCGTCGCTCGTTCACTCGAAAGCTCGACTTCCATCAACGTGACTCCGTACCGCCGTTCGTGACGCCGAGCGCGCGCGGCAACGTGCGACCGCCGGCGAACCCACGTTCGCTGCTCGTCCAGAGCTCGGCCTCCGCCGCGGCGAGCGCGTCGCGCACCTTCTCGTGCAACGCGCCGACCTCGTCGCTGCGCGCGGCGCCCGCGGCCGGGAGAGCGCCGAGAGCGCGCGCGGCAAGGAGCGCGGCGTCGTGGCCGAGCGCTTCGTACCAGCCGCCCGCCGGCGCGTTCGCGGGATACGCGCCGGCCGTCGGCGCGAGCGTCGGGACTCCGAGCGTCGCGTACGCGGCGCTCGCATCGAGCCCGAGCGCCAGGACGGCGTGATCGCGCGCGGCCTTGAGCTCGGCGGCGAGATCGCGCGCGCAGTCGACGTCGCCCTGCAAGAGCAGCGCGTCCACGCCGTTCCTCTTCCAGGTGGCGAGGGGAAAGCGCGGGAGGCCCGGCCCCTCGGCTTCGACCTCGCAGGGCGTGCCGCCGGGGCCGACCCGCGCGAGTTCACGCCGGCCCGCGCCGTCGAGGGCTTGAATCAGGTTTTGTTCCACGGCTCCGTCGTCCACGCCGAGCACGAACGTATACCCTTTCACGGCGGGCTGGCGCTGCAGCGGGCGCAGCAAAATGATCGGGATGCGTAACACTTCGGCGCGGGCCGCGGCAATCCGCGCCGATTCGTCGTCGTTGCCGGCGACGAAGAGCGACGCTCCGTCGGCCGCGAGCCCCGCGAGGGCGGCGTCGATGTCGTTCGTGTCGTAGCGCACGACGAGCCCGACGCCGGCGTCACCCTGCTGCGGGCGCGCGCTGTCGAGGACGCGCGTGACGCCGGCCGCCACCTCGGAGGCGCGGCGCCGTTCGAGCGAACCCCCGAGCGACAGGAGCAAGCCGACGGAGCGGCCCGCAACGGCAGGTGCCTTCGCCCCCGCCGACGCGAGCGCGACCAGACGTTCGCCGTCGGGACTCGCGCGGAGCGTGGCGGGACCGGCATCGAGCAGGCGGCGCGCGAGCTCGCCGTCGGAGTGGGCGAGCGCGAGCTCGGTGAGCTTTTCGGCGATGGTCGTCGTGAGCCAGGCGCGCGCGAGCTCGAGATCGGAGCGCGTGCCGGCCTCCTGCGAACGCCGCAACGTCGAGAGAGCGCGCACGAGGTCCGGCGCGGGCGCGAGACCGATGAGCGTCGTGGCGGTGGTGCGAGCGCGATTTTGCCGATCGAGCGGCGCCTGCACGAGCCAGGAGAGCAGCGCCTCGATCGCTTCGTCGTACGCGCCGGCGACGAACGCGGCGCGCGCGCGCTCCTCGCCGTAGACGAAGCGTTCGTCGAGGTCGACGAGCTTGCCGTCGAGGTTCCGCAGGACCTGCACGGCGCGCGGCGCCTCGCCCGAACGCGCGAAGATCGCCGCCTCGGCCACGCGCGCGAAGTCCTTGCGCGGCCCCTCGGCGCCGCGCAAAGCCGGCTCGAGAAACGCCCGCGCGCCGCGCTCGTCCCCGGCCTCGATGCGCGCGAACGCGAGGAACACGCGCACGTCGAGCTCGCGCGGATCATCCGGGAAGCGCGTGAGAAAGTCGCCGAAGCGCGGCGTGAGCGCGGCCCGGCCCGGTCCGTCGGCGTCGAAAAACAACGAACGCAGCAGCCGGAACTCGGCCTGCGCGGAGCTGCCCTCCGCGAGCGAGACGGGCGGCGCCACGTCGCGCTGACCGCGGTGGCAGCTCGCGGCGAGCGCGACGAGCACGACGACACGCAGCCTCGGGCCGAGGCGGGGCATTCGTCGAAGTCCGGTTCCGTTCGAGCTCGAGTTCAGGCGCGCCATGGTAGCGTGCTCCCGTGAAACCCGCAGGCCCGGCGCGCGCGACGCTCGAGCGCGGGTTCGAGCTCACGAGCGTCGTTCCGCTCGCGGGCTTTGCGGTCCTTCATCTCGGAAACTATGCGCGCGCGCTCTTCGGCGCGCCCGAGATCGGCAGCCGGCACGCGGTGTCCGGGCTCGCCGTCGCGGGCGAAGCGGTCGGCATCTGGCTGCCGCTCGCCTTCCACGTCGCGCTGGCGGGCCCGATCTGGCGCCGCCGCCGCCGCGAGCAGCCGCCGCCCGCGAGCGCACCCTGGCTCACGCTGCATCGCCTGACCGGCGTGATCCTCGCGCCGTTCGTGATCGACCACTTCGTGCGCTTCCGCTGGCCGATCCTGCGCGGCGATCGCTACCCCGCCGAGTCGGTGCTCGCGCTCGCACGCGAGCTTTCGAGCACGGTCGGCGGGGTCCCGCTGCTCGCGGCGTGGCACGCGCTC
>DATJXW010000274.1:0-32730 GCA_035499895.1 Polyangiaceae bacterium | reverse complement strand
CCCAATGCGGGCTCTCGATCAGGTGAAAGTCCGCCATTTCACGCCCGTTCGGCAGGCGCACCCGCTCTTCGTGCACGGTGAGCCAGCGGCGCGCCACGAGCGTCTTGCGCTCGAGCACTTGCCAAGGAACGAGTGGGCGGTAGGTCACGGCCCCAGCTGATAGCATGGCTTCGCCCGTCCGAACTCTCGCGCACGCGCTCGACGATCCCGGCTTCGTCCCCGGAGCGGCGCATTTCGAAGCGCTCTTCGCTCTCCTCGCGAGCGCCAGCCGGGAAGAAGCGCCGCGGCTCGAGCGGGTGCTCGCGCGCGGAGGCGAGCACGCGGTCAGAGCCGTCCTCGCCGAGTTGCCGCAAGCGACACCCGCCGCCCGCGCTCGGCTCGTGAGCGTCCTCGGGCGCATCGCCGATCCGCGCGCCACCGACGCCCTGCGCGGCGCGCTCGGCGACGCCGATCCGCTCGTGGTGCGCCGGGCCGCGACGGCGCTCGGCAAGCTCCCCCATGATCCGCGTGCCGAAGCCGACCTTCGCGCGGCGTGGCCCCGCGCCGACCTCGTGCTCCGCAGAGCGCTCGCCGAAGCACTCGGCAAAGTCGGCGGCCCCGACGCCGCGGCGCTGCTCAGGGCGGAGCAGCCGAGCGATCCGGAGCTCGGCCGCGTCGTCGCCAAGGCGCTCCTCTTGCTCGAACGGCGCGCGAGCCGCGACACGCCGAGCCGCATCCGCACGAGCGCGCCGCTCGGCGTCACGCTGCCCGTGCTCGCCGAATGCCGCCCGGGTCTCGCCGAGCTCTTGGCGCAGGAGCTCGGGCGCCTCGGCCGCGCCACCGTGCGCTCGCCGAGTCTCGTCGAGCTGCCGTTCGCGGGACGCTTCGACGCGCTCTTCACCGCGCGGACGGCGCTCGGCTTCGGTGTGCGCGTCGCGCTCGAGCGAGCGAGCGACGCCGAGCTCCCGGACGCGGTCGCACGCGCCCTCGCGTCGGAAACGGCGCGAGCGGCGCTCGCCGCCTGGACCGAGGGAGCGCCGCGTTACCGACTGAGCTTCTCGGAGGGCGGCCACCAGCGCGCGGGCGTGTTTCGGATCGTGGAAGCGGCGCGCGCTCGGGTGCCCGAGCTCGTGAACGATTCGCGCTCCGCGAGCTGGGAGGTGGTCGTGGTGCGGGGGGCGCCCGAGCCGTATCTCGTGCTCGCGCCGCTCGCGTTCGAAGATCCGCGCTTTTCGTACCGAAAACGCGAGGTGCGCGCCGCGAGCCATCCGACGATCGCCGCCGCCCTCGCGCGCGCCGCCGGCGCGGAACCCGGCGACGTGATTTGGGATCCGTTCGTCGGCAGCGGACTCGAGCTCGTCGAACGCGCGAAGCTCGGGCCCTACCGCGCGCTCCTCGGCAGCGACGTCGATCCGGACGCGCTCGCCGCCGCGAGCGAAAACCTGGCCGCCGCGGCCGTCCACGCCGAGCTCCGGCTCGGTAGCGCGACCGAGCTCCGCCCGGACGGCGTCTCCCTCATTCTCACCAATCCCCCGATGGGACGCCGCCTGGTGCGGGACCGCACGCTCGGCACGTTGCTCGACGCGTTCGTCGCGCACGCCGCGCGCGTCCTCGTGCCCGGGGGCCGCGTGGTTTGGCTCTCCCCGCTCCCCGAGCGAACCCGCCGGGTCGCAGAGGAGGTAGGCCTGCGTGCGCGTGCGGAGACCACGGTCGACATGGGCGGCTTCGAGGCGGAGCTCCAGCGTCTCCAAAAACGCTGAGGCTCGTTTTTTGGGCTTCTGATCTCGCGTATTTCCGCTATGGAAGCGCGCGAGGGAGCTTGACGTGCGGCGGGAAGAAGTTATTGACTCACCGGTCAATGACCCAAGGGTCACTGACCGAACCATGCCGCGCCCGAGTGACCCGAACGCCAGAAGCCGCCTCCTCGCGGCCGCGGAGCGCATTTTCATCGAGCACGGGCTCGACGGCGCCAAGGTCGAGGACATCACGCGCGCCGCGGCGCTCTCGAAGGGCGCCTTCTACCTGCATTTCAAAACCAAGGACGACGCGTTCCAGGAGATCCTCTCGAGCGCGCTCGCCGAGCTCGGCGCGATCCTCGGCGCGGTCGAGCAGTCACGGGAGACGTGGGTCGATCGTCCGTACCGCGTGCTCGTCGAAGAGTGGCTCGATGCGGACCTCAAGATTTTCGAGTGCTTGTGGAAGCACCGCTCGATCATGCGGCTCGTGCTCGAGGGCGGCGGCTCGCCGAAGTACCACCACCTGATCGAGGTCTTCGCGGACGGCGCTCAACAGACCACGGAGCGTCTGATTCAGCACGGCATGGCGCAGGGTTATTACCGCGCGGATCTGGACGTCAAACAAGCCGGCGCGTTCGTCGCGGGCGGTTACGATCGACTGGCCCGCCGGCTCGTCCGTGAACGGCGCAAGCCGAACCTCGAGCGCTGGCTGCTCGGCGCCGAGGCCCTGTGCGTCCGCGCCCTCGGGACGACCGAATTAATCGACGCCTGCGTGAACGTTCATGCCGAGCGCTTGTCGGAGTCAGCACGGCGCCGCCGATCCGCCTGACCCACGCCTTCCCTCTCGCCCTCCACGAGTAATTCATGACCGAGCTTCCCGCTTCCGCGACCCCTCCTCTCGATTCTTCCCATCAGCCGAACGGCGAACGCCCGCGCGCCCCGCTCGTCGGCGTGATCGCGGGGGTCGTCACCTTCGTCGGCTTCGCGGCGTGGGCCGGCGTCCGGATCCAAGCCGCGACGCACGACAAGGCCGCCGTCGCCGCTCAGCGAAACGAAGACGCGAAGCGCGCCAACGCGGCCGCGCACGCGACCGCGAGCGTGAGCACGGTCTCGCCCGTGCCGGCGAGCTGGGACCCCGTCGTCGAAATCGACGGCACCATCGCCGCCGGCCAGCACGCCGAGATCGGCTTCAAGACGAACGGCCGCATCTCGAAGGTGCTCGTCAAGGTCGGTGACGCCGTCAAAGCCGGCCAGCTGCTCGCGACGCTCGACGCGAGCGAGGCGGCCGCCCAGCTCCGCGCCGCCGAAGCGCAAGAGCGGGCGGCGCAGGCGCAGCTCACGCTCGCGAACGACACCGATCGCCGCACGCAAACGATGGTGCAGAGCGGCGCCGTCGCCGAGGGCGCGGGCGTGCAGAGCGCGCAGCAACGCGCGCTCGCCGCGGCCCAGCTCGACGCGTCGCACGCGCAGGTGTCGTTGAGCGAGGTGACACTCGCCAATCAGCGCCTCGTCGCGCCGTTCGCGGGCAGCATCACGCGCGCGCCGGACGGGGCGGGCGGCATCGCGAGCCCCGCCGTGTCGCTGTTCGAGCTCGACGATCTGTCGCATTTGAAGCTCAAGGGCACGCTCGGTGAGCGCGACGCCGCGCTCGTCGACGCGGGCGACGCGGTCTCGATCGACACCGAGCGCGGAGCGGTCGCGGGCACCATCACCGCCGTGCTCGGCACGGTGGATCCGGCGACGCGGCGCGTGCGGGTCGAAGCCAGCATCGACAACCAGGGGTCGCGCCTGCGCGCCGGGACGTTCGTGCGCGCCACCGTCAAAGGCAAGAGCGGCTTGTCCGTGCTGAAGCTCCCGCGCGAAGCGCTGCGGCCCGGCTCGCAAGACGAAGTGTTCGTCGTCGAAAACGAGACGCTCGCGTCGCGGCACCTCGCGTTTTCGATCGCGCCGGACGGCACGTTGCTCGTGCGTCACGGCCTCGCCGCGACGGACAATGTCGTCCTCGGGCCGCGTTCCGACGCCGAGCCCGGCGACCGCGTCACCGTCGCGCCCGCCACGGCACCCGCTCCCGCGGCCGCACCCGCCGCGAGCCACTGAGAGGACCCGATGACGCTCTCGTCCGTCGCGATCAAGAGACCCGTCTTCACCGTCATGGTCATGACGGCGATGCTCGTGCTCGGCCTGGTCGGGTTTCGCCGGCTCGGCTCCGACCTCTTCCCCGACGTGTCGTTCCCGGCCGTCGTCGTGACGGTTCCGTATCCGGGCGCGAGCCCGAAGGAAGTCGAGACCCTCGTCGCGAAACCGCTCGAAGACGCCACCATCGGCATCAACGGCATCGACCGCGTGCGCTCGTTCTCGCGCGAGGGCTCGGCGATGGTGTTCGTGATGTTCAACCTCGGCGTCGACGTGACCGACGCAGCCACCGAGGTGCGCGAGCGCGTTTCGCAGGTGCGCTACAAGCTGCCGGACGAGACGAAAGAGCCCATCATCAGCCGTTTCGACGTCTCGGCGTCGCCCGTGCTCACGTACACGGTGCGCGGCGCGGGTTCGCTCGCCGACGTCCGCGACTACACGAACGACGTCATCCGTCCCGCCCTCGAACAGGTGGACGGCGTCGCCGCCGTCGACATCAAAGGCGGCCAGACGCGCGAAATCCGCGTCCTCCTCGACCGGCCGAAGCTCGACGCGCTCGGCATCCCGCTCGCGCAGGTGGTCGGCCGCCTGCGCGCCGAAAACCTCAACGTGCCGGCGGGCCATTACGACGAGGGCAAGCGCGAGGTGTCGGTGCGCACGGTCGGCGAGTTCAAGAACGTCGATCAGATCCGCGACGTGATCGTCGCGACGGCCAAGGACGGCTCCGTCGTGCGCCTGCGCGACGTGGCGAACGTGGTGGACGGCTTTGCCGACGAGACGACGCTCGTGCGCGTGAACGGCACCGAGGCGGTGACGTTCGAGGTGCGCAAACAATCCGGCAAGAATACCGTCGAAATTGCGCATGCCGTGAAAGCGAAGCTCGCCGAGCTCGCCAAGAGCTTCCCGGCCGGCACCTCGACCTCGCTCCTCATCGATCAGTCGCGCTTCATCGAAGTCGAGCTCTCGTCCGTGCAGCATCACATCGTGATCGGCGCCTGCATGGCGGTGCTCATCATCCTCGTCTTCATGATGGATCTGCGCTCGACGCTCATCAGCGCCGTGGCGCTCCCGACCAGCGTGATCGGCACCTTCTACGTCATGTACGTGCTCGGCTTCACGCTGAACATGATGACGCTGCTCGCGCTCTCGCTCGCGATCGGCCTCCTCATCGACGACGCGGTCGTGGTGCGCGAGAACATCTTCAAGCACATCGAGCGCGGCAAGCCGCCGATGCAAGCCGCGCTCGACGGCACGCAAGAGGTCGCGCTCAGCGTGTTCGCGACGACGCTCACCATCATCGCGGTGTTTTTGCCGGTCGCGTTCGTGAAGGGCATGGTCGGGCAATTTTTCCGCCAGTTCGGCATCACGATCTCGGCGGCGGTGGCCATCTCGCTCTTCGTCGCCTTCACGCTCGATCCGATGCTTTCGTCGCGCTTCTCGAAGACGAAGACGCACGAGCGCGGCGCGTTCGATTGGCTCAAGGCGCCCTTCGAGTGGACGTTCCGCCAAGTCGAGGCGACCTACGCCGCGATGCTCGGCTGGTCGGTGCGCCACAAGCTCGCGGTCGGCGCGTTCGCCGTGCTCAGCATGGTGTTCATGGGCTGGGTCACCTCGCTCATGGGCTCCGAGTTCGTGAACTCCGAAGACCGGAGCCAATTCGTCGTCGAGTCCGAGCTGCCGGCCGGCACCGCGCTCGCCGAGACCTCGCGCCTGTCGGCCATGGCCGAAAACGAGCTCCTGAAAACCCCCGAAATCCAGGTGCTCGCCTCGACCGTCGGCGTGGACGGCGAGCCGAACAAGATCCGCTGGCGCATCGCGACCACGCCGAAGGCCGAGCGCAGCGTCAACATCGCGAAACTGAAAGAGGCCGGCCGGCGCGCCGCCCAGTTGATTCCGGGCGCGAAGGTGACCGCCACCGACCCGCCGTTCGTCGAGGGCGCCGCGACCGAAGCGCCCATCATGATCAACGTGCGCGGCAGCGAGTTTCCCGAGATCGAGGCCGCCGCGGGGACGATCGAGAAGATCCTGAAGGCGACCCCGGGCGTTTCGGACATTCAGGTTCGGTATTCGCCCGGCCGGCCCGAGCTCGAGGTGGAGCTCGACCGGCAGCGTGCCGCCGACCGTGGCCTCAGTGTTTCCGAGGTGGCGCTCGCGCTCCGGACGGCCATGGAAGGTGACGAGAGCGGCAACCTGCGCTCCGGCACGGACGAAATCCCGATTCGCGTTCGCTTGAGTGAGGACTACCGGGCGGACGAAGACGCCCTAAAGAACCTCACACTGCAGACGAGCCATGGTCCCGTGAAGCTCTCCGACGTCGCGAATTTCCACCGGAGTGAAGGCCCGCAGGTGATCGAACGCGAGAACCGGCAGCGGCAAATCACGCTCTGGGCGACGCCCATCGGCCGGCCGTTGGGCGACGTGGCGAAGGAGTTTCAGCCCGCGATCAAGGCCGCGAAGCTCGGATCCGGCATTTCGGTCGCCTACGACGGGCAGCTCCGCCTGATGAACGAGACGAACGAGAACATGGCCATCGCGCTCCTGCTCGGCGTGGTGTTCATCTACATCGTGCTCGCCTCGCAATTCGAGAGCTTCGTGCACCCCTTCACCATCATGCTGACGCTGCCGCTCGCGCTCGTGGGCGGCGTCGTCGGCCTGTTTCTCACGAACAACACGATGGCGATGGGCGCGCTCATCGGCATCGTGCTCCTGATGGGCCTCGTGACGAAGAACGCGATTCTGCTCATCGACCGGGCGATCGTGCACGTGCGCGACCACGGCATGACCCCGTTTCAGGCCATCGTCACCGCGGGGCCGGAGCGCCTGCGCCCGATTTTGATGACGAGCGCGGCGATGGTGCTCGGCATGCTGCCGACCGCCACGAGCAACGGCGAGGGCAGCGAATTTCGCGCGCCGATGGCGATCGCGGTCATCGGCGGCGTGGTGAGCTCGACGTTGCTCTCCCTCATCGTCGTGCCCGTCTTTTATCTCGCGATCGAGAATCTCAAGCGCTTTCTGCCGCGTATGGCAGCTAGAGTTCGGGCCTTCATGCCCGGCGGCCGCGGCCGCCCGAGCGTGGCGCCGAACGAGGCGGCGTCGTCGGCCGAGTAACCCTCACCGCGACACCGTCCCTTCACCGAGGAACCGTTTCATGATCTCAAAAGGCGTTCGAGTCGTCCGCGGCGGGGGTCTGCTCCCGGTCGCACTCCTTCTTCTCGCTCGCGGCGCGGCCGCTCAAGCAGCACCGCCCAAAGCGCCCGCCGCGCCGAGCACACCCGCGACACCGGCGGCACGGCCGAACACGCCGGCAGCGACCGGCCCCGTTGCACCAGCGGGCACGGCGCCCGCGGCGTCTCCGGTGATCGACACGGGGGTGAGCGACGCGCAGAAGGCGCAGGCGATCCAAGAACTCAAGGATAGACTTCACATGGCCGGCCCTGGCCAGGGTCTCACCTCGGACGAGGCGGCGCGTCGTGCAATGCAAACGAACGCCACCATCGAAGCCAAAAGAAAGGCGCTCGAGGAGGCGGAGAGCGGCATCGATTCCGCGAACGCCGCTTATTGGCCGACACTCAAGCTCAGCGCGTCGTACACGCGCCTCTCACACGTACCATCCGTTAATTTTTTCCCGACGACGTTCGTCGACGTCATCAATGCGGTAGCCGCCCAGAACGGCCTACCTCCCGTCAGCTTCAAGCCCATCAAATTTCAGGAAAATGCCGGCTCCTTCGACGCATCACTCCAGGTGCCCATCTCGGACTACGTGTTCAAGGTCTCGCACGGTGTAGCCGGAGCCTCGAAGCAACGCGACGCCGCTGCCTACGACCGCAATGCGACGGTGGCGTCCGTCGCGCGAGATGCTCGCGTCGCTTACTACACGTGGGTGCGGCAACAGACGCAGGTCGTGATCGCCAACCAAGCACTCGAGCAAGCGCAGGGGCACCAGCGGGACACGCAGAACAGCTTCGCCGCTGGGCTCGCTTCGAAGGCCGACGTGCTTCGCACTCAGTCGGACGTAGCGAACGCCATGCTGCAACTCGAAACGGCGCGTAACAACACCGCCATCGCAGCTACGCAGCTCGATGTCGCGATGGGCTTGCCGCCCGGGCAACAACACGAGATCGGTGAAGAGGTTTTCGTCGAGGCGCCGGAGCTCGCTCAACTGCCCACATCGGAAGCGGGGCTCCGCGAGGCCCTCGCACAACGCGCCGAAGTGAAGAGCCTCGACGCAGCCTCCGCCGCCAGCCGCGAACAGGCGAAATCCGCGCGCATCGGCAACTATCCGCGCCTCGACGGCCAAGCAGCCGCAAGTTACGCGAATCCGAACCAGCGCTACTTCATCCCTGACGAGAAGTTCCATGGAAGCTGGCAGGCTGGAGTCGTCTTGAGCTGGACGCCAACGGCGATCCCCATGAACAATGCGACGGCGGCGACCGCCGACGTGAAAGCCGAGGAACTCCTTGCTCAGCGCCGCGCCGTGGAAGACGGTATCAAGGTCGAGCTCGAGCAGGCGGCTCGATCCGCGGAAACGGCCCGCTACTCGATCGGCGTGGCGACGACACAGCTGATGTCTGCCGAAGAAAGCTACCGCGTCCGCACCGAGCTCTTCCGCGCCGGACGCGGCACGAACGTCGAACTCACCGATGCGGAGACGACCTTGACGAATGCTCGCATCCAGCTCGCCGACGCGTACATCACGGCGCGCATTGCGCTCGTGCAGCTGAATCACGCGCTCGGCCGCGACGCGACGCCGCCGGCCGGCACGGATCAAAGCAGCCAATAGCGTGAGGCGGCTCGGCGTCAGTTCGGGCACGTCGGGCCGCAAAACGCGCTCGCGGTGCCGCAGAGCGGCGGCGCGAGCGTGACGATGGCGCACTCGGCCGGCAGGCATTTCACGCCGTCCGGCATCGAGAGACACTGAAAGCCGACACCGCAGCCGCCGCCGGTCGGACACGGCGAGTAGTCAGCGCAGACGCCGATGCACACGCCACCACAGCCGTCGCTCGGGTCATCGCAGGTCGCGGACGAGCAGTCTTGCGTGCACACGCAGGCGCCACACACCGCGTGCTGGTCGCCGCAGAGGCTCGGGTCGCCCGACGCGCAGCGTGGATCGCCGCACGCGTCCCGGAACCAGCCGTGCAGCGCGTAGCCGAGCTCACGTTGGCACACTTCCCCGGACGGGCAGCTCTGCGCGGCGTCGTCCGCGTTACAGGCCGTCACGCACGAGCAATTCTTGCCGCACGCTCGGCCCGGAGCGCCGCAGTCGCTCAGCTGATCGTCGGTGCATGACGGCGGCCAGCACACCGTGTGCGCGCGAGCGAAGCCGAAGCAGGCGCCGTTCAGCGCGCCGCACACCTCGCCCGAGGGGCAATCGGCGTCCGAGGTGCACGCCGTGGGCTCGGTGTCGCCCTTCGAGCCGCTCGAACAGCCGAGCGGCCAAGCGAGCACGAGCGCCGTCGCCGCGAGCGAGCGCCACGCCAAGCGCGTTCGAAACCCGACCTCCACGCTACCCGAGCGAAGGGTTAGCACGACTCCACGCGAGCGCCGCCCGTGGTAAGCCCGCGCGTGGTCGAAAAGCCGCTCGGCGTGTACGTGCACTTCCCGTGGTGCCTCGCGAAGTGCCCGTATTGCGACTTTTTCAGCCTGGCGGCGGAGCGCGGCGCGATCCCTCATCGTGAGTACGCCGACGCGATGCTCGTCGAGCTCGAGCGGCGCGCGGAAGAGCTCGGCGCCCGCACGCTGACGAGCGTGTTCTTCGGCGGCGGCACGCCCTCGCTCTGGGAGCCGCGCGAGCTCGGGCGGGTGCTCGCCGCGATCCGCCGTACTTTCCCCGGCGACGGCGTCGAAGTCACGGCGGAGTGCAACCCCTCGAGCTTCGACGAGCGGCGCGCGGAAGAGCTCCGCGCCGTGGGCGTGAATCGCGTGAGTCTCGGCGTGCAGGGGCTCGAGCGCGAGCGGCTCGGATTTTTGGGGCGGCTCCACGATCCCGACGGCGCGCTCCGTGCCGTTGCCACCGCGTTGAAGGCCGGGTTCGCGCGGGTGTCGGCCGATTTGATTTTTGGGGTGGCCGGAGAGTCGCCCGAGGTCGCGCGACGTGAAGCGCTCGCGGTCGCGGAGCTCGGGCCGACGCACCTCTCGGCGTACGCGCTCACCATCGAGCCCGGGACGCGCTTCGGCGCGCTCGCGAAGGCCGGCAAGCTGCCGCTGCTCGAAGAGGATCTCGTCGCTCGCTCGTTCGAGGTCGTCGGGCGCGCGCTCGAAGACCTGGGCTTCGAACACTACGAGATCAGTAACTTCGCGCGCGAAGGGCACTACGCCGCGCACAATCTCGCGATTTGGCGGGGCGAGCCGTACCTCGGGCTCGGCACCGGCGCGTGGGGCACCGTGCCGCGCGAGCGCGGTCTCGTGCGTTACCGCAACGCGCCGGCGCCGGAGCGCTACCTCACGGCGAGCGCGACGGCGCCGCTCTGGGAAATCTCCGAGCTCGTGAGCGACGCCGAACGGCTCGACGCCGAAACGGCGCTCCGCGAACGCCTGATGCTCGGGTTGCGACTCGCCGAGGGCGTCGACCTCGCGCGCGCCGAACGCGAGACGGGCGCGGTCGCCTTCACGCGCGAGCGGGAGCGCGCAGCCGAACGTCTCGTGCGCTCCGGACGTCTCGTGCGCGCGGGCGACACGCTGCGCATCCCGAAGAGCGCGTGGCTCTTCGCCGACGGCGTGGTGCGCGAGCTCCTGTGACGCCAACACGAGCGAGCCGTGCTAGCGTGTGAGCGTGAGCGGAAAAGATCTCGCCGAGCGTGAGGCCAGAGCCGCGCGTCGCCGCTCGACCTGGCAGGGCGGGGTCGCAAAGCTCGCCGACATGGAGTCGGTCGATGACGAGTTTTGGGGGGCCATGACGGCAGCCGAGCGCTTCGTCTCGGTCTGGGAGGCATCCAGAGAGCACTATGGCATCGACACCCGAGCTCCCTTCGGACTTCGCGGATCTGTTGGCGGCGTTCGCCGACGCTGACGTGCGCTATTTGGTGATCGGCGGCTACGCGGTGGGCTTTCACGATCGCCCCCGGGCGACGAAGGATCTCGACATTCTGCTCGACGGGGACGAAACCAACATCGAGCGAACATGCGGAGCGCTCGTCGCGTTCGGAGCAGCTCCTTCAACCATCGAAGCCGTTCGAACCTCTTCGCACGACGACATCGTATGGTTCGGCGCACCACCCGTGAGAGTGGACTTGCTCAAATCGGCACCCGGCATCGAATTCGACGCCGCGTTCCAACGCCGTGCCGAGATGCACGTCGGTGAGCTTGCCGTCCCGGTGGTGAGCCTCGAGGACCTCATCGCCATGAAAACGGCAGCCGACCGCGATCAGGATCGCGTGGACGTGCGGCGGCTCGAACGGCGGCGGCAAACGTCGAAATAACGCGGCGTGCGGCCGGAGGCCGAACGCGCGGTGGGCGCGGGTCATGCGCGTGAAGGCGACGTAGGGCTGCGCTCTGCACCCGAAAACGGGCGGGGCGTCAGTGGCCGGTCGAGCTGCGCAAAAATTCGCGGAGCGCGCCGAGGGCCGGCTCGGCGGGCGGCTTGCCGCCGTCGGCTTGGAGCCAAAGCGTGTCGGCGGCCATCCCGTGCACCGTCTCGACGCTGATGCGCGCCGGGAAGAGGCCGAGCAACGCGAGACGGTCGAGCAGGGCCGCGAGGAAGCCACGCCGATCGGGGCCGCGAACGGTGAGCTCGACGGCGGCGCTCCGCCGCGGCATGTTGAGCACGAACGACTCGAGCCGCGGCGGACCCTGGGGCTCGGGGTTCGCCTCGTTGGCGAGCGCCGAGAAATCGAGGTCGCACGGGTCGGTGCCGTTCTCCGAAGTGACCTCGAGCACGACCGTCCAGCCGCTATCGTGACGCTCCGCGTTGCCGCGCAAAATAGAGACCCCCCTCCGCGAGAGTGCTCCGGCCAGGTTGCCGCACCAACCGACCGGGAGCTCTCCGGTGAGCTCGACGCGCGCCACCCCTGGTGAAACCTCCACGACCTGGGTCGCTTGCCCTGTCACCCGAGCCACGTCGAGCATGGACGGGATAGGAGCAAGAGGCGTGCTTCCTGCGTGTTTCGCGCACTTTGCGGGGACATTTGTCGCGCCGGGTTGCTCCCACCTTCGCGCACCTCGTAAAGTCCCGCGGCGTGTCGAACGCTGACCGGCGAGTCATCGCCCTCGGTAACCTCGCGGGAGAGCTCAAGGCGTCGCTCGAGGCCGCGGTCCGAGCCGTGGGGCTCGAGCTCCTGCTCACGCGCGAGCCGGCGCGCGCCTTCGTCGAGCTCGAGCGCGACGGCGCGCTCGCGGTGCTCGTCGACATGGCGACGCTCGGCGCGGAACAATTTTGCAAGCGGGCCCGCGGCACCGAACGGCTCCGCAGCGTGCCGGTCATCGGCATGTCGCGGCACCCGAACGAGCTCGGCTTCGCGCGCGTGTTCGCGTGGGGCGCGGACGATCTCGTGCCGCTCGGCGCGCGCATGCCGCTCGAGCGTCGCCTCCAGGTGCTGCGCGACACGCCGCCCGCCGACGCGACGGGCTTCGGCCAGGCCGTGGTCGCCGAGGCCACGACCCAGCGCCGCGCGCTCGTCGGACGCGTGCTCTCGCACGCCGGCTACGACGTGAAATTCGCGGTCGATCGCGGCGCGGTCGAGCTTTACGCCTCGCAGGCGGAGACGCGCTTGGTCGTGATCAGCGCCGCGCTCGGGGATCCGCGCCGTCTGATCGAGAACGCGGCGCGCGCGGGCGCGTTGCCGACGTGGATCGTCACCGTGGAGGCGCGCAGCACGCAGCGGCTCGCGGCGCAGCTCACCGGGCTCGACCGCGTCGCGGTGACGAGCACGGCGGGCGCGCCGGAGGACGTGCTCTTTCTCGCGAACGAGCTCGTGTTTTCGAAGGGCCCGCGGCGGCGCGAGTGGCGCGCGCTCTACGCGACGCCGGTGGCGTTCCGCCCGAAGGGCGGCGACGCCGACGAGTACGGCTTCAGCTACGACGCGAGCCCGAGCGGCCTTTACGTGCGGAGCCTGCTCCCCTCGGCGACCGAAGACGTGGAGGTCGAGCTCCGCTTGCCGAACCGCGACGAACGGGTGCGGCTCCAGGGCAAGGTGGCGCGGCGCTTCGCCTTCGGCTCGGGCGCGATCGCGAGCGCCCCGCCCGGATTCAGCGTGAAACTGAGCGGCCCCGAGGGCGAGCTCGCGCGCTGGACGAAGGCGTGCGCCGAGCTCATCCAAGCGGCGAGCTCGACCGAATCGATGCAGCCGCCGAAGCCGCGCACGGCGAGTCAGCCGGTGCTCGCGGTGCCGGAGCTCGGCGGCAAGGAGATGCAGCTCGCCGTGCCGGCGACGGTCAGCATCGAATCGGTGGTGGCCCCGCTGCCCGTCGCGGTGCAGACCGCCGTGAACGAGGGCAGCGACGTGGGCGAGTTGCTCGCCGCGACGCTCGACGAGCAGACGCTCACCGAGGTCGGCACGCGACCGGTCACGATCGATCCGGACACGCTCGGCGTGCGCGAAGAGCGACCGAGCGAGTTCGCGCTCGACCCCGCGACCGCGCTCGCGGACTCGCCGCCCGCGTCGCTGCCGGCGCCGCTCGAGCCCACGATCAGCCTGCCGCCCGTGCCGGTGCCCGAAAAAGCCGCCGTGCCGCGCCCCGGCGTGGACGGCAAAACGCCGCTCGGGACCGTGATCATGGGGCCCGGTGCCGCCGCCGCGCCGGTCACGCCCGAGCCGTTCACGCCGCACGCCGAAGATTGGGAATCGGACGCGAAGACGGCGGTGCGCGCGTCGCAGCCGAACCTCGAGGCGCCGGTACCACCCAAAGCGGCTTCGCCGGCGCCGCCCGTCGCGACGGAGCTTGCCGACGAGCGCGAGCCCGGACCCGCGCAAACCGAAGCGCTGCCGTCGCCGCCACGCGGACCCGAGCCGTCGCCGCGCGCTCCGGAGCCGTCGCCGCGCGTGCCCGAAGCCGGAGGCAACACCGTGGCGTTCGCGCCGACGGAGCCGCCGCCGCCGGACCCGGACGCGGAACCCCACACGAAGCGCCTCGCGGAGCGCGAGCCGGCGAAAGCGCCCGTCGTGACATCGAGTAGCGACAAAACGCTCCCGCTCGCAACGCCGGGCAACGACAAGACGCTCCCGCTCGCCGCGCCGAGCAGCGACAAGACGCTGCCGCTCAGCGCCGCGAAGTCGAGCCCCAAGGTCGACCCGATTTCGAAGACGCTGCAGTCGGCCTCGCCGCCGCCGTCCCCGCCGATCGCGAAGAAGAAGACGAGCTCACGCCCGCCGCCCCCGCAGAAAACGAGCCTGCGCGGCGTGCTGCTCTTCATCGTGGCGGCGATTGCCGCGACTGCCGTCGGGATGGGGCTCGCGCTCGTGACGCATCAGGGCGCGGACACGCCGGCTCCGCACGCGGCGAGCCCGGCGCCCGCGGCGCCGCCGCTCACCACGCCGACCGCCGCGAGCACGCAAGCGGCAGCCGCGCCGAGCACGCTGGCTGCCGCGGCGGCCACGGAACGAGCGACCCCCGCCGCCGTTGCCGAACCGGCGGCATCGGGCCAAACGGCAGACGCGGCCTCGGCCGGGAGCGCATCGAGCGCGCCGAACGCGCCGAACGACGTCGCCGCGCCGGCGACCACGGCGAGCACGGCGGCGGCCGTCGGCGCGGTGCCGCCGGTCACCCCGCCGACCTTCGACGTGAACAAGCTGCCGCGCGATCGCGCGGCGCTCGTCGTCCACTCGACCGCGACGGCGCACGTCTTCGTGCACGGCGTCGATTTCGGCGAGACGAACCAAACGCTGATGACGACGTGCGGCATCCGCTTCGTTCGCCTCGGGCGGAGCGCGGGCGATTTCGTGAGCGCCGGCGGTTCGTACGTGATCAAGTGCGGCAAGCTGAACGAGCTCACCATCGAGCCGACTCCCTAGCGGAACAGCATGACGCCGATCGCACGAGGCAGCGCGTACGCTCTCGGCGCGGCCTGCCTCTTCGGACTCACCGCGCCCCTGCTCAAGCGCTACGGCGAGGGCGACGCGGCGTTCGCGACGGCCGCGGTGCTCTACGCGGGCGCGGCGCTCGGCGCGGGCGCCCTCAAGCGCGGGGGCGAACGACCCATCGCCGCGCGCGAGCTCGGTCGCATCGCGCTCGTGTCCGTGTTCGGCGCCGCGCTCGCGCCGACCGCGCTCGCCTGGGGGCTTACCCACGCGGGCGCCGCGGCCGGGGCGCTGCTCTTGAACCTCGAAGCGCTCTTCACCGTGCTCTTGGCGCGCGTGGTGCACCGCGAGCCGACGGGGCCGCGGGTCGCGCTCGCGGTCGGGCTCATGCTCGCGGGGGGAGCGCTCCTCGCGTTGCGCGCCGGGCCGCTCGGCACCGTCGAGGCGCTCGGGCTCGCCGCCGTCGCCCTCGCGACGCTCGGCTGGGCGCTCGACAACACGCTGAGCCGTCCGCTCGCCGACTTCGACCCGCGCGCGGTGGTGTTCGTCAAAGCCGTGCTCGGCGCGGCGCTCTCGGCATGCCTGGCGCTCCTCTTCGGCGAACCGTGGCCGGCACGCGGGCCGTTCGTCGCGTTGCTCCTGTGCGGCGTCGGCGGTTACGGGGTGAGCCTCGGGCTCTACTTGCGCGCGCAACGCATCCTCGGCGCGGCGCGGACCGGCTCGCTCTTCGCCGTCGCGCCCTTCGTCGGCGCCGCGCTCGCGTTCGCGCTCGGCGATCGCGCGCACGCGGGACTCGTCGCAGCGGCGGCGGCGCTCTTCGCGCTCGCCGTCTATCTGCACGTCACCGAGCGTCACGAGCACGCCCACCGCCACGAGCCGCTCGAGCACGAGCACGCCCACCGCCACGACGACGGCCACCACGATCACCTGCACGATCCGCCGGTGACGGGCTCCCACAGCCACCCGCACCGGCACGCCGAGCTCGAGCACGAACACCCCCACGGATCGGACCTACATCATCGCCACCGTCACGAAGACGGCTGAAACGAGCGAGCAAGACCGCGTTATCATTGTATTTTTAGAGCACTTTAGTTTGTACGCCGGAGGCCGTTCTTGAGGACATGTTCGGAGCTCGTGCCAGAAACCCGAGCGGATCCCTCCCGGCCGCAAACCCTGCCGCCGATCTCGACGCCGACCTCGACCGCGCGCTCGAAGCGCTCGCCGGCGTGATTCGCACTTACGGCGAGTTCGCGTTCGATCTCGATCAGGTGAAGGCCGCCGAGACGCGCGCCGAGTGCCACGAGCTCGTGCAGCGGCTCGTGATGGGGCCGATGCGCTCCGAGACCACGCCTTCGTCGCCGCCCGCGAGCCAGCGCGACTTCGGCTCGGCTCGCCGCTTCTTCGAACAACGGCGCCGCGAAGAGCGCGACTTCGTCGTGCGGAGCTCGGGCAACATGCGCCAGGCGCTCCAGGCGTTCGCGCAGTGCTTGAGCGCGACGATCACGGAGGACAAGCTCGACGATTCCCGCATGGAGGTGGAGCTCGAGCGGCTCGTCGACGTCGTCGGCAAACGCAGCCCCGACGTGCTCGAGCAGCAGCTCGGCGTGCTGGTTTCGCTGGTCAAGACCACGGTTTCGCGCCGTCGCGAGCGCGAGCGGCGGCAGGTGCAGGATCTCGGACGCAGACTCGTCGAGCTCAAGGCCGAGCTCGAAGTCGCGCGCACGCAGGCGATTCAGGATCCGCTCACCGAGCTCTACAATCGCGGTGCCCTCACCGACGAGCTCGAGCGCGTGGCCTCGCTCGCGGCGTTCATGTCCGCCGAACCGTGCCTACTCTTGCTCGACGTCGATCACTTCAAGGGCATCAACGATCGCTACGGGCACCCCGCGGGCGACGCCGTCTTGAAGGCGCTCTCAGACAACATCGCGCGTCACTTCATGCGCCGCGAGGACTTCGTGGCGCGCTACGGCGGCGAAGAATTCGCCGTGGTCGCCCGCGAGACGACGCTCGAGCGCGTGCTTCAGCGCGCCGAACGGCTGCGCGACGCTCAGTCGCGCCTGGTCGTGAACACGCCCGCGGGGCCGGTCACGGTGACGATTTCGATCGGCATCGCCCAGCACGAACCCGGTGAAGCGCCCGCGATCTGGCTCGAACGCGCCGATCGCGCGCTCTACGCGGCGAAGCACCAAGGGCGCGATCGCGTCGACGTGGCTCCGGCGCTGCCGCTCGCGTCGTTGATTCCGCCCCCGCAGCTGCCGCGCTGAGGCGCCGAGAACGCGCGAGCGGGCTCAGCCGACCCAGGCGCGCGCGTTTTGGAACATGCGAAAGAGCGGGCCGTGCTCGCCCCAGCCGCGCGGGTGCCAGGAGTGCTGCACGCTGCGAAAGGCGCGCTCCGGGTGCGGCATGACCACGGTGACGCGGCCGTCCGGCGTCGTGAGACCCGTGACGCCCGCGGGCGAGCCGTTCGGGTTTTGCGGGTAGCGTTCGGCGACGCGGCCGCGGCCGTCGACGTAGCGGAGCGCGACGAGGCCGGCCTTTTCGCACGCGGCGAACGCACCGGGCGCGAACTCGGCCCGGCCCTCGCCGTGCGCGACGGGGATCGGCAGCGTCGAGCCCTCCATCCCCTTGAAGAAAATCGAAGGCGATTTGCCGACGGCGACTTGGACGACGCGCCCCTCGAACTGCTCGGAGAGGTTCCGCTCGAAGCTCGGCCAGTGTTCGGTGCCGGGAATCAGCACCTTGAGCGCCGAGAGCGCCTGGCAGCCGTTGCACACGCCGAGCGCGAACGCGTCCTTGCGCGCGAAGAAAGCCGACATGGCTTCGCGCGCGCGAGCATGCAGCAAAATCGAGCGCGCCCAGCCCTGGCCCGCGCCGAGCACGTCGCCGTATGAGAAGCCGCCGCAGGCGGCGAGGCCGCGAAAGCCGTCGAGCCGCACCCGCTCGCCGAGGAGGTCGCTCATGTGCACGTCGACGGCGTCGAAGCCGGCTTGCGTGAACGCCGCGGCCATTTCGACTTGGCCGTTCACGCCCTGCTCGCGCAGGATGGCGACGCGCGGCCGCTCGCTCGCCGCGCTGACGAACGGACGCGCCGGATCCGCGTCGAGATCGAAGGCGAGCGTGGGCGTGAGCGCGAGCGCCGGCGGATCCGACAGCGCTTCGTAGGCTTCTCGGGCGCAATCGGAGTTGTCGCGCAAAGCCTGCATGCGGTACGTCGTCTCGGACCAGGCGAGCCGGAGCTTCAGCACCTCTTCGCTGAAGAGCGCTTGCTTGCCGTACTCGACGTGGAGCCGCCCGTCGCCGGACGGCGCGCCGATGGCGAACAGGTGCGTTCCGCGCTTCAAACCGTGCCGTTCGAACGTCGCGAGCACGCGCTCCACGTCGCTGGCTCGCACCTGCAGGACGGCGCCGAGCTCCTCGTTGAACAGAGCCGAAAACGCGTTCGGCGCCGTGCCGTCGAGACGCACCTTCACTCCGCTGTTCGCCGCGAACGCCATCTCGGCGAGCGTCACGAACAAGCCGCCGTCGGAGCGATCGTGATACGCGAGGACGAGGCCCGCCGCGCGGAGCTCGCACAGCGCCGCGAACGAGCCGCGGAGCAACGCCGGCGCGTCCACGTCGGGCGGCTCCGAACCGAGCGCGCCGTAAACTTGCGCGACCGCCGAACCGCCGAGCCGTCCGCGTCCGGCGCCGAGATCGACCAGCAAGAGCTCGCTGTCACCGCGATCGACGACGAGCTCGGGCGTGAGCGCTTGGCGCGCGTCTTCCACGCGGGCGAACGCCGTGACCACGAGCGACACCGGCGCCGTGATGGAGCGCCGGCCTTCGTCCCACACGACGCGCATGCTGAGCGAATCTTTACCGACCGGGATCGAGACGCCGAGCGCGGGACAGAGCTCCATGCCGACCGCGTGCACGGCGTCGAAGAGCGCCGCGTCTTCGCCCGGGTGCCCGGCGGCCGCCATCCAGTTCGCGGAGAGCTTCACGTCCTCGAGCCCTGCGACGGGCGCGGCGGCGAGGTTCAGGAGCGCCTCACCGACCGCGAGGCGCGCCGAAGCCGCCGCGTCGAGCACCGCGACGGGGCTGCGTTCGCCCATCGCGAAGGCTTCACCCGTGTACCCGCCGTAGCTCGCGAGCGTCACCGCCGCGTCCGCGACCGGCACCTGGTAGCGCCCGACCATCGGATCGCGCGCGATGAGGCCGCTCACGGTTCGATCGCCGATCGTGATCAAAAAATCCTTGGCGGCGACGCACGGTAGCCGGAGAACGCGCAGCGCGGCCTCGGTCACGTCGATGCGACTCGGGTCGAACGGCGCGGCTTTGGCGGGACGGCGCGTGACGCGGCGGGTGAGCTTCGGCGCGTTGCCGAAGAGGAGCGAGAGCGGCAGCTCGATGGCCGTGTCGCCGAGCTCGCGGTCCGTCACGACGAGGATGCCGTCGTCCGTCGCGCGACCGAGCACGGCGTACGGGCAGCGTTCGCGTTCGCAGAGCTCGCGCAAGACGGCGAGGCGCTCGGGCGCGACCGCCAGCACGTAGCGCTCCTGCGCTTCGTTGCACCAGATTTCGAGCGGGCTCATCCCGGGCTCCGCGTTCGGGATGTCGCGGAGCTCGAGCCGCCCGCCGCAGCCGGCGTCGTGCAAAAGCTCGGGGATCGCGTTCGAGAGCCCGCCCGCACCCACGTCGTGAATCGAGAGGATCGGCGTCGCGTCGCCGAGCGCGCACGCCCGGTCGATGACCTCCTGACAACGCCGCTCCATCTCCGGGTTGTCGCGCTGCACGCTCGCGAAATCCAAATCGGCGCTGCTCGAGCCCGCCGCCATCGACGAGGCGGCGCCGCCGCCGAGACCGATGAGGAGCGCGGGACCGCCGAGCACGACGATGACGGCGTCGGGGCCGAAACGCTCCTTTTCGACGAGCATCGGTCGAACGTTGCCGACGCCGCCCGCGAGCATGATCGGCTTGTGGTAGCCGCGCCATTCCTGCCCGTCGGACGTTTCCACCCGTTGCTCGAACGTGCGGAAGTAGCCGAGCACGCCGGGGCGTCCGAACTCGTTGTTGAACGCGGCGCCGCCGAGCGGACCTTCGAGCATGATGTCGAGCGCCGAGACGATGCGGTCCGGCTTGCCGACGCCGGGCGTCTCCCACGGCTGTTCGAAGCCCGGAATGCGCAGATTCGAAACCGTGAAGCCCGTCACGCCGGCTTTCGGTTTCGCGCCGCGCCCGGTCGCGCCCTCGTCGCGGATCTCTCCGCCGCTGCCGGTGGACGCGCCGGGCCGCGGTGAAATGGCGGTCGGGTGGTTGTGCGTCTCGCATTTGGCGACGAGGGACGTGTCCTCCGCCGTGGACTCGTAACGACCGCTCGTCGGATGCGGGAAGAAACGCTCGGCCACGTGCCCGCGCACGACGGCCGCGTTGTCCTTGTAAGCGGACAGCGTGCCCGCGGGCGAACGCTCGTGCGTGTTGCGGATCATGCCGAAGAGCGAGCGCGGCTGCTGCTCGCCGTCGACGATGAAATCGGCTTTGAAGATCTTGTGCCGGCAGTGCTCGCTGTTCGCCTGCGCGAACATCATGAGCTCGACGTCGGTCGGATCGCGGCGCAGCGACGCGAAGCTCGCGACGAGGTAGTCGATTTCTTCGTCGTCGAGGGCGAGACCGAGCTTCACGTTGGCTTTGACGAGCGCGTCGCGGCCGTCGTCGAGGACCGGAACGCGCTCGAGGCGCCGCGGCGCTTCGCGCCGAAAGAGCCGCGCCGCGTCCTCGAAGCGCTCGAACACCGTCTCGGTCATGCGGTCGTGGAGCAGCGCTTTCACGCGGCCGAGCTCCGCGTGCGTGAGCTCCCCCGCGAGCCGGTAGGCGATGCCCCGCTCGATGCAGCGTACCTCGGTCAGATCGCAGCTTTTCGCGATGTCCGTCGCCTTGGACGCCCACGGCGAGAGCGTCCCGACGCGCGGGACCACCAGGAGCAGCTTGCCCTCCGTGCTCTCCGCGCCGTGACCGAGCGGCAGGAGCTCGGCCAAGCGGCGCTCGAGCTCGCTCGAACGCCGCGCCGCGTCCACGAAGTACTGGAAGGTGGCTTCGACGCCGCTCACGTGGGGAGCGACCTTGCCGATTTTCGCGAGAACCTGTCGTTTTCGAAAGGGAGTGAGGGCGGTGCCGCCAGCGAGCCTCAGCATGCGTCGCCCCTACCTACCATCTCCGCCGACGGCGTGGGGACCGGCAAAAAGACCGCTGAAAATACGCGCATGAGGCTACGCTCCATCCATGCGCGCTCGCACCGACGGCTTCGTGCCCGCACCGGAAACGATCCGGGACGCGCTCGCCGACGCGACGGGCGCGGATCTCGTGTTCTTCGTGCGGCAATGCCTCGAGCGCGGCGCGTTCGACCACGCGCTCGCCCTCGCCGAGGCGCTGCCGGAGCGCGCCGCCCGGGAGCCCGCGCTCGGCTTGAGCCTCGCCGTCGCCCGCTTTCTCGGCGGTGAGAAGGCGGAGGCGCGCGCGACCGTGGCCGAGCTCGTCGCGGAGCGGCCGGCGGATTTGAACGCGCTCTCGGTCCTCGCCGAAATCGACGCGCGGAGCGGGGACCGCACGTCCGCCGTTCGGACCTTCACGCGCCTCGTCGAGCTTTATCCCGACTATCCCGGCGCGCAGTCGACGCTCGCCGCGTTGCTCATGCCGGGGCCCCCTTACCGCGACGTGTTGCGGAACATCCACGCCGCGCTCCGCCCGGAGCGTTACCTCGAGATCGGCGTGGCCGCGGGGGCGACGCTCGCGCTCGCGGCGACGGCACGCGTCGCCGTCGGCGTCGATCCCGTGGCGGCGCCGCTCGAGCACGTGCTCCCCGCGGGCGCGCAAGTCTTGAACGAGACGAGCGACGCGTTTTTCGCGAAGCACACGCGCGACCAGCTGTTCGGCACGGGGCCCGTCGATCTCGTATTCATCGACGGGCTGCACCTGTTCGAGCAGGCGCTCCGCGACTTCGTCCACGCGGAGCGCTGGTGCGGGCGCGAAAGCACCATCGTGTTTCACGACTGCGTGCCCATCACGCGCGCGACCGCCTCGCGCGACCGGAGCACGCGTTTCTGGGTCGGCGATACGTGGAAAGCGGCGTGGGCGCTCGCGCGGCGGCGCCCGGATTTGCGGCTCAGAACGCTGCTCACGCCGCCGTCCGGGCTCGTCGTCGTGCGCCGGCTCGATCCGACCTCGACGCGCCTCGAAGACGAGTTCGACGCCGTCGTCGCCGAGCTCGCTCCCCTCGCCTACCCGCACGCTCCGGGAGAATGGCCGGAGTCGCTCCATGTCGTGCCGAACACGCCCGCCGGGCTCGCGGAGGCGCTCGGCTGATGGCGGAGCCGGTCGAGCTCGCTCCGGTCGATCTCGGCGCCGAAGGCGTCGCGTACGAGCGCTGGCTCCGCACGCGGCCGGACACGGGCGGCGAATATTTGAAGAGCGAAACGCGCGTCCGGTTCGAAGCCCGCGACGGCGACGTGCTCGTCGCGCTGCCGGGCACCGCCGTGCGGGCGACCGCGGCGGGCGTCGAGCTGCACGGGGGCGCGCTGCCCCGGCCGCTCCTCCTGCCAGGCGTGGGCGAGGACGCCGCCCGGCGTTTTTTCGCGCTGCTCGACGGTGAAGTCACGCTCGCGCAAGCGTGCCGCGCGGCTCCGCTCGACCGAGCCGAGCGCGCGTCGCTGCTCGCGGCGGCGTTCGGCGTCGTCCTGTTCGCGCCGCACGCGGTGACCGCGCTCGAACGCGAGGTGTCGGGCATCGACATCGTGCGCTTCCCGGGCGCGCCGTACGAGATCGAGCGCGCTTATTGGGAAAACATGGCGGCCGTGCGACGCCGCACGGCCACCCTCGAAGCAGCGCTCGGCGAGCCGAGCTCCGCGCTCCGCGAGCTCTCGGCGCTGCACGTCGTGGCGCTGCTCGGCGAAAACCGGAAGAACTTCTACCGCCCGGCGAGCCGCGTCGCGAACAACGGCGTCGCGCCGGGCACGCTCTGGCAAGCGGCGTCGCGCACGGTCGAGACCCCGGCCGGCACTCGCTTCCTCGAGGGACCGCGCGTTCACGTGCCGCTCCTCGGCGGCAAGGGCTACGGCGCGCTCCTCGCCGAGCTCTCGGGCGACCCCGAAGCGACGCTCGAGCGGCGGACGTTCGAGGAGGAAGGGCTCGACTGGGGCCGGCTGCTCACCGGCATGGCGGCGGGCGACCGCGAACCGGCGACGTGGTTCACGCCGCCACGGCCGATCACGCTCGAACACGTCGCGAGCTTGTTTTCGGCGCTGTCCTCGGCGGTCGCGGCCGCGAGCGCCGGCCGGCGCGGGGCCGCGCTCGACGCGCTCGCCGATTTTCACCAGCGCTTCGTGCGCCTCCACCCGTTTCGCGCCTGCAACCAGGCGCTCGCGATGAACGTCGTGAACGCGGTGCTCGCGCGCGTGACGGGCGCGGGCATGCCGCACCTCGTTCTCGACCATTTGGCGTTACGTTGGTCGAGCGTCGCCTACCGGCGCTTGTTCGCGCTCGCCGCGGACGCGTGGTGCGTGCCAGGCGCCCCGGCGGCGCGACTCGCGCGCCTCGTGGCGCTGAAGCGCGACTACTTCGCGCTCGTCGGGCGCATGGCGCACGCCGAGGACGCGGCCGCGGCGCGCGTCGCCGCCGAGACCGCGCCCGAAGCCGCTCGCCTCGCGCTCGTGCGCTTCGACTGAGCTATTTGCCGAGCGGGGTGACGACGATCTCGACGCGGCGGTTGTTCGCGCGCCCTTCCGCCGTGTTGTTGTCGGCCACGGGCCGCGACGAGCCGAGACCCTGCGAGCGGATCTTGTCCGAGGGAATGCCCTGGCTGACGAGGTACATGCGCACGGAGTCGGCGCGCTGCTGCGAGAGCACCATGTTCTTGTCGGCGCTGCCCTGCGCGTCGGTGTGACCCTCGACGAGCAGGCTCTGATAGCCCTGGTCGTTCAGCGCCTTGGCCACGTCGGTGAGCTTCTGTTGCGCGATCGGGAGGAGATCGCTCTTGCCCGTCGCGAACAGCACCGAGCCGGACAGCGTGATGACGACACCGCGCGACTCTTCCTTCACCTTCGCGATTTCGGCGAGGCTCGCCATCGCGGCGCCGAGCTTCTTGTTCGCGTCCGCCAGGTTCTTCTCGGCTTCGCTGCGAGCCTGGCGCTCCTTCTCGAGATCGGCCTGCGCCTTGGCGGCGCGATCCTTCGTCGCGGCGACCGCGTCGATCTCGCTGTTCTTGAAGTCCTTATCCATCTGCGCGCGGGCGCGGTCGGCCTTTTCGCGCGCGCCCTCGGCGGCGGCGAGCTCGGCGCGCCGCTCGGCGACGTAAGCGGCGTCCTTCGTCATCGGCTTGTCGCCGTTGTCGGCGAAGGATTGCTCGGCCTTCGCGAGCGATTGCTTGGCCGTGTCGAGCTGCGCGGGCGCGAGCTGCGCGGCGGGTCCCTTGCTCGCGGCGTCGTAGGCCGAGCGAGCGTCGAGCAGCTCTTGGGGCGGCTGCGCCGTGGCGCAACCGAAGAGAGCCTGCGCGAGCAGGCCGACGAATGCGATGCGATCCAAACGGTTCATCATCTCGCTGACTCCTGAATGCACGAAAGGTTTGGCGCGCTATTGGGCTTGCTTGCGCAGCCGATCGAGCGACTCCTTGGTGTCCTGCGCTTCCTTCTCCGCCGCGGTCTCCTTCGCGAGCGCGAGGGCGAGATCGGCGTCGGCTTGGGCGCGGTCGATGATGCGAGCGGCTTCCTCGTTGTCACCGTCGGCGATGAGGCTCTCCGCCTTCGCGACGTACTCCTTGGCGAGCTTCAAATGCAGCGCCGCTTTCGGATCGGACGCGGCGCCGCCCACTTCCGCGCCAGCAACGGCCGCTTTGGCGGCGGTCAACGGTTCTTGAGGAACGGCGGCCCCTCCACACGCGGTGAGCAGCAGCGCGATCCCGACCAGGCAGAACTCTCGCATGGAAATCCTCGGGTTACGTAAACGCCCCACGTCCGGGGCGGTGCCGGAATATATCGATCCCCCCTGCGGACGTCACCCTCGACGCGCGGGGCCCCCGGGCAGTACGGGACCGAGAAGTACGGCAAGGTGCGCATCGAGCTCTCGACCCGTGAACGGCTTGGCCAGAAATGCCCAGGTTCCGGCCGTGGGCAGGCCGAAAGTTGCCGTATCGCTCGTCAGGCCGGAGATGAAGAGGACGGGCAGGCCCGGGCGCGTCTCGCGGAGCTCCATCGCGAGCAGGCGGCCGTCTTCACCCGGGAGGCAGACATCGGTGACGAGCAGGTCGAGCCGCTTGGCACTTCTGCTCACGAGGAGCGCGCTCGGGCCGTCGCTCGCGGTGAGCACCTCGAAGCCGCGGAGCTCGAACATGCGTTGGGCGCTCTTCAGCACGAGCGGCTCGTCATCGACGACGAGAACCACGAAGGATAGGTACGCCCCAGGGAGTGATGACGAGGAAGGAGGAGAATCGCCGGAAGCCAAGGGTGACAAATTGCAGCAACCTACATGCCACCTCCACCCCGGCCAAGATGGTAGCCCAGTTCGGGCGCGGCGCGGAAAACGTCTCCGTACGAGTCGGACGAATTCGACCAACGACATGGCCGGAAATGGGCGAACGTGACGGAGGCGTGCCGCGAAAAAGGGGCTTCGAAACCGGGCACGCGCTGCGTGGCGACTTGTCACGACACGCCTGCCTCTCTATCCTCGTCTGGAAGCAGAACGAGGATGGCAGGTGGTTCACGGCAGCGGCAGGCGGACGCGGCCGACGGTGAGGCGGCGGGGGCGGCGGCTCGCCCTGCCGAACCGCGCTCGGGTGCCGCTCCGAAACCCGCGTCACCGGCTGATGATCCGGCGCGGCTGCGCGAGCTCGTTCAGCACGTACCGGATCCGATTCTAGAAGTGGATGCCCGGGGGACGATCTCGTTCGCGAGCCGCAGCGTGCCCGGTGCGCCCGAAGATCTGTGCGGGCGTTCGTTCTTCGAGCTCATCGCGCCCAAGTTTCGCGCGTCGGCGCGCAGCGTGTTCGAGGCCACCCTGCGCACGAAGGAGGCCGCGACGATCGAAGTCATGGCGAGCGGCGGGGCGGACGACGTGACCTGGTACGCGTGCCGCATCGGCGCGCACGGCACGGGCGCCGTCGTCAGCGTTCGCGACACGACCGGCCGCCGCCAATCCGAAGCGCAGCTCTTCGCGACCGATCGCCTCGCTTCGGTCGGGACGCTCGCCGCGGGCGTCGCGCACGAGATCAACAACCCGCTCGCGGCGGTGATCGCCAACCTCGAGCTTGCCGTGGCGGATTTGCAGGCCAAGGGCGAAACCGGCGAGCTCCTCGAGGAGGTGCGCGACGCGCGTGAAGCGGCCGAGCGGGTGCGCCTGATCGTGCGCGATCTGCGGCTCTTCTCGCGCGCCGAGGAACCGCGGCGCGGCCGCGTCGACGTACGCGAGGTGCTCGAATCCACGCTGCGCATGGCGTGGCACGAGATCCGGCATCGCGCGCGGCTCGTGAAAGCGTTCGACGAGGTCCCCATGGTCGAGGCGAACGAGTCACGCCTCGGCCAGGTCTTCCTGAACCTCGTGATCAACGCCGCTCACGCCATTCCCGAAGGCCGGGCGGAGACGAACCAGATCCGCGTGGCGACGCGTCACGAAGATCAGCGCGTCGTGGTCGAGATCTCCGACACCGGCGTCGGCATGTCGAGCGAGATCATGGAGCACATCTTCACGCCGTTCTTCAGCACGCGCCCGGCCGGCATCGGTACCGGGCTCGGGCTGCCCATCTGCCGGCGCCTGGTCGAGGACATCGGCGGTGAGCTCCGCGTGACGAGCCGCCCCGCGAAAGGCTCGACCTTCACGATCCTGCTTCCGGCGGCCGAGGCGATGAGCGAGCCGACTCCGCCGAGCAAGCCCTTGGCTTCCTCGCCCGGGCCGCGCCGCGGCCGAGTGCTCGTGATCGACGACGACCCGATGGTCGCCGCGGCCGTGCGCCGCACGCTGAGCGGCGAGCACGACGTCGTCACCAAGAACCTCACGGAAGAAGCGCTCGAGCTCCTGCGTGGGGGCGCGCGCTTCGACGTGATTCTGTGCGACGTGATGATGCCGAACATGACGGGCGTCGATTTCTGGCGCGAGCTCGAGCGCTTCGCCCCGGAAGAGACGCGGCGCATCGTCTTTTTGACGGGCGGCGCGTTCGCCACGCAGGCCCGCCAATTCCTCGACAGCGTGCCGAACCTCCACATCGACAAGCCGTTCGTGCCGGAGGAGCTGCGCGCCATCGTGCGCGAGCGCGTCGAGGAAGATCCGTCCGCCTGAGGCTCAGCCGAGCGCGCGGAGCGCGAGCGCGGCAAACAGCCGATCTTCGGCGTGCTCCCGCACCCAGGCGCGATCGATGCGCCCGACGTGGCGCGCCGTGCGGACCGAGGCGTACCAGTGCACGAGGAGCGTCTCCGAAGTGAGCACCTCGTCGAGCCGCACGCGCCGGCGCGGCCGAAACCAGTGTTCGCTGATCTCCGGCGCGAGCGGATAGAAGACGGGCGGCGGCAGCACGCGCAAGCCCGGCCCCGTGTATTCGGCGACCGCCGCCTGCAAGAGGTGCGTGCCGAACGCATAGCGGACACGCCGGCGCTCGGCGGGGAGCGCCACGGCGCGCCCGACGAGCTCACGCAAGAACGGATGGTGCGGTTCGGCGCCGAGCACCGCGTTGTTCACCGCCGTCGGATACAGGTGCTCGAAGCGCCGGAAGTAGCGATCACCGCGCGGCAGCCGCCGGAGCACGTCGCGCGCGCCGGTGCGGAGGAGCGCTCCGGGCCGCACGCGCGAGAGCAAACCCGTCCCGCCGCTGCCGGGGTAAACGAGCCGCTCTTCACCGCAGAAGACGCCGCCCGCCGCGAGCACGCCCTCGAAACTCCGGAGCGCGACGGTGTCGGTGTCGAGGTAGACGCCGCCCTCCTGCTCGAGCAGGGCCATGCGCACGACGTTGGCGCGGGCCGCCGGTTGCTCGAGCTCGCGGTAGCGATCGACGAGGTTCGGCCCGCCTGCCGCCTCGAGCAACGGCAGCGGATCGAGCCGCGCGAGCTCGACGCGCGGTTCGGCGCGGAGCTCCGCGATGCCCGCGTCTTCCTCGAGCGGGTCCGCGTGATGCAGGAGCACGCGCTCGAAGCCGCCGCGCCGCGCCGCCGCGAGCACGCCGAGCACGTAAACCCAGGGCAGCTTGCGTCCGAGCCAAACGAAGTGAGCCGTGCGCGGGATCAAAGCACCGGTCGGCTCGTAGCCTCGGTGCCGCAAAGTCGCAAGGGCGCGCGCCGGGCATCGCCGCTCGCCGACGGGTCGTGTAGGCTCGTCGCCGATGGCGGCACTCGACGAAAAAGCGCTGCGCGACGTGCTCGACTTCGCGGTCGAATCGGCGCAGCTCGCCGGTTCGTTCACGCTCGGTTACTTCAACGCGAGCCCCCCGGTCGAGCTCAAGGCGGATCGCTCGCCGGTGACGGCCGCCGATCGCGGCGCCGAGGAGCGCCTGCGACAGCGCATCGAACGCGCTTTCCCGACGCACGGCATCGTCGGTGAGGAGCTCGGCGTGAAGACGGGCACGGACCCCGCCCGCTGGATCCTCGATCCCATCGACGGCACGTTCTCCTTCATCTCCGGCGTGCCGCTCTTCGCGGTGCTCATCGGCTTCGAGTGGGAGGGGCAAGCCGTCGCGGGCGTCATCCACATGCCCGCTCTGGGCGAAACCGTCTACGCGGCGAAGGGCCTCGGTTGCCGCTGGAACGGCCGCCCCGCGCGCGTCTCCGACGTGAGCGAACTCGGTGAAGCGCGCCTCGTCTTCGCGAGCAGCAAGGCGGCGAAGAAGTACGGCAAGGGCCCCGAGTTCGAACGGCTCCTCGCCGCTTGCGGCAATGATCGCGGCTTTCCCGACGCGTACGGCTACGCGCTCGTCGCGACGGGGCGCGCCGAAATTGCGCTCGATCCGATCATGAACTTGTGGGACACGGCGGCGCTCTTCCCGGTGCTCACCGAAGCCGGCGGCACCCTCACCGACTGGCACGGCACCGCGACGCACACCGCGCCCGAAGCGATCGCGACGAACGGGCGCCTATTTCCCGCCGTGATGACGGCGTTGAAAGGCTGAGGACCGGGACGCTCCGCGTCGAGACCTCGCGCTAGGCGCGCCGGCGCAACGCGACGACGGCGCCCGGTTGCCGCTTCTGCAAGGGGAGCTGCTTCGCGCGCTTCCGCAACCACGACCGGAGCGCCCAATACGGCAGCCCGACCATGCAGACGAACGCGAGGCTCGCCTCCGCGCCGAAGACCTCGCGCGCCGACACGGCCGCCGCGACGCGAGCCACGGCCAAGACCCAGAGCAGAAAGGGGATGACGGCGAAACCCAGGTCGGAGTCGCCGGCGTCTCCTCGTCCGGTCGAAAGCTCGGGGAACTCGTGCAGGGTGCCCATGCGTGAGAGCATGAGCCGGAGCCCATCAGGACGCGGTCAAGCCCGACTCGCGCCGCATCAAGATCGCGTCTAGCTCGCCGTCGGCACCGGTCTTTCGGGCGCGCCGGCAGGCCGATGGACAGCGGAGAGCATGGTGCCTATACGGACTGCCATGGCCTACCAACCGCCCGGCTTTTTTCAGCGCCTGCGGCTCCTCGTGATCGCATTTTCGGCGGTCGTGGGGCTCGCGCTGCTCGCGGACGCGATGCTCACGCGCGTGGATGCGGCCCACGTCGGCATTCGCGTGAAGCTCGCGGGAAGCACGCGCGGCGTGCAGGACATTCCCGTCGTCACCGGCTGGGTTTTTTACAACCCGCTCACCGAGCAGATCATCGCGTTCCCGACCAGCGTCCAGAACGTGGTCTGGACCGCGTCCCCGCACGAAGGTCGCTCGGCCGACGAATCCATCACGTTTTCGTCCGAAGAGGGCGTGAACGTGAACTCGGACATCGGGCTTTCGTTTCACATCGAGCCGTCCCTCGCGCCGCACCTCTATCTCCGCTTCCGCCAGCCCGATCTGCTCGTGCTCGCGGACGGCTACGTCCGCAACGCCGTCCGCGAAGCGTTCAACGACGTGGCCTCGCGCATGGCCGTGCAGGACATCTACGGCGCGAAGAAAGGCAAGCTCATCGCCGACGTGGGCGCGAAGCTCCGCGAGGTGCTCGGCAAGGACGGCTTCATCATCGATCAAATCACGATCAACGGCGCCTTGCGCTTGCCGGAGAACGTCGCGCAGGCGATCAACCGCGCGATGGAGGCGACCCAGAACGCGATTCAAGCCGAAAATCGCGTGCGCCAGGTGCGCGCCGAGGCCGAGCAAGCCGTCGCGGAAGCGCACGGCGCCGCCGAAGCCGCGCGCCAGCGTGCCGAGGGCGAAGCCGACGCGGTCCTGATCCGCGCCCGCGCGGACGCGCGCGCGAACGAGATCATTCGCTTGTCGACGACCGGCGCCGTGCTCCAATACCGCGCCGTCGAGCGCTGGGACGGCAAGCTCCCGACGTATCAAGGCAGCGACAAGCTGCCGCTCCTCACCTTCGACCTCGGACGCGCGAGCGTGAACGACGCCGACCGCGAGAAGAAGCTCGAGGAGCTCCTCGCGGAAGACAAGGCGCGCGACAAATCGGTGCCGGCCCCGCCCCCGTCGAGCGCCCCGCCCGCGCCCGAGACGCCCGCGCCCGCAAGCAGCCAGTGAAGCCCCGAACCCGGCCGTTCGGGGGAAATCGGGGCCCGATCGAGCTCCGCTTGATCATTTTTTGATACGCCCGGGGCGGACCTTGGCGCCTCCTTAATGGGTACCGGCATACCCAAACGGAGTGACCAATTTGAACCAACGGCTCGGCCGGTGGATCTTCGGAGCCCCGAAGGACGCCCGCGAGCCGGGCGCCTTTCACAAACTCTCGCTCGTCGCGTTCCTCGCGTGGGTCGGCCTCGGCGCCGACGGCTTGTCGTCGAGCGCGTACGGTCCGGAGGAGACGTTCCGCCAGCTCGGCGAGCACCGCGGTCTCGCCGTGTTCCTCGCCGCGCTGATGATGGCGACGGTGTTCATCATCAGCTACGGCTATAGCCGCATCATCGAGCAGTTCCCCGCGGGCGGCGGCGGCTACCTCGTGGCGAGCAAGGTGCTCGGCGGTCCGGCCGGCGTCGTCGCCGGGTGCGCGCTCCTGGTCGACTACGTGCTCACGATCACGATTTCGATCGCGGCCGGCGCGGACGCGATCTTCAGCTTCCTGCCGCCGGGCTTGCGCGCCTTCTCGCTGCCGACGTCGTTCGCGGGCGTGGCCCTGCTCACGATCATGAACTTGCGCGGCGTGAAGGAGTCGGTGACGAGCATTGCGCCGATTTTCGGGGTGTTCATCGTGACGCACGCGCTGCTCCTGATCGTCGCGATCGGCGGTCACGTGCCGGTCTTGAAGCACGTGAGCGAGGACGTGCGCGGCAACGTGAGCCAGACGCTCGGCGTGCTCGGCATGGCGGGCACGCTGAAGCTCGTGATGCACGCGTATTCGCTCGGCGGCGGCACGTACACGGGCATCGAAGCGGTCTCGAACGGCATCGGCATCATGCGCGAGCCACGCGTCGATACGGCCAAACGCACCATGCTGCTGATGGCGTCTTCACTCGCGATCACCGCCTCGGGCCTCTTGCTCGCGTACTTGCTCTGGGACGTGCACCCGGTGGACGGCAAGACGATGAACGCCGTCTTGCTCGAGCGCGTCGCCGGCGGCTTCACGTTCGGCGGCATCCATCTCGGCTACCCTTTCGTTGTCGTCTCGCTCTTGAGCGAGGGCGCGCTGCTCTTCGTGGCCGCGCAAGCGGGTTTCGTCGACGGCCCGCGCGTGATGGCGAACATGGCCATCGACTCGTGGCTCCCGCACCGCTTCTCGGCGCTGTCGGAGCGCCTCACGATGCGCAACGGCATCATGTTGATGGGCGGCGCCGCTCTCGCCGCGCTCATTTACACGCACGGCGACGTGTCGCGCCTGGTCGTGATGTACGCGATCAACGTCTTCGTCACCTTCTCGCTCTCGAACATCGCGATGAGCGTCTTCTGGTATCGGCGCCGGCGCGAGGATCCGACCTGGGCGCGGCACCTGCCGGCGCACCTCGTCGCCGCGGCGCTCTGCGTGACGATCCTCGTCGTCACCATCATCGAGAAGCTGCTCGAGGGCGCGTGGCTCACCCTGCTCCTCACCTCCCTCCTCATCGCGCTCTGCTTCGCGGTGAAACGCCACTACGTGCTCGTCGGCAAAGCGGTGCGCAAGCTCGACCACGACTTGCCCGGCCCCGAAACGAACGAGGGCATGTACGCCGACACCGCGCTCGCGCACGGCAAGCACGAGCCCGATCCGAACCGGCCGGTGGCGATCCTACTCGTCGGCGGCTACGGCGGGCTCGGCCGTCACGCCTTGCTCACGCTGCTCCGCATGTTTCCGGGTCAGTTCGACGGCGTCGTCTTCATCAGCGTCGCGGTCGTGGACTCGGACGTCTTCAAGGGCGCGAGCGAAGTTCCGGCGCTCGAAGGCCGGACGCAGAAGTGCCTCGAGTCGTACGAGCGCTTCGCCCACGCGCTCGGGCTCAAGGCGACGAGCCAATACGCGGTCGGCACCGAAGTCGCCATCGAAGCCGAGCGGCTCGCGCTCGGGCTCGCCGAGCGTTACCCGCGCGCCCTCGTCGTCGGCGGGCAGCTCGTGTTCACCGAGGACAGCGCCTGGAACCGCCTGCTCCACAACGAAACGGCCTTCGTGATCCAGCGCCGGCTCCAGCGGAACGGCGTGCCCATGATCGTGCTCCCGGTGCAGCTCGATTTGAGCCTCACCCGCCACTACGCGCCGCCCGGCGGGCACCGGGTGCGCGGCCGCGGCGAGGATTCAGCGCTCGAGCGCTCCCGGCCGTCCGCTCCGGTACCTGCCGCAGCGGGCGAATGAAACTTTGCGGCGACCGCTCCTGACGGCGCTCGTCACC
>DATJXW010000273.1:0-16643 GCA_035499895.1 Polyangiaceae bacterium | reverse complement strand
CACCCGACGAACGACTTCGGTGATGGCCCACGACGCTCCGCTGCCCGTCGAAGCCGTGCACGACCTGCTTGGCATCGCACGAGCGCTCTTTAGGCGCTGGGGTTATGCGTCCGCAAGCTGGCGACGGCGAGCTGGCTTCTTCCGAGAAGCCAAAGACTTCTCGGCGTGCCACAGGTCAAATTGAGCTTGCAGTGCCATCCAAAAATCCGGCTCCGTACCTAGTACACCGGAGAGCAGGATGGCGGTCTCGGCCGTCATGCCGCGCTTGCCGTTGATCAGCGTGTTGATCCGCTGGATCGGCATGCCTGTCTTCGCCGCAAGCTGGAGCTGCGTCATATCCAACGGCTTGAGGAAATCTTCGAGCAGCGCCTCACCAGGGTGCGTGGGGGGTCGGTTATTCGGCAACATGGTAGGTACCTCTGAATATAGGGGTCGACTAAACAACAGTATTTAACAAGCCGAATTGTAACTATTTCGCATAGTGCTTTGAGATTCGAACTCCCGACGCTTGGGCCGTCTTCTCATCGTACTTGAATAGGATTCTGTATTGAATGTTGATGCGGATCGACCAGTAGTCTTTGAGCTGTCCCTTCAGTTTCTCGAGATTCGCACCGGGGACGGCGTTGAGTTGACCAAGGTGTCGGGCGGCGTTCAAATAGTCGAGCAACCTTCGTGCCCTTCGCCACAAGTCTTGAGGGATGCTCCGGGCAGCCTTGGAGGGGTTATCATGGTAGATGTCCTCCGTGGCTTCGTCGTGAAAGCTCGCTATCACGACCACACTATAACGTTTACACGGCATTCGTGCAAGTCGCCGTCATTTCATCATGATTACGACAGGTTACGCCCGTGGCTCTTGCGTGGGCTTTCCCCCGGCAGTATTCTCGAGCGCGTACTTTAACCAGGCGAACCCATGCCCAGCCTCCACGATCGGCTCATCGCGCTTCGTGAGCACCAAGTTCAGACTGCTGACGCCTTCATCGATCGAGCGGTGCAGATACAAGGACGCCTACGCGACGCCCTCATCGAAGTTCTTGGATGCCCGCCACAAGCGGTCCAGTGGGTGCGGTTCAGCGTCGAAGACAAGAAGATTGAACGCCAAGCTGGCGAATACGGGCTCTTGACCGAAGCCGGCTTCTGTTCGTTGCTTCGCTTGGGCTTATCGATGGGCCGCTACGTTGACATCCCGATCTGGCTCATCCCGAACGGCAAGAGTTTCACGATCAGAAGCGGCAAGCGAGTCTTCGAGCAGGGAGATGACGTCAAGGGATGGGCGCAATTTGAAGCCGCCTCCCTTGAAAGCTATCTGACGGTTAGCGGCTTGGACGCGATGATCACCGCTCGCGTAGAGGGTGTTGAGGTTCCTGAGAACGACGCGGATCTAACGCTCGGCGAAGAGCACGAGAAAGGCGAGCCGCCCACGGCGAAGGGGTCACCACCAACCTAGGGTGTGACCTCCAAGCCCGGCCGCGGTGATGATCGCCAGGGCGATGATCACCCTCCCCCAGGGCGGCAGCACCGAGAGGACGGCGATGATGATCGGCTTGTCCGCCTTCGGTGGCACCGAGACGTCGAGCCCGGCTTTGACGTTCCCTGCCCCGACGTTCTGGACGACAATCTTCGAGCCCGTGGCGTGAATGTGCGTGACGGAGCTGTCCTCGTCGGGGATCGATTCACGGAGCCGGCGGATCTTGTCCCTGAGATCATCCTCGGCCATTGGTCCCAACCCGCCGCTGTAGCTCACGGATCTCCGCCCCGTGAGAATCGCTCAGCTCGATGAACCTCGAGTGCAGCTCTCGCACCATGTCGTGCGTCAGAGCCGTCACCTGAGCCACCTTCTGGATGGTCCGGTTCGCGATCGTCTGGTTGGCCTCGAGCCCGAAGCGCCGATGACGATCGTGTCCGCCGTCACGCCCCAGGTCATCAACACCACGTCCGCCGAGCCCGCGTTATTGCGGCCCACGATCATGTTGGTGCCCTGAGAAAACCGCATGCGCCCGGAACCCACCGTCGACCCCGAGAAGTCGACGACGCCCGTCCCCATCAGGAGGTTGTTGCCGTTCATGGTGCGTCCGCAAGCGCTTGGGAGTACGCGCGGCGCCGACCGTGGAAGTCCACGGGCAGCGTGTACTCGTCGCCGTCGAGCACGACGCGCTCACGCTCAGTCGGCTGGCGCGTCTGGACGAAAGCGCCGTTCGTGCCCGCCTTGGCGTCCCACGGCTCGATTCCCCACGCCCGCGCGAGGTCTCGGCGGAACGCCTCCGCGTGCGAGACCTTGATCTTGGCCTCGCCTTTTCGATCGCCACGGCGCGACGGGAACACGAGCCCGCCACGAGGACGACCGTTCTCGTGCCCCCAGCCGAACAGAGCCATGCGGCTAATCGCGGGCACGGTCACGGCGCCTTCGCGCACGAGCGCTCTGAACGTCTGACGAATGGCGTTGAGCAAGTGTTGAGCGCTCTATCGGCTCTTGCCGTCGCGCTTGCAGCGATCGATCGCCGCGCGTTGACCCCGTTCCGCCCGCTGATTTCCCTGTTCGGGCGGATCGGCGCCCGAAGTTAGCACGACCCGCCTGCGGCCGCCCGAAAGGCGCCTGAAAGCGTCTCTCCGCGCATGCTGCTACCATGGCTCGCATGACCGGACGACCAAGCGTCAACAAGCGGCAGCGTGAGCTCGTGCGAAAAGAGCGGCAGGCCGAGAAGCTCCTGCGACGCGACGAACGTCGGACCAAACGGAACGTCGATCCCGTTGCGCCCGCGCCCGAGCCAGGCGTGGCGGATGAACCGATCGGGCCGATCGGGCTCGTGCTCGAGGTGCCTCCGACAACGAGGTAACGCGCGCGTTCGGGTCGAGCTCTTGCTTCCGCATGCCGTCAGACGCAGCGCGGTGGTGGCGGTTGATCGCCTCGAACGGACCCCGCAAGCGCGCGCACGTTGCCGTGTCCGCTTCTGAACGCCGCCGCGCACCTCGAGCTAGAGTCTCCGCCGCGCAAAGAATGCTCATTGACCGGAGCGTCGAGGCCTGGAGCCGTGGCCAGGCAAAGGCACCCGACGCCGCCAAGAGCTAGTAAGCGCCTTTCCTGTTAAGACTTCTTCCGGTCCCAACGCTCCATGATCCAAGTCACCACGCGTCGCCAAAGAAAGGCGATCGCAACCAACAGTGCGAGGAAGAAGACGGGACCCACGAGCCGACCTTAGCGCTCATCGCCGTAGATGACTCCGCGTGACGGCGCCCTGCGTGCTTAAAAAATGACCATGCCGGCCCGTGCTCGCGGCGTTGACCCCGAGCACGCGTTTCGCTCTGATGTCGGGTGGACTTTCATGCCCGGACTTTTGAATACGCCGAGGGAACGCGCCGTGAGAACGCTTGGGTTGCTCGGGGTAGCGCCGTGACTGCGGAGCCGGCCGAATGAGAGAGGTCGAACCATGGCGACGCTCCACGTAATTGGTCGTCTCATCGCCGCGGCGGCTGGCTTCTGCCTGGCACAGGGCTGCGGGGATGATTTCGCTGATCAGCACGGCGCTGGAGCGGGAGGCGAGCCCGGTCATGCCGGAGGCGAAGCCGGAAAGCTCGAGTCGGGCGGCGCTGCTCACGCCGGTTCCGGCGGTCGCGCAGGTGGCTCGAGCAGCGCCGGCGGCGCGGGTCGTGGCGGCAGGAGTTCGGCGAATGGCGGCAAAACGAGCGAGGGCGGCGCCGAGGTCGGCGGATCCGGTGGCACTGCGGTGCACGGAGGGAGGGGCCAAGGGGGCGTGAGTGGCAAGGCCGGTGCGAACCATGGCGGGGCGAGCGGCAGCGCAGGGACGATCATTCATCCGGAAGCGGGAAACGGCGGCGAAGCTGGTAGCGCGGCGGGAGCCGGAGCCGGCGGCGAAGATGGCTCCGAATGCAGCGACACCGTGTGCAGCTCAGCATGTGTCGACTTGACGAGTGACGAGAACAACTGCGGTGCTTGTGGCTACGTGTGCGTCCATAACCGCGCTTGCGTTGCCGGCCGGTGCACGCCCGCTTGGCAAGCGCTCGCCAGCGAGAATGAGCCAACCTCGAGGACGAGACACGCCGCTGCGGTCATCGATGGGAAGTTCGTGGTGCTCGGCGGGTCGCACGACGGTACGGGCTCGCTCGCCGATGTAGCGGCCTACGATCTCGCGACTGATCAGTGGTCAACGCTGCCCGATTTGCAGGCGGCACGCTGCGGTCACATTGCGGTCTCCACGGGCTCGGAGATCTACGCGTTCGGCGGGCTCACCGATTGCAGCAACGGCACGACCGTCGGCCCCGGTCTGGAGCGCTACACACCGAGCGCGTCGGCGTGGGAAGTGATCACGAAGACGGGCGAGCCCTCGCACCGCTACAACACGACCGGCATCTGGACCGGCTCGGGCCTCTTCATCTACGGCGGCGGCGACAACACGCTGCCGACGCTTGCAACCGGTGCCGCGTTCTCGGGCTCCGCGTGGTCCGAGGCCGACTGTTCCCTCACCGAGTGCGACCGCAGTGAAGGCGTCATGTTCTTGGACGGCGACGTCGTGCATTTCATGGGAGGCGCCTACAACCCGACCTACCCGACGCCTCCAGTCGCGACCGTGGACGCCACGTCGGGCCTCACCTACGACCTCGCCGAAAACTCGTGGAGCACGTGGTCGTACCCCGCGGGAACGACGGAGAAGATCGCTTATCGTTACGCAGACGACGGCCGCCGCATCTTCTTCTTGTACTCGACCGACGTTGTCACCATCTTCGACCGTGCCTCCTCGGGCTGGCTCGCGAACGATACGAGCGAGATGCCGTCGGGATTCTGCACGCAAGCCGCGACGGCGTGGAGCGGCTCGGAGATGATCGCTTGGTCGGGTGATTGCGGGTCGGGCGCCGCGAGCGTCGGCGGGCGGTATCAGCCGAAGGCGCCGTAGCCTGGGCCTCGGTCGGACCCGCCAGTTGCAAGCCCGGAGCGCCAGCCGGGGCTCCGCCGGTTCCGCGCTACGCTTTGACGATGTCGGACGAGCTGATCATCGAGCGCGCGGTTTCGTGTCTCGAGCGAGAGTTTCCGCCGGGTTTGACCGAGCCGGCCGCGGTCGCGGACCGCGTGAACCAAGAGCTCCGTACGCGGGGCGTCAGTGTTGCACCCGAACGGCTCGTGGAGCTCCTCGCGGCGGACCCGCGGGTGCTCGTCGAGTATCGGGACGACGACGGCGCTCCGTGGCTCAGGTTGAGGAGCGCCGTTTCGGAAGAGGACGCCCGCGCGCGGCTCGTCGAGATCCTGATCGAAGCTCGGACCTTCGACGAGCTCGTCGAAAAAATAGCCGGTGAATCCGCCGCTCACTCGCATCCCCTTTTCAAGGACGCCTTGCGCTTCCTCGCGGAGGGGAAGGACGGCGCGCTCGAGGAGTCGCTCCGGGTGGTGTTTTCCCAAACGTTGAGCCGGCTCAAAGAAGAACGCTAGTCATCGCCTCGAGCTTTGCTACCTTCGTCGCCCGTGCCCAGGGTCGTCGCGGTCGCGCTTTCGTTCGGCCTGCTCTGTTTGGGTGGGCACGCGAGTGCGACCCCTGCCGCGACGTCGCCGCCGCAAGCGCACTTTCGCCTGGCGAACGGGCTCGACGTGTTGATCGAAGAGGACCATCGCGAGCCGCACGTCGCCGTCCTCGTGTCTTACGACGTGGGGACGCGCGACGAACCGAAGGGTTATGCGTCGCTCGCGCACTTGGTCGAGCACCTCACGTTTCGGCGCTCGCGTCACCTGCACGACTATGCGGGCATCGAGCTACTCGAGCGCGCGGGCGCCGAGAACATGAACGGTGAAACTCACGCGGACCGAACGCTTTATTACGCGGTCGTGCCGTCGAAGGCGCTCCCGCTCGCGCTCTGGATCGAGAGCGAACGGATGGGTTTCACGCTCGAGGCGTTCGATCAGTCGACGTTCGACCACGAGCGCAGCGTGATCCGCGCCGAGGTCGATTCGAAGCAGAACGAATACACCCGGTTCGGCTCGCATTTCCTGAACGCGCTCTACGGCGAACGGCACCCCTATGCCGAACCTCTTTATCCCGCGCAGGACCTCGACGACCTCACGCTGAAAAATGCAGAGTGGTTTTTTCAGCACGGTTATCGACCCGACAACGCACATCTCGTCATCGTCGGGGACGTGGGGATCGCCGACGCTCGAACGCTCGCCGAGCGCTACTTCGGCGGCCTCGTGAACCCCGCCGCTCCACGCGGGCCGCGTCCTCCGCTCGCGCCGGCGCGTACCACGGGCGCTCACCTCACCTACCTCACGCCCGCGCGGGTGTCGTTCTTCTTCGTCGCGTATCCGGCACCCCGCTACGGCTCGCAAGCGCACGTCGCAGCGCGGTTGTTGGTCCAGGCGCTCAACGCGCTCCTCGCTCCCGTGCTCGTCGACCAACGGCGCTTGGCGCTTTTCTTGAACATCGAGCTCAATGACGACGCCCTCGACTCGCAATTCCTGCTCCGAGCCGCACCGCGCGAAGGCGTCACGCTCGCGGAACTCGACGCGGCCGTGCGAAGCGCGCTCGCCCAGGTGACCCGCGAGCAGATTGCCGGCGTCTTTCACGAAGTCCGCGCCCAGCTCCTCGAACACGAGTGGATGATGCTCGAGAACCCGCTCGAGCGTGCTCGCGCTCACGTCGAGTCACTCGCGTTCGACGGGCGACCTTACGATTCAGCCGCGGAGATCCGGGCCTTGCTCGCGCTCACCGACGCGGATCTCGTCCCCGTGCTCCATCATTTCGCGAAACCTCTGCTCGTCGCCGAGATGCAGCACGATCCCGGGGTCGGCTCGATCGGCGGCGCCCATCTCTCGCAGCCATGAAGCGACTCTTCGGACTCGTCGTGCTTCTGGCCGCATGCACGCAGCGTCCGGAACTGCCGGCGCCGGTGTTGCCGCTCACGCCGAGCCCCGACGAGCCGTTTCGTGCGACGCCGCCGGCCGTCGAGGCGACGCCGCTCGACGCGCCGGAGGTACGCTCCGCCGTGCTCACGAACGGCATGCGCGTGCTCGTGGTCGAGCGCCCGGCGCTGCCGCTCGTCACGCTCGCTTGGGCGAGTCGGGGCGCGCGGGACGGCGCTGAGCTCCACGAGCGCGGCCTCGCCGCACTCACCGCGCGCGCGTTGACGACGGGTACCCGCCTCGGTGACGGACGAGAGCTCGCGCACGTGCGCATCAACGGAGAAGTCCCGCGCCTCTCGGTGGGTGAGGACGGCACCGTGATCAGCGTTCACACGCCCGCGGCGGGCCTCGGCGTCGGCATCGAGGTCCTCGCGGAGGTGGTGCGGCGTCCGACCTTCACGGCGCCCGGCATCCAAGCCGCCCGCGCCGATCAACTCGAAGCCATGCTCTGGCACTCGAATCGCGTGGATTACGAGCTACGCGATGCGGCCCTCCTCGGGCTATTCGGAGACGAGCATCCCCCGGTCACGGCGTTCGGCAGGCACGCGGACGTCATTCGCTTCACGCGCGACGCGGTCACGCAGTTTTACGCCACCCATTACGCGCCGGAGAACAGCGCGCTCGTCGCCGTGGGCGCCGTCACACTCGAGCAGATGGTCGGGCTCGCCGAACGTCACTTCGGCGATTGGCCGCGCGGCGACAAACCCGTGAGCGCGGCGGCGCCCCTCGCGCTCCTCGCGCCGTCGAAGCGCATTCAAGGCATCGCCGGCGGAGGCCATCAAGCGTGGTTCACGCTCGCGCTGCCGTGCCCCGCCGCCGGTGACGCGCACGAAGCCGACTTCGACCTTTTGGGCATGGTTCTCGGCAACTTGCCGCTCTCGCGCACGACTCGCTTGCTGCGTCACGAAGAGGGCATTGCGTACGCCGTGTCCGCGCGCTGCGAGGAAACGTCCAGTCGCGGCACGTTCTGGGTCGAATTCTCCGTCGACCCAGAACGCGGCGGCGACGCACTCACGCTCGTATTGAAAGAAATCGGACGTCTGCGAACCGAAGACATCCCGAGCACCGAGCTCGAGCTCGCCAAGATTCAATTGCTCGGTCGCTTCGGCGGCGGACTCTCGACCAACGCCGGCATCCTTCAAGCCGTGGCGGGCGATTTTCTCCGCGGCCAGCCGCCGGACGGCATCGCTCGCTGGCTCGACGCCGTTCGTGCCGCAACGAGCGCGCGCGTCCGCGAAAGCGCTCGACTTTACTTCACCGGACACGTCGGCATTGCGACGTACGGCCCCCGCGATCTCGTCCAGTTTGCCATCGCTCCTCTCGGCGGCGCCGATTGGTGGGAAGTCCGCTGACGCGCGACGCGAGACCACCACGCGGTGTCTTAAGAACTAACTATTCTCGCCCTCCTCTGCCGACGCCGACACGGACTCGCATCGAGGCGCTCCGGGCCGAAGGCGCGAGCGTCGCCTACAGTAGTTATTTGTTTCAACCCAATGGATGACGGCGCCGACTCATGGCACCGTATGGGGAGTTCGCGGCGGGCCGAACGGGTAAGCAGGCTAAGGGATCTTCATGGCGATCATTCCTGGTTTCGAGAATGACGTGTTCGTGAGCTACGCGCATATCGACAATGAGGCTGGGCCCGGGGCGGTAGGCTGGGTCGATTCGCTCATCGATCGCTTGTGTCGGGAACTCCAGCAGCGTTTGGGGCGGAAGGACGTGAGCGTCTGGATCGACCGGCGCCTGACCGAGAATCGACCGCTCACGCCGGAGATCCTCGACGCCGTCAAGCGCTCCGCGACGATGCTCGTCATCATGTCGCCGAGCTACCTGAATTCGGAGTGGTGCGCTCGGGAGCGCACCGCCTTCCTTTCCATGGTGAAGGATCGGGTGGCCCAAGGCTCCGTCTTCCTCGTGCATGCGCGCCCGGTGGACCGCAAGCTCGTTCCGTCGGAATTCGGCGATCTCACCGGGTTCCAGTTCTGGGTCGCCGATCGCGAGGGCGGCGCGGAACGGCCGCTCGGCGTGCTCGAGGACGAACAGCAAAAGCTCTTCAAACAGATCTTCGCGCTCAGTCACAAGCTGAAGGAGCAGTTCGCGCGCATGAAGCCGCCGCCGGCGACGACCACGATCGCTCCGCCGTCGTCCGCGCCGCGCCCGGTCGTCTTCGTCGCGCGAAGCAGCGAAGATTTGGAAGATCGAGAAGAGGAGCTCCGGACTTACCTCGAACAGCGCGGCTGCGAGGTGCTGCCGCGGACCTTCTACAGCAGCGATTCGGGCGACGAGTATCGCGAAGCGATGGTGCGCGACCTCGCCCGCTCTCGCGTGTTTGCCCAGGTGCTGAGCGGTTCCAAGGGACGGCGCATGGACTTCGACGTGAACAAGCGCCTCCCGGCTTATCAAGCCGAAATCGCGAGCGCCGTCGGCCTCGCGCGTCTGTCGTGGCGTGATCGCGATCTCGACCCCGGAACGATCCAGGACCAAGCGCAACGGGCCCTCGTGGATCTGGCGCGCGCGTGCGGGTTCGACGAATTCAAGCGCACGGTCTTTGAAGCAACGCAGCAGAAGCCGCCGCGGCCCCCGCCGCCTCCGCGCGCCGTGTTCGTGAACGCCGACACCGAAGACCGCCAGCTCGCGGCTCAGGTGAGCGCCGCGCTCGCGCGACTCGGCATCGATTGTTTTCTCCCGCTCGATCACGGAAAGCCGGAAGCCGTTCGCCTGGACCGGGAGACGAACCTGCGCGAGTGCGACGGCCTCCTCCTCGTCTACGGACTCGCGGGCCCCGATTGGGTGCGTCATCAGATCCTCCATGGCCGGAAGATTCTGAATCTGCGCGAACAGCCGCCTGCCGCGCTCGCCGTGCTCGAAGGGCCTCCGCCCGAAAAACAAGACCTCGCGTTGACCTCCTCCACCCTCAAACACCTCGATTGCCGCAATGGACTCAACCTCGACGTCCTCCGCGATTTCGCCGAGCAACTTTCCGGCTGAAAAGCGCATTTCGTTCGCACACATCGAGGCGAGCGAGGCGCCCTACCCGGGCCTGCGTCCGTTCGATCTCGACGAAGCCGACATCTTCTTCGGTCGCGAGCGTCAGACCGACCAGCTGCTCGAAAAGCTCCAGCAGCATCGGTTTCTCGCCGTCGTCGGCCCCTCGGGCTGCGGCAAATCGTCGCTCGTCAATGCGGGCCTGATCGCGGCCCTGCAGACGGGGTTCATGGCCGACGCGGGAGCGCGCTGGCTCCTCGCTCGGCTCAGACCGGGGGATCGACCCATCGCCCGGCTCGCCGACGCCGTGCTCGAATCGGGCCTCCTGCCCACGGCGCGGGCGTCTCACGAAGAGTCCGAGGTGCTCACCAGGGCGGCCCTGCTGCGCGGACCGCTCGGCCTCTTGGAGCTCGCCGAGGAGTCGGGCCTCAAGCAGCGCGGCAATCTGCTCGTCGTCGTCGACCAATTCGAGGAGCTTTTTCGCTTCGAGGCGCACGGCAATCGCGACGAAGCGGAGGCGTTCGTCGCTCTCTTGCTCGCGTCCGCCCAGGCCGTCGACACCCGCGTTTACATCGTCATCACGATGCGCTCGGACTTCCTCGGAAGGTGCGCCGTCTTCCACGGCTTGCCCGAGGCGATCAACGAAGGAGAGTACCTGACGCCGCGGCTCACGCGCGAAGAGTGCGAGAGCGCCATCACCGGCCCCGCGCGCGTCTGCGGCGGCAGTCTCGAGCCGCAACTCGTCAATCGGCTGCTGAACGACGTGGGGCCCGACCCCGACCAGCTGCCGCTCCTGCAGCACGCGCTGATGCGCATGTGGTCGCTCCACGAACCGGAGCTACGGGCGGACGGCAAGCCGGTGAGACTCGTGGTCGCCGACTACGACGCAATCAATCGCTTGTCGAGCGCGCTCTCGGACCACGCCGACGAAGCCTTCGCCGAGCTCGACGCGGGGTCACAACGGATCGCGGAGGTGATGTTCCGGCGCCTGTGCGACGCGACCTCGGCCAATCGCGACACGCGAACGCCGGCCCGCGTCGGTGAGGTCGCCGACGTCGCGGGAGCCACGGTCGGGCAAGTGATCGCGGTGGCCAACGCGTTTCGGCGCTCCGACCGCTGCTTCCTCGTCCCACGCGAAGAACAGCCGCTCGTCGCCGAATCCATGCTCGACGTGAGTCACGAGAGCCTCTTGCGCCAATGGCGGCGGCTCGTCGGCTGGATCGAGGACGAAGCCGAGTCGGCCGCATTCTATCGGCGCATGCGCGAGACGGCGCTCGCCTGGCGGCGTGAGGACGCGGCACTCTGGGGCACGCCGGATCTGGACCGGGCCATCGCGTGGCGCACTCGCGCGCAGCCGACCGCTGCCTGGGCGCGACGCTACGGGTCCGAGGCGGACTTCACGGTCGCGTGCGAGTTCCTCGAAAAGAGCATCGCCAAGCGAGAGGGCGAGCGCGAAAGGCTGAAAGCGGCCCGCGAAGAGGAGCTCCGCCGTGCTCGCCGCGTGGCGATGATTTCCACCGCGACCGCCGCCGCGCTGATCGTCGGGATCCTCGGCTACCTGGTCATGTTCGTGTTCGAGTACCGCGTCTCGTACGCGAACTTGGTGCGGCGCAACGGCGTCCCATCCGGCATCGGCCGGCTGAACCCCGAGCAGGCCAAGCATCGGGCGCTTTCGTTCGTCATCGTCAAATCCGGCTGGTTCGGCCACGTCAAGCGTGTCGAAGCACAGAACGGTCACGGTCATCCGATGCCGACCGGAGAGTTCGCTTCTCAGTTGCAGGACCCCGATGCGCCGCGGTTGCCCGTCGCCGCGGAGTTCGGATACGACACCAACGACCGGGTGGCGTATCAGACGAACTTCGGTGTCGACAAGGAACCGATCTCCGGTTTCGTGTTCGTCCCGAGCGGGAAGAGAGCGACGAAGCGGGCGGGCTACTTCGTGGGCGCCGACGGGCGACCGAGCTCCGCCGTCGCCTACTCGCCGGGCGTCGAGATAGAGTACGACCAGCGAGGGCTCGAGACGGCAATTCGTTATCGCAACTCGGGCGGGGCTCCGATGCCGGGACCCGACAAGGCATTCGGCCGTAAGATCGTTTACGACGCCGAAGGCCGCCTGTTGCAACTGATCTCCACCGACCGAAACGGCCAGCGCATGAACGACACGTACGGTAACTCCGAGTACCGCGTCGATCGCTGCGACGCCTTCGGCAACGAGCTCGAGACCACCGACGTGGACGCCGCCGGGCACGTGATCGCGGTGAAGGGCGGCTGGGCCAAAAGGAAACGGACGATGGACGCCAACGGAAACATGGTTTCCGATGCGTACTTCGACGCGGCGGGCAACCCAGTCGCGTCCAAAGACGGCTACCACAAGTTCGTGCAGCTGCGAGACGCTTGGGGCGATGTCGTCGCGGAACATTACTACGGTACGCGCGGCGAGCCGGCCGTGGAACAAACCGGCTGCCACGGCTTCTTGCTCGAGCGTGATGGCCTCGGGCGAACCGTCGTCATGAAGTGCGTCGACCAACGAGATCGAGCCGCTTACAACAAGTGGGGATTCAGCATCTCGCATTACGCTTATGACGCCGACGACAACGTGCTCGAGGAATCCTACTTCGATGTCAACGGTCGCCCCATCGCATCCAACCTCGGGTACGCCCGCGCCTCATCGAAGTACGATTCACGAGATAACCGCATCTCACAGCGTTACCTGGGCTCAACCGATGAACCGGTACTGTCGAACAGAGGGTATGCGGGCTGGACCGCAGACTATGATCGAAGCGGACACCAGACTCGTTTCGCGAGCGTGGGCACGGACGAGAAGCCCATTGCAGGGAAGAGCGGCTACGCGACGACCGAGCGGACGTTCGACGAGTATGGGAATCAGCTACAAGAGCGCTATTTCGACCCGAGCGGGAAGCCCGCCGTCGACGCAGACGGGTGGTTCGGCTGGCAAGCGAGGTACGATCAGCGAGGGAACAAGCTCGAGATGACCGCGATCGGCGCCGACGGTCTGCCCACGGCCACCAAGGACGGTTACGCCGGGTGGCGCACCGAGTATGACGATTTTGGCAACAAGACCAGCCAACGTTACGTCGACGTGTACGGTGCCGTCGTCGCCGATGCGACGGTCGGCATTGCTCAGTGGAGCGCCACGTACGACGTGCAGGGACGGGAACTCGAGCGTCATTACCTGAGTCCGCGCGGGTTGCCGATCACCGCGCGGAACGGCAACGCGGGCGCGCGCGAAAAGTACGATTCGCGGGGCAACGCGATCGAATATAGTTATTTCGATGTCAACGGTCACCCCGCACTCGAAAGCTGGGACGACGTGAGTCTGGGCAATGATGGCGGCTTTTCGAGGGTCGTACGGACCTACGACGACCACGGCAGGCTCGTCGAGCAGGCCTATTTCGGCATCCACGGCGAACCCATCAAGTCCCCGAATGGCTGGGCGAGCCGCAAGCTCGAATACGATTCGCGCGGGAACAATACCCGTGTTCGATACTTCGGCGTGACCGGCGCACCGGTGCTGATCCAAGAACGGTACCACGCGATCGGCTACGCGTTCGACGAGCATGGGAACGCCGTGGAGACGTCATACTTCGATCTCGACGGGCGAACTCTGGTCGGCACGCGGAAGGGGTACGCGCGGCTCGTCACGGCGTTCGATCGGGTGGGGCGCGCCGTCGAAGAACGGGCCTTCAACGCGCAAGGTAAGCCGTCTGCCCTCTCCAACCAAGGCGAGCACCTGGTTCGCAAAGGGTACGACGCCCAAGGGCACGAGGTAAGCGAAGCCTACTTCGATGATCAAGAACTGCCTTTTTTGAACCGTGCCGGTATTCACAGAAAAGAGTACCTGTTCGGCATTGCCGGGGACAAAGTCGAAGAACGGCATTTCGACGCCTCGGGTAAACTCGTGAGCAGCAGCGCGGAGCCCTGCGCGGTCCAGCGCTGGCGTCACGACGACCAACATCACGAAGTAGAAGAAGCCTGCTTTGGAGCAGACGAAAAGCCGGCGCTCGACCAGGATAAACGTGCGAGCGCGCAACTACGCTGGGGCGACCGCAACGAGCTCCTCGAGGTGCGGTATCTGGGAGTGAATCGTGAGCTCCTGGCCGGGGCACACGGGTATGCCGGCTTCAGGTATCGTTACGATGACCTAGGTCGGCGCGCGGAGATAGAATACTTCAATGCGCGCGAACAACCCGCAATCGAGTCGGAGAGCGGCGCGGCCTACATCGAGTACGAGTTCGATGTTTTCGGCGCAGTCAACGAAGAACGTCTCTATGGCCTCAAGCACGAACCGATCGTTGGGAATTTGGGCTACCATCGCTACGTGACGGTGCAGGACAATCAACGCCACTTGCTCGAGATGAGCACGTTCGGTACCGACGGGAGTTTGCTCCTAAACAAAGCGCGCTTTGCCCGAGCCAAGTGGAGTTACGACGAGCGGGGCGACCAGGTTGGAATCTCGTACTTTGGTCTCGACGGGAAGCTCACGCCGAGCGGTCGCGGCTACGCGCGCGAAAGCAGCACCTATGACACGTTCGGGAACGAGCTCGCGCACGCCTATTTCGACGCTCTCGATCGGCCGTTCGACGCTGGCTCGGGAGCACGCGTGGAGTTCTCGTACGACACCGCCGGCAATCAGGTCGAGGAGCGACGCTTCGACGCGCGCGGCTTACCGAGAGCACCGCTCGCGAAGATCGAGCGCACCTTCGATGCCCACCGGCGGCTGCTCGAAGAGCGCTTCCTCGGCCCGGATGGCCGCCCGGCTCGGAAGGATGGAACGCGGGGTGAGTGGGTGACGCGTTTCGATTACGACGTGTTCGGCAACAAGACTGCTGAACATTACTTCGACGCCGACGGCAAGCCGGCCTTCGGCGTTGCGCCGAACGGCGAGCTCTGCCGAAGCTGGCAGGGGGTGTATGACGGCGAGGGCAAGCTCACGCATCAGACTTGCGGACATTGAAGCGCTCGCCAGCGCTCGAGCGGCGAACTTCCGCTCCCTAATCACACCCGCACGTCGGCGAGAGCGCGCCGTCGCAACATACGGCGCGCTCGTCTTTGCAGCCGCAGACGCCCCGGTGATGGCTGCAGCAGCCGCGGCGTTCGGCGCTGTCGTCGGCGGCTGCCGCGCGTCCGGCGGCGAGCAAGCCGGCGAGGGAGAAGACGAGACCGGCCGTCAGTAAACGCCCCATGCGACCTCCTCGGCGACTGGACTTACTACGACTCCGTCGCTCAGTACCCGCCGAGATCCTGCGTCGTGAAGTTCCCGGTGTTGCCGTAAATGTGGGCAATGGTGCCGGTGGATGTGAGCATGACGATGTGAACTTTGTCGTCCGAGGTGACGAAGCAGTCCGGAGAGGAGCCGGGCGTCGCGGTGCCGGCGGTCTCCCAGGCGGAGAACGAGGTCGGCATGCTCGTATCGCTCGGCCAACCCGGATCCGAGTGCGCGTAATAGAGCTTGCCGCCGGCGACGGCCGCGAGGTGGCGCGTGTAGTCGCTGTTGCCGTTGTCCGACGTCGCGCAGATGGTCGGTGAATACGTGAACGTCTTGCCGCTCGGCGGCGAGACCTGCGCGGTCGGCAGCCAGTAGTTACTCTGGGCCCAATTGAAGTCGTACTCGTAGAGCGAGCCGTCGGCGAGAAATGCCGCCATCAAGAAGTGCGACGCATTGCTGCCGTTTTGCATGAAAATGTCGGGCGCGGACGTGAGCGACGTGATGTTGTCGGGGGATATCTGCGTGATGAAATCGGAGGATTGATAGAAAATCCAGATGGGGTTGCCGCCCGCCGCCGCCATTTGATAGCGGCCGTCGGTCGGGGACTCGCCGGGCCACATGGCGACGGAGCCGCCGGGAGGATTGAACGTCGCAGGCGTCGTCGTCGTGAGGTCGCGAACGAAGGCGTTGAACGCGGTACCGAAGCCGGTCGAGCGCATGTACGCGCCGACCGGGTTCGAGCCCGTCGCCGCAATCTGAACGATCGTCGAACCGCTCGTGCAATCGAGATCCGAGCGCGCGTCGAGCACGCTCGCGTCGAGGTTCGGGAGGCTCGTCCACGCGCCCTTGGTGGCGCCGCTGAACGCGCTCGAGTAGATGTGCTGGCCGTTCGTCGCGAAGATCTGGATATTTTGCAGATCCGGCGCCGTCACGCAGGGCCCCGCGGTAAAGGCGTTCTTCACGCACGTGCCGGAACCGTCGTCGTGATAGCCGGTCGAGCAATTGCCGGCGAGCAGGCAGGTGCCGGTCCCACCGTCGTGGTAGCCGCTCGAGCAGCTGCCGAGCGGAACGCACTTGCTGTTCCCGCCGTCGTGGAAGTTGGTCGAACAGCCCGACATGAGGCACGTGCCGTCGCCGCCGTCGTGGTAGCCGCTCGCGCACGTCCCGTCGAGCACGCAGTTGCCCATGTGGGGGCCGCCGTCGTGGTAACCGGTCGCGCACATGCCGGCTTCGACGCAGGTGCCCCCGCCGCCGTCTTGATAGCCCGGCGCGCACGAGCCCTGGACGACGCAATTGCCCGTCCCGTCGTCGTGAAAACCGCTCGAGCACGACGCGGTGACGCACGTGCCGGTCCCGTCGTCGTGATAGCCGGAAGCGCACATGCCGGTCGCGACACAGCTGCCGTCGCCGCCGTTGTGGTAGCCGCTCGCGCAGCTGCCCATCACGATGCATTTGCCGTCGCCGCCGTTGTGATAGCCGCTCACGCACCCGCTCGCGACGCAGCTGCCGTCGCCGCCGTCGTGAAAGCCGGTCGCG
>DATJXW010000272.1:0-20505 GCA_035499895.1 Polyangiaceae bacterium | reverse complement strand
CCCGGTGTACGCCGAGGTGGCGAGCACGCTCCCCGAGGGCGGCGTGCGCTTCGTCGGTTACGAGCGTGATCGCGCCGAGGGGCGCATCGTCGCGCTCATCGCCGGCGGCGCGCGCGTGAACGAAGTGAGCGAAGGCGCGGCCTGCGAGCTCGTGGCCGATCTCACCCCGTTTTACGGGGAGGCGGGCGGCCAGGTGGGCGACCTCGGTCGCATCACGGGCCCCGCGGGCGAGCTCACGGTGGAAGACACCGTGAAGCCGAGGACGGGACTCTTCGTGCATCGGGGTCGGGTCGCGCGCGGCACGCTCCGCGTGGGCGAAGAGGTAACCCTCGCGGTCGACGTGCCGCGCCGCGAGCGCATCCGGCGCAATCATTCCGCGACACATCTTCTGCACTGGGCGCTCCGGCAGGTGCTCGGTCAGCACGCGCAGCAGAAGGGCTCGCTCGTCGGCCCCGACCGGCTCCGCTTCGACTTCACGCACCCGCGCGCGGTCACGCCCGAGGAGCTCGCGCGCATCGAGGAGCTCGTGAACGAGCGCACGCTCGGCAATCACGCCGTCCGCACCGAGGTGCTCACGATGGACGAAGCGCGCGGGCGCGGCGCGATGATGATTTTCGAGGAGAAATACGGCGACGTCGTGCGCATGCTGTCGATGGCCGAATCGACCGAGCTCTGCGGCGGGACGCACGCGCGGGCGACGGGCGACATCGGACTCTTCAAGATCGTGAGCGAGCAGGGCATCGCGGCGGGGGTACGCCGCATCTTGGCCGTCACGGGCGAGGGCGCGCTCACCCACGTGCGCGAGGTCGAGGGCGCGCTCGCGACGGCGGCGCGCGCCGCGAAGACGACGCCCGCGCTCCTGCTCGACCGCATCGAAAAGCTCGTGTCGCACGAACGCGCGCTCGAGAAGCAGGTCGACGAGCTGCAGAAGAAGCTCGCGTCCGGCGGAGGCGGCGGCGTCGACGGCTTGCTCGCCAAGGCGCGCGACGTGGCCGGCGTGAAAGTGCTCGGCGTGCGCTCGGCCGTCACCGATCGCGGCGCGCTGCGCGAGCTCGCCGAGCAACTGCGCGACAAGCTCGGCGACAGCGTCGTGCTCGTCGGATCCGAAGCGGACGGCAAGGCGCAGCTCGTGCTCACCGTGAGCAAGTCGCTCACGAGCCGCTTCCGTGCCGGCGACCTCATCCGCAACATCGCCGAGATCGTCGGCGGCTCGGGCGGCGGCCGTCCCGACATGGCCCAAGCCGGCGGCACCGAGATCGGCAAGCTCGACGAGGCGATCGAGTCCGTGTACAGCGGCGTCGCCGGTTAGCGGGGCAACGCGCTCAAATCCCCCAAAAAACGGGCTCGGGCGTGAGCTCGACCTCGAACTTCGCGCGCACGGCGCCCTGGATCTCGCGCGCCAAGCCGAGCACGTCCGCCGCCTGCGCGCCGTCGTGCGCCACGAGGGCGAGCGCGTGTTTGGTCGAGAGACCCACCGCGCCGCGGCGCGTCCCCTTCGCGAAGCCGGCTCGCTCGATGAGCCAACCGGCGGCGAGCTTCACGCTCCCGTTCGCTTGCGGATAGCGCGGCATGCGCGCGTCGTGGGGGAGCGCGGCGGCGAGTTCGACGGCGGCCGCGCGTTCGCGCGTGACGACCGGGTTCACGAAGAACGACCCGCAGCTACGCCCGTTCTCGTCGCTCGCGTCGAGCAGCATCGACTTGCCGCGCCTGAGGGCGAGCACCGCGCGTCGCACCCGCTCGAGCGTGGGCTCGGCGCCGTCGCTCGCGAGGCTTTGCGCGAGCTCGGCGTAACGCACGCTCGGCGGCGCGTTCGGGCGCAGCCGAAACGACACGCCGAGCACGACGTAACGTTCGGGCGCGTCGGATTTGAAGAAGCTGTCGCGATAGCCGAAGCGACACGCCGCGGCCGAGAACACTTCCGTTTCGAGGGTCTCGCGATCGAGCACGCGAACGCTCGCGATCGTCTCGGCGACTTCTTGGCCGTACGCGCCCACGTTTTGAATCGGCGTGGCGCCGGCCAGGCCCGGGATCCCGCTCAAACACTCGAGGCCCTGCGCGCCCCGTGCCACCGCCTCAGCCACGAGCTCGTCCCACGGCTCGCCCGCCGCCGCGTCGAGCACGAGCTCGCCGCCGGCCGGCGTGAACGCGCGCCCGCGAGTGAGCATGCGCACGACGAGCCCGTCGAAGCCTCCGTCGCCGACGACCACGTTGCTGCCGCCGCCGAGCACGCGCGCCGCGACACCGTGCTCGCGTCCCCAGCGGAACGCCTCGAGCACGGTCGCGTCGTCGGCGCCGTCCACGACGAAGCTCGCGTCACCGCCGACGCCGAGCGTCGTGAGCGGAGCCAGCCGGACGCGCGGTCGGGGCGAGAGCATCTGTCTCGCAGTAGCGCGCGGGTCGCCGTCACGAAAGTTTCGGGGTCAGATTCTGCGCCGGCCGTGGCGACCACCGCCGGCAAGTCCAGGCCCGCCCGCGCTCGTCGGCGCGTGGCCCGCTTCCGGCCGGCCGCGCCGCTGAACGAGCGCTCGGCTCTCGGGGCCGAGACCGGGATGCTCGGCGTGGCCGAGCTCGGCGAGCGCCTCGGCGAGGAGCGCGCAGCGCTCGTGCGGCGTGGCCTTCGAGCTCAGGAGCACGAGGTTGCGGCCCGGCATGCGGCAAAGGCCTCCGAGCGAACGCGTCCTCAAGATGCGGCTGTGCACCTCGATGCCGACGCTCTCGGCCACTTGCGTAAGTTCCGAGAGGACGTGACCGGAGTCCACACCGAAAGAATATCCCCGCCCGGCCTCGGCCAAAAGCGACCGCCGAGCGCCCGTTCACCGACTATTGTCCGCTTTGCCCGCCTGAGGGGGCGTGGTATGTCGGTCGCATTGCGATGTGCACCGCCGGCGGCGGGAGCGATGCGCGCTTCCCCGGGGGCACGTCAAAAGCAGTGGGAACCATGTTCCTGCCTCAAAGAAAGACAGCGTTGAATGACGTTCACGGAAGCGGCGGCGCAAGTGCTGCGCCTCGTCGGAAAGCCCTTACATTACAAAGAGATCACTGACGTAGCCATCGAGAAGAACCTGCTCAGTCACGTCGGCAAGAGCCCCGAGGTGACGATGGGCGCGCGACTGGCCGCGCTCGTCAAAAAGGGGGAAAAGGATAACCCCCTCGTGCGGGTGAAGCCGGGCGTTTTCGCTCTGCGCGACTGGGATCCCGCGACGATCGAGAAGGGGCTCGCGGACCGCACGCCGGCGCTCGAGCGGCTCGCCGCACAGCACCCGAGCGAGCCCGAAGAGTCGAGCTCGGAGACGAGCAGCCCCGCGCCCGAAGCGGCCGAGGAGGGCGAAACCGCGGCCGCGTCGGTGCTCGATCCCGCCGAGCGCGAGCGCGCGGCGATGGCGGCGCATGCAACGGACTTTTTCGAGTCGGAAGACGACGACGACGAACCGATTTTCGGGCGTGAGGCCGAGGAAGCTCCTGCGGAAGGTGGTGCGGCGCAGCCGGCTGGCGGCCGCCGCCGTCGTCGTCGCCGTCGCGGCGGGCGCGGAGCGCCGGAAGAGCGCGTGGCGGGCGGAGACGGGCTGCCGTCGTACACCGTTTCGGACGCTCCGGCGGATCTGCCCGTTTTGGGCGAAGCCGAAGCCCGCCGTGATGAGCCGCGCCGCGACGAACCCCGCCGTGACGAAGCGCGCCGTGACGAAGCCCGCCGCGACGAGCCACGCCGCGACGAGCCGCGCCGTGACGAAGCCCGTCGCGACGAAGCCCGCCGTGACGAACCGCGCCGCGAGGATCGGCGTTCGTCGCCCGAAGCGGCGGGCGCGCCGCGGCGAGCGTACGAGCAACGCGAGAACGGGCCGCGCGGCGGCTACGAGCGCAACGGCGACGGCGGCGGTACGCCGCTCGACGAGCTCGCCGGGCGCGGCCTCGCCGACGGCTTGGCCGAGCTCCTCGGCACCTTCGATCGCAATCGCGGCCCCGTGGCGCTCCAGACGCTCGTCGACGCCGCCGAGCGGCGCGGGCGCTTCTTCGGTGAGCACGCGGTCGGGCAGGGGATGCTCGTCGCGGCGGCGCGTGCCGACAACGCCCGCGCTCTCGGGCGCGGTGAGCGCCCGCGGTTTCGCGTCGGGACCGGGCGCATCGGCCTGACGGACTGGGCGCTCGACGGCGAGCTCTTGCGCGTCGAGCGCGAGATCCAGCAGCTCGCGGAGCGCTACCGCGAGTCGGCGCGCCGCTCGGTGCTGCGGATCATGCAGGATCTGCCGCATCGCGCGCTCGGGGAGCTCGTCATGCTCGTGCTCGAGCACGTCGGCTTCTCGAGCCTCGTGCCGGTGCGCCGACCGGGTGCGCACGGTGCGGAGCTGCACCTTTCCGGTCGTTTGAAGACACCGGCCGGCGAGATCCGCACCGCGGTCGTCGTGCGGCGGGACGGTCGCGAGATCGGACGCGAGCGCGTGACCGAGCTTCGCGGCGCCCTGCACCACTACGGTCCGGCGAGCGCGGCGTGGCTCGTCACGACGGGCCAGGTCTTGAGCGGCGCGCGCGAAGAAGCGGCTGCTCCGGGCGCTTCTCCGCTGACGGTCATCGACGGGCTCGGCCTCGTGCGCCTGTGTGAAGAGCACGGCGTCGGCGTGATCAAGAGCGAAGTGTCGCTCGTTTTGCCCGACCTCGATCTTCTCGACGGTCTCAGAGCTTCGTGACCCGGAAGGCGAGGAGCGTGCGCGGCGGGGCGTGCCTCGCGCTCCTCGCCACCCTACCGTGGCTCTCGAGCTGCGGCCGGCCGCCGCCGGCGTCGCGTTTTCCGACCGGGGACGCGGCGCTCGAACGCATGCACGCGTCCCAGGCGTGCAGTCGCGGCGTGAGCGCCGAGGCGAAGCTCGACTACATCGGGCCGCGCGGGCGCCTGCGCGGCAACGTGCTCTACCTGATGTCCGTGCCCGACCGGGTGCGGCTCGATTTGTTCAGCCCGTTCGGCGCGACGCTCTCGACGCTCACGTCCGACGGGGAGCGCTTCACCTTGCTCGATCCGCGCCAGAAGCGCTTCTTTTACGGCCCCGCGAACGCCTGCAATCTGGCGCGCTTCACCCAGGTCTCGCTCCCGCCCGCGGTGCTCGTCGATCTCTTGCGCGGTGAGGCGCCCGTGCTCGTGCACCCGCAGGGTTCGGCGACCATCGCCTGGGACGGCGATCGCTACGTCGTGCGCATCGCGAGCACGCGCGGGGCGAGCGAGCGCGTCGAGCTCGAGCCGCTGCCGGAAGATCTCGCGCGGCCGTGGCGCGAGCAGCGCGTGCGCGTGCTCAAGGTGCACGTCGAGCAGTACGGCGTGCCGCTCTACACCGTCGAGCTCCTCGATCACGAGCCGGCGAAGACGGCGCCGCCTCGCATCGACCCGGACGGGCTCGAGCCGCCCGTGCCCCCGAGCGGTCCGAGCTGCAACGCCGAGCTGCCGCGCCGGGTCCACATCGAGGTGCCGGGTGAAGGGCACGACCTCGTGCTCGCGGTGAGCGACGTGAATCACAACCCGCCGCTGCCGCAGGGTTCGTTCACGCAGGAGCGCCCGGCGGGCGTCCGAGCCGAGTATTCGCCCTGCGGTCCTTGAGGCGCTCGGGCTCGAGACTCGGGCGAAACGCGCGATTTCTTGCGTTCGGTCCGCCCGAGGTATGATCGGCGACGATGGCGAGGCGAGGTCGACCCGGAGCGCGCGACAAGCAGCGTGAGCCCCCGGTCACCGCTCGTGCCACGCCCGACGCCGCGGCGCGCCACGCCCGGGAAGCGCGCGAAGCGGTCACGAGCGAGCGCGAGAAGAGCCGCGATCGCCCGGCGTCGCCGGAGCCGCTCACGCCCGCCCCGCGCCCGCGCGCGCCGCGCTTCGCCCCGCTCGCGACCGTGCCCCAGCGCTCGGCGGGCATCGCGAGCTTTCTGCGCCTGCCGGTGAGCGCGGAGCCGTCGACGGTGCCGAGCGTCGACGTGCTGCTCACGGGCGTGCCGTTCGACTCGGGCAGCGCGTTTCGTCCCGGCGCGCGCTTCGGCCCGCGCGCGGTGCGCGAAGCCTCGGCGCTCTCCAGCTCGTTTTCGGGCGCGCTCGGCGTCGACGTTTTCCGAGAGCTCGACTGCGCCGACGGGGGCGACATCGTGGCGCCGACGGCGTCGGTGCCGCAGGTGCTCGACGCCGTCGCGGAAGCCACGCAGGCCATCGCCGGCTCGGGCGTGATTCCGGGGTTCGTCGGCGGCGACCGGACGTTGACGCTCGGCGCGCTCCGCGGCTTGCGGCGCGCCAAGCACAAGGCGCTCGGCTTGCTCCTCATCGGCGCGCACCCGGGTGCTTCGAGCGTCCCGGAGGGCGAAATCAGCGCCGCCAATTTCCTGCGTCACGCCGTGACCGAAGGGCTCGTGCGCACCGATTGCTCCATGCAGGTCGGCCTGCGCGGCCCCTACCCGGGTCCGGACGAGCTCTCCTTCGCCTTCTCGCACGGCATCGACACGGTCGGCGTCGACGAGGTGCGCTGGGATTTGCACGCCGTCGTGAGCCAGGTGCGAAGGCTCGTGCAGAAGGGCGCGGTCTACGTCTCGGTCGACCTCGGCGCGCTCGACCCCGCGTACGCGCCGGGCGCGAGCTTTCCGGTGCCGGGCGGCATGACCACCTGGGATTTGCAGCAGATCCTGCGCGCGCTCGTCGGCGCCGAAATCGTCGGGTTCGACGTGGTCGAGCTCGCGCCCGACTACGATCCGCTCGGCATCAGCGCGCTCGCCGGCGTCTCCGTGCTCCACGAAATCCTCGCGGCGATGGCCGACACCCGCCGGAGCGCGCACCCGGCGCCGAGCACGCACCGCTCCGGTCGCGCGGGCCGCCGTTCGGCGTGAGAGCCGTCAGCCGGCGCGGAGAGCCTTCAAAATCTCTCCCGGCTTGTCGCTGATGATCGTGTCCACGCCGAGCTCCGCGACGTGCCGCGCCTCGCGCTCGTCGTTCACGGTCCACGTCGCGACGGGGGCGCCGTGCCGCTTCCAGCGCCACATCGCGGCGCTCGTCACGAGCCCGCGGTGCGGGTTCACGCCGTCGGCGATCGCGCGGAAGGCGGGTGCGCGCCGGAGGACTCGCCCGTCGAGGTCGATCAGCCAGGCGCGCGGAAACGCGGGTGACAGCGCGCCGAGCGCCGCGACGAAGCCCGGGTGAAAGCTCGAATAGAGCACGAGCTCCGGGCCGACCCCGCTCTCCTTCACCACGCGGCTCACGTGGCGCAAGAGCACGAGCGGGCGACTCACGTCGCGCTTGAGCTCCACGTTCACGCGCATCCCGCGTTCGCGCGCCCAGGCGAGCACCTCGGCGAGGAGCGGCACCCGTTCGCCCGCGAGCGAAACCCGGTCGAGCTCGCGGGCGCCGAGGAGCTCCACGTCGCGCGTTTCGGTCTCGCCGGACACGCGCCCCAAAGTGCGATCGTGGAGCACGATCACGCGCTCGTCGGCGTCGAGACGCACGTCGAGCTCGACGCCGTCGGCGCCCTCCGTGCGCGCGAGCTCGAAGGCGCGGAGCGTGTTTTCCGGGGCCGCGTGTCGTGCGCCGCGGTGGCCGAGGACCCAGGGGCGCGCGCCGCCGGGGCGGAGCCAAGCGGCGATGCGCGAAGCGCGGCGCGCGGAGCCGAGCATGCCGGTTCTCGTGCGTTCAGCCGGCGAGCTCGGCCGCGATTTCGCGCGCCACGTTGCGCGCCCGTTCGATCTCCGCGTTCGAGAACGCGATGCCGCCGACGACGGGGTGCCCGCCGCCGCCGTAGCGCGCGCAAATCGAGCTGATGTCGGCGTCGCGCGGCCGGCCCGACCACGGATTGTACCCGACCGAAATCTTCGGGCCGTTCTTGAGCAGGCCGATCACGACCGAGTACACCGAGTCGGGGAAGAGCGCGTAGGTCACGAACTTGCCGACGCTGTCGAGCACCTCTTCGGTCAGATCGACGAACACGACGCGGCCCTGACGCAGGCTGCTTTGCTTCACGCGATCGACGAAGCGGTCGTGCTTCTTGCCGAGCGGACGGTAGCGCGCCGCGACCTCGGGGAGCTTCGCGACTTCACCGAGCGGGCGCGCGAGGAGCTCCGGCACGAAGCGCTCGAGGAAGGCGTCGTCGCCGTAGTGTTCGACCACGCTCACGAGGCGCATGATCGGATCGGAGCGGTCCACTGCTTCTTCCGCGCTGCGAAAGCGCGCCGAATCGACGCGATCCGCCCACGTCACGAGCTCGCCGAGCGCGGGGCTCTCGACCCCGAACCGCTCGCGGCCGAGCTCGGCGATGAGCTTCGTGCAGGACGAAGCGGCGGCGTCGTAAAAGAAATGACCATTTTCGCGCCGCGCGTCGAAGTGGGCGCGGTCGGCGTCGCTCGCGAACGCCGTGCGGTGATGGTCGAAGTACCAGCTGAGCCGCTCGCTCGGGTGGTAGCGGTAATCGAGGATCGCGTTCACGTCCCCGGCGAGCATCGCGTCGTCGGCGCGCGCCTGGCCGGTCCCGTAACCGCACGCGCGGTAGGAAAGCTCGAGCGGCTCGTCCTTATAGAAGGCACGGCAGAGGTGCGTGAACACGACGGCGCTCGCAAGGCCATCGAAGCAGTGGCCGTGCGTCGCCACGACGAGCTTCATGATGTCGGGAAATGTAGCACAGCGTTTTTCAAGCGCGGAACTTTCCGGGCCACCGCAACCGGCGCCGCGCTCCGGCCGACTCCGAAAGCATGGCCGAACCGATTTCCCGAATCCTTTCAGGCCCGTCGCTCCCCGTGAGCCTCCAGGACCTGCCGGAGCCGCCCGCCGAGCTTCACCTCATCGGGGAGCTCCCGCGCGGCCCGACCGTGGCGATCGTCGGTACACGGCACCCTTCGGCTGCCGCCCTCGACTTCGGCAAGCTGCTCGCGAGACAGCTCGCGCGCGCCGGCATCATCATCCTCTCGGGTGGCGCCGAGGGCATCGACACCGGAGCGCACCTCGGCGCGCTCGAAGGCGAGGGGCGCACCGTCGTCGTCGCGCCGGCCGGCTATGAGCGGCCATTTCCCCCGCAAAATGTGCCGCTTTTCAGCAAAATCATCGAAGCCGGCGGCGCTTACCTGTCGCTCCTGCCGCCGCACGAGCCCGCGCCGCGGAGCGGTTTTTTCGCCCGCAACGCCTGCTTGGTCGCGCTCGCGCACGCGGTCGTCGTGGTCGAGGCGCCGGTGCGGAGCGGCGCGCGGAACGCCGCCGCCTGGGCGCGCCGGCTCGGCCGTCCGTTGCTGGCGGTGCCGAGCGCCCCCTGGATCTCGACCGGCGCCGGATGCATCTTGGAGATACGCCTCGGCGCGCGGCTCTGCGCGAGCAGCCGCGACGTCCTCCGGACCTTGGAGGAATCCTTGGTGATTCCGGCGAGTCCGAGCGACCCGGACGGCGACTCCGAAGCGCCCGCTCGGCAGGTCGAGCTGCCGTTCGAAGCGCTCTCGGCGGAGCGGGAGGTCGAGCGCGTCGCGCGAGCCGTCGGCGCCGGAGCCCGCCACCTCGACGCCGTCTGTGCGGCATCGGGGCTGGCCCCGGCGGCGGTTCAGAGGCACATCTTGACGCTCACGCTAGAGGGCGTGCTAGTTGCCGACCCCGCCGGCGGCCTGGGGTTAACCCCGCTCGGAGGCCGGTTTTTACCAAGTAACCTCTCGAAATGACGAATGAAAGCGCACCGGCAGAAGCTTCGAGCCCTTGCGCTCTCGTCACATTGACCGAAACTTAGCTCCCCTCGCAGGTCCCCGGTAACAAGGATCCCCATGGGTAATAAGACCCTCGTCGTCGTCGAATCGCCAGCCAAGGCCAAGACCATCAAGAAGTACTTGGGGTCCGGCTACGAGGTCGTGGCGAGTAAAGGGCACATCAAGGATTTGCCCAAGCGCATGGGTATCGACGTCGAGAAAGGCTTCCAGGAGACGTACGAGATCATCGAGAGCAAGGCGAAGGTCCTCTCCGATCTCAAAGCGGAAGCGAAGAAGGTGAACACCCTGCTCCTCGCGACCGACCCCGACCGCGAGGGAGAGGCGATCGCGTGGCATCTCGCCGAAGAGCTCAAGCGGCCCGAGCTCGACGTGAAACGCGTCGAGTTCGGCGAGATAACCAAGAAGGGTGTCGAGCACGGCATCGAGGCGCCGCGCGAGCTCGACCGTGACCTGTACGACGCCCAGCGGGCCCGCCGCGTACTCGACCGCATCGTCGGCTACGACGTGTCGGCGCTCGTCTGGAACAAGCTCGCGTTCGGCTTGAGTGCCGGCCGCGTCCAATCCGTCGCGCTTCGGCTCATCGTCGACCGCGAGCGGGAGATCGAAGCGTTCGTTCCCGAGGAGTACTGGAACGTCGCCGTCGGGCTCAAGGCCAAGGCGGGCGAGCTCGTCGCGCGACTCGCGAAGGCGGACGGCGAGAAGCTCGAGGTGACGAGCGGCGAGCAAGCGGCCGCCGTGCGTCGCGATCTCGAGAGCGCGAAGTTCCGCGTCGCGACCGTCACGCAGCGCGAGCAGAAGCGCAACGCGCCGGCGCCCTACACCACGAGCAAGCTCCAGCAGGACGCGACGAGCTACCTGCGCTTCACGACGAAGCGCACGATGAACGTCGCGCAGCGGCTTTACGAAGGCATCGATCTCAAAAAAGACGGCGGTCTCGTCGGTCTCATCACCTACATGCGTACGGACTCCGTGCGCGTGAGCCCCGACGCCGTCACCGAGGTGCGGAGCTTCATCGCCGAGCGGTACGGCAACCGCCACCTGCCCGACAAGCCGAACGTCTTCCGTTCCCGCAAGGACGCGCAGGAGGCGCACGAAGCCATCCGCCCGACCTCGCTCGAGCTCACGCCCGAGAAGGTGAGGAAGCACCTCTCCGACGAGCAGTTCAAGCTCTACCGCTTGATTTGGGATCGTTTCATCGCATCCCAGATGTCGCCCGCCGTGTACGACCAAACCGGCGTCGATATCGAAGCCACGCCGAGCGCTTCCGCTCCCCGCCACAAGAAGTACGTGCTGCGCGCGACGGGCAAGGTGCTGAAGTTCAGCGGCTGGCTCGAGCAGTACTCCGCGAGCAACGCGCTCGAAGAGGGGCCGAAGGAGCTCGCCGGCGAAGAAGACGGCGAGGCCGAGGCGAAGGCGCCCGCCCAGGCGAACGGCAACGGCAGCGCGAACGGCCACGGCGCGGCCGCCGCGCGCGCGAGTGACGACGAAGAGGGGCTCTTGCCGCCCGTCGCCGAGGGCGAGGAGCTGAAGCTCCGCACGCCGCCCGGTGTCATCACCGAGCAGAAGTTCACGCAGCCGCCCGCGCGCTTCAACGAAGGCTCGCTCGTGCGCGAGCTCGAGAAGCGCGGCATCGGCCGCCCGAGCACCTACGCCGAAATCATCAGCAAGGTGCAGGCTCGCGATTACGTCGAGAAGCTTCCCGGCGGGCAGATGAAAGCGACCGAGCTCGGGAAGATCGTGGTGGACGGCCTCGTCTCCACGAACCTCGACTTCATCGATCCGAGCTTCACCGCCAAGATGGAGGAGGAGCTCGACGACGTGCAGGCCGGCAAGCTAGGCCGGAAGGAGCTCCTCAGCCGCTTCTACGGCCGTTTCCGGCAGGTGCTCGACGGCGCGAAGAAGGGCAAGCGCTGGGCGCCGGAACCCGAGCCGACCGAGTTCAAGTGCGACGAGTGCGGCTCCACGCTGAACAAGCGCTGGAGCAAGAACGGCTGGTTCCTCGGCTGCTCGGCGTACCCGAAGTGCAAGTTCACGCGCGACCTCGGTAAGGACGGCAACGCCCCGGCGCAGCCGCGCGTCACCGACATCGCTTGCGACAAGTGCGGCAAGCCGATGGTGATCAAGACCGGCCGCTACGGCGAGTTTCTCTCGTGCAGCGGTTACCCGGAGTGCAAGAACGCGCGGCCCGTTCCGCTCGGCGTGCCGTGTCCGAAGGACGGCGGCGACATCGTCGAGATCCGCTCGAAGAAGCGCGGTTCGCGTTCGTTCTACGGTTGCACCAACTACCCGAAGTGCGACTTCAAGGTCTGGCAGAAGCCGGTGAACGAACCGTGTCCGCTCTGCAAGTACCCGTTCCTCGTCCAGGCGGGCGGGCAGAAGAACCCGAAGCTCGTCTGCGGCCGCGGCAAAGAGTGCGGCTACTCGCGACCGCTCGAGGAAGCGGGTGAGGGCACGGGCGACGCGCCGCACGATCACGCCGGCCACGCCCACGGCGAGCACAGCGCGTCGCCCCCGCCGTGACCACGCCGTCCGTCACCATCGTCGGCGCGGGGCTCGCCGGGTCGGAGTGCGCGCTCGCGCTCGCGAAGCGCGGCGTGCGCGTCGTCCTGCTCGAACAGAAGCCCGCGCGCCGCACGCCCGCGCAAACCAGCGATTCCTTGTGCGAGCTCGTGTGCTCGAACTCGTTCCGCGGCGCCGCGCTCGCGAACGCCGTGGGCCTCCTCAAAGAGGAAATGCGCCGCCTCGGCTCCGAAGTGATGGCTGCGGCCGAGCTCACGCGCGTGCCGGCGGGCGGCGCGCTCGCCGTGGACCGCGACCGCTTTTCGGCGGCAATGACGGAAAAACTCCGCTCGCACCCGCTCATCGAGCTCCGGAGCGAGCTCGTCGAACGGCTGCCGGACGCGCGCCCGCTCGTCGTCGCGACGGGGCCGCTCACCGGCGACGCGCTCGCCGAGGACGTCGCGCGCCGCGTCGGCGAAGCGCGGCTCGCGTACTACGACGCCATCGCGCCGATCGTGAGCGCGGATTCGATCGACGAGAGCAAGGTGTTCCGCGCGTCGCGCTGGGACAAGGGCGAAACCGAAGAGGATCGCAGCGCTTACGTCAACGCGCCGTTCGACGAGTCCGGCTACAAGGCGTTCGTCGCCGAGCTCCGCGCCGCGCAGAAGGTCGCGCCGGAGAGCTTCGAGGACGTGCGCTACTTCGAGGGCTGCCTGCCGATCGAGGTGATGGCCGAGCGCGGCGAGATGACGCTCGCGTTCGGTCCGATGAAGCCGGTCGGGCTCACCGATCCGCGCACGGGGCGCTGGCCGTTCGCGGTGGTGCAGCTCCGGCCCGAGGACGCCGCCGAAACCGCCTACAACCTCGTCGGCTTTCAGACGCGGCTCATCCGCGGCGAGCAAGAGCGCCTGTTTCGCACCATCCCCGGGCTCGAGCAGTGCGAGATCCTGCGTTACGGCGCCGTGCATCGGAATACGTTCCTGCGCGCGCCGCTCCTCCTCGATCCGACGTTTCAGCTCCGGGCCGAGCCCGGCATCTACTTCGCCGGGCAGATCAGCGGCGTGGAGGGCTACGTCGAGAGCGCGGCCAGCGGACTCCTCGTGGCGCGGTTCATCCTCGAGCGGCTCGCCGGCCGCGAACCCGTGCTGCCGCCGCCGACGACCGCGCACGGCGGTCTCGTCGCGCATCTCTCCCGCCACCCGGGCGACTACCAGCCGTCGAACATCACTTTCTCCCACATCGCCCCGTTCGTCCCGCCGCCGGGCCCGAACGGCAAGGTGCCGAAACTCGCCAAGCGCGCCAAGTACGAAGCCGTGGCCGAGCGCGCCCTCGCCGACCTCGCCGCATGGGCTTCGGGCTCGACCGAGGTCTCGGCCGTCACGCCCGCCGCGGACACGACAGCGGCGGCCGCGGTTTTAGCCACACTGTGAGGGGTGACGCGGGCGCCGGCTCGCCCGGTACCCCCAAAAAAGCTTCAGAAGGACGGGATCCTCGCTTGGCACTTTGCGAGGGGCATAGGGCGGACTTAATCTAATCGTTACCCCGAGCCTGGTTCCGCTGACTTCCGGGTCCCCGGGGCGCCTCCGACCATGCTCGCTGTGGATTCCCTCGTCGAGCTCGTGAAGAGCTACCACCCCGCCGCGGACGTCGATCTCATCCGCAAGGCGTATCGCTACTCCGAGTGGGCGCACCAGGGCCAGCTAAGGAAGAGCGGCGACCCGTACTTCATCCATCCGGCGAGCGTCGCCGGCCTCATCACCGAGCTCCGGCTCGACACGGCGAGCGTCTGTGCGGGGTTGCTCCACGACGTGCTCGAGGACACGAAAGTCACGAACGGCGACCTCGAACGCGAGTTCGGCCCCGAAGTGACCACGATCGTCGACGGGGTCACGAAGCTCGGCAAGATCAACTTCAGCTCGCGCGAGGATCGGCAGGCCGAGAGCTTCGGCAAGATGGTCGTCGCCATGGCGCGCGACCTCCGCGTGCTCCTGGTGAAGCTCTGCGACCGGCTCGACAACATGCGCACGCTGAGCGCGATGAAGCCCGAGGCGCAGGAGCGCATCGCGCGCGAGACCCGCGAGATCTACGCGCCGCTCGCGTCGCGCCTCGGCATGCAGCGCGTGAAGAGCGAGCTCGAGGATCTCTCCTTCAAGTACCTCGAGCCCGAGAGCTTCCACGAGCTCGCGCAGAAGCTCGCGAAGAGTGCGAAAGACCGCGACCGCTACACCGAGAGCGTGTGCCGCACGATCGTTTCGCGGCTCGCCGAGCAGGGTTTCGCAGCCGACGTGACGGGCCGGGCGAAGCACAGTTACTCGATTTACCGGAAGATGAAGGACCAGGGCTGCGACTTCGAGCAGGTCTACGACATCCTCGCCTTCCGCATCTGCGTCGAATCGGTCGCCGACTGCTACGCGGCGCTCGGCGCCATGCACTCGCGCTGGACGCCGATTCCCGGTCGCTTCAAGGACTACATCGCGCTCCCGAAGCCGAACATGTATCAGTCGCTCCACACGACCGTGATCGGTCCGGGGCGCCAGCGCATCGAGATCCAGATCCGCACGAACGAGATGCACCGCGTCGCCGAGCACGGCGTCGCCGCGCACTGGCGCTACAAGGAGCGCATCTCGGGCGGCGTGGATCCGAAGGACGCCGAGAAGTTCTCGTGGCTGCGCGAGCTCGCGGACTTCCAGCGCAACGTGAAGGATCCGGTCGAGTTCCTCGAGAGCGTGAAGATCGACCTCTTCCCGGACGAGGTGTACGTGTTCACGCCGCGCGGGGACGTGCGCGTTTTGCCGCGCGGTTCCACGCCGGTCGACTTCGCCTACGCGATTCACTCGGAGGTCGGTCATCACTGTTCGGGCGCGCGCGCGAACGGACAGATCGTCCCGCTCCGCTACAAGCTGAAGAGCGGCGACGTGATCGAAGTGATGAACTCGCCGACGCAGCAGCCGACCAAGGATTGGCTGGATTTCTGCGTGACGACGCGTGCCCGGGCGCGCATTCGCTCGCACATCCGCGCCGAGCTCCGTCAAAAGAGCATCAACCTCGGCCGTGAGCTGCTCGAGGCCGAAATGCGCGGCGCCGGCCTGAGTTTCACGAAGCTCCACAAGAACGCCGAGGAGAGCAAGCGCGTCGCCGAGCGCCACGGCGCTCAGGATCTCGACGACCTCCTGCTCGACATCGGCTACGGCCGCGTGCACGCCGAAGAGGTCGTGCAGTCGATGCAGGAGCAGACGCCCGACAGCGAGCCGCCGAGCGAGCAGCTACGGAGCGGCCGGCTCGAGCAGTTCGTCCGGCGCGTCACCGGGCGCGATCAGGCGGGCATCCGCGTGAGCGGCATCGACGACGTGCTCGTGCGTTACGCCCGCTGCTGTAGTCCGCTGCCGGGAGACGCGATCGTCGGCTTCATCACGCGCGGGCGCGGCGTGACGGTGCACCGGCGCGAGTGTCGCAAGGCGCTCGACATGGATCCGGAGCGGCGCATCGAGGTGAGTTGGGATTCGAAGACGAAGGTGCAGCGCCCGGTGCAGATCTGCGTCACGACCACGAACAAGCCCGGCATTCTCGCGACGGTGAGTCAGACCTTCAGCGCGCAGAGCATCAACATCAGCGAAGCGAATTGCCGCGCCGACGACGACGGGCACGCGCGCAACGTGTTCACCTTCAACTGCAGCGACGTTTCCCAGCTGAAAACCGTGATCAAGGCGCTGCAAAAGGTGAGCGGCGTCGTCGAAGTCTCGAGGATTTGAAGCTCGACACGGCCCGGGGCGGTGGTACGGAGCCGGTGCATGCGGGAGTCGAGGCGCCGGTCGTTCCGTGACGGCCTCGCCGTCGTCGGCGCGCTCCTCCTGCACGCAGGGTTGCTCGCCGTCGTCGGCCTCGCGGCGCGCCCGGCCGTCGTCGCGCGGCCGGCGCCGGCGAGCCCGCGCCCGGACGAGATCGCCGTCGAGCTCGGTGACGACCCGCTCGCCCCCGCGGCACCCACGGCTCCGCCCCCGAACGAGGCCTCGGGCCCGTCGGAACCCCGCGCCCCCGGGCGCACGAGCGTTCCGGCGGAGCCGCGTCGCGTGGAGAAGGCAGTCGTGGCCGAGCTCGCCGCTGGCGAAGCGGCCGCTCCGGCGCCGAGCCCGCCGCCGACCGCGCCGTCCGCCGCGCCCGAAGCCGTAGCCGGGCGGCCCGTCGACCTCGGCCTCGGTGCGGACGCGTGGACGCGCTGGCTGCCGCCGAGCGGGCAGGCCGTCGCCGAGGCGCCGCTCCCCCGCTCGCCGCGCGAACCGCTCGTCCAGGCGCCGCCTGCGAGCACTACGGGCGGGTTGCAGGAGGGCCTCGAGGCCATGGATCGCGGCCGCTCGGTGGGTCCTTCGGGGCGCGTCGTCTCGGCGCTCGAGCAGGCGGCGCACGGCGAGGGCGCAACGGCGTTCGGGGTCGCAAGCTTCGCGGTCACGGTGCTCCGCACCGGCGGCGTCGAAGTGCGGCTCGAGAGCGCGTCCACGGGAGACGCCGAGTGGAAGCGGGTCGCCGCGCGCGCCGCGGAAGACCTCGCGAAGAACGCGCCGAGAATCCCGCCGCCTCGGGAGGGAGCGCGCTTCGTCGTCGATCTGGTCGCCGACATGCGGCTCCCCGACGGCCGGCGCCAGCAGGATCTCTACGGGCCGCGCCTCGAGGCGACGCCGCCGCGGCTGCGGTCGTGGGGCAACGGCAAGAAAGACCTGCTGGAGCGCAATCCGACCGCCGCGTCCGGCGTGTCGCCCGCGGGCCCCGACGAGGCGGCGAACGTCGAGCTGCCCGGCGTCTACGTGGCCCAGAACGGCAAGGTGTGCAGCTACAAGTTCGGCCTGAGCGCGCTCGGGCCGCTGCTCCAGGGCGGCTGCGAGCTCTCGAACGTCGGCACGAAGCCGCAGCGCGTGGTGCACGCGCACGTCCGCAACGAAGAGCTCTTTTAGGCGCGCTCCGCGCTCACTCGGCGGCGGTTCCGGAATGGGGACGCCAGGTGAACGTGTCGACCAACACCGGCTTCTGATCGCGGCCGAGTGGATCGACGAGACCGAGGCACCAGCCGTCGATGCCGCTCCCGTCCGCGCGAACCCGCAGGCGGACGAAGTGCTTGAACCCCGGATGGTCGAGCGCCGTGAACGCTTGCGTGTGCTCGAAGCCGAGACGCGTGAGCAAGGTCAGGTAAGCGCCGAAAATCCAGGCGCCCGCGACCATGGCGGCGCCGAGCGTCATGGCCGCCGCGACATGGCTCGACATCTCGAGCGCGAGCACGTCGAGCGCCTGGCCGAGCGCGAAGGAGGCCGCCACGGGCGCGAGCGCCGCGCAGAGCGCCGCGGTGAACGCGAGCGGCAACACCGATTTGCGGCGCCGCACGCCGCCGATGAGCGCCAGGATCACCGTGAGCACGAGCGTCGTCGCGAAGGGCGCCGCCATGATCACGCCGCGCCGTTCCCAGAAGCGGGTGCCGAACTCGACGGCCGGCGCGAAGAGCGTGAAGAGCAAGACGTGCGGCAAGATCCCGGAGCGGCCGAGCGCGATCTTTAGCGGCACCGAGCGCAACAGGCGCAAACACTGCTTCGCGCTCGGCCAGACGCGCACGCCGCGGATGCCGCCCGGCGCGATGCGCGTGGGATGCAGGAACGCGCCGCCGCCGCCCGCGATCACGTGCAGCAGGCGCCCGCGCTCGAGCCGCTCGTAGTGGTGGACGTCGCCCGTGAGCACGAAGTGATCGCGCGTGCCGAGATCGAAGTGGAGGCTCTCGACCATGGCGGTGCCGGTGCTGCTCGCGCTGCCGAAGCGGTACACCGGATCGGGCAAGAGCGCCCAGGTCGCGCGCTCCGGATGCGCTTCGTAGGCGTCGATCAGGAAGCGGCGCTGCCGCGCGTCGGGCGTGCGCAGCTGGCGATCGACGGCGATGAGCCCGATGCGCGGCGTGAGATCGAGCGCGAAGTAACTCGCGTTCTGCACCGGCGTGTAGCCGCGCAGCACGAGCGCGCGCGGCTTGTCGATCTTGCCGCCGCGCACGAACTCGCGGGCCCATTCGGCGTAGTGCTGGCGCATGAGCGGCGAGAAGGCGACGGTGCTGGCCGGCGCGTCGTCGTGACGGCCGCGGCGGCGGAACATGCGCGCGAAGCCGTCGAGGCCGTCGTACCAATCGTGGTTGCCCGGAATGCCGAGGAGCACGCGCGGGGTCGGATCGGGCGGCATGGACTCGAGCACTTGATTGAAGGGCACAATCACGCGATTGTGGATCTCCTGCGCGGTCGCGACCGGATACGCCGTGTCGCCGCCGAAGATGAGGAGCTCGCCGCGCGGGGCCGCGAGGCGCTCGCCGGGGCGCTCGAGCGAGGGCAGGTCGTAGTCCGCGAACAGCATGCGCGCGACTTCGCGGCTCACGCCCGTGTCGTCGCCCGTGTCGGCGACGAAATCGACGAACAGATCGCGGCCGAGCGCTTCGCTCAACGTGCGCGCGCGCGTGTCGCCGCCGAGTCGCGCGACGATGCGGGCGAGCAGCTGCGGTGCTTCGTCCGGCGTCATCCAATCGCGCGAGTCGACGTCTTCGGTCGCGATCGCCGCCGCCAAGAAGTGACGCCAGTGGCCCCAGAACGAGCGCACGCCGAACCACACGACGCCGCGCGGCCGTTCGCGTCCACGCGCGAAGCTTCTCCTCACCGTTTCAGGCGCTGGCTCGGGGCGATGCACGGTCGGACTCGGAGCTCAGCGAACGCTCGTGGCGAAGGTCGAGAAACTCGATGCCGGCGGGAAGCGACGGCGCATGCAGCCCCTTATAGAACGAACAAAAAAGGGGCCGCAAAACCCGCCAGCCGGCCGGAAAACTGCGTGCCTCGCACGAGAGAAGTGAACGCAGAAAGACGATAGAGAACACGCTGTTATTCAACGCGAGAAGAACATGACCGTGCGCTTGACAGAGGCCTTTCCGCCCCACTAGCGTGGCCGCGAACTAAGGTGGCGCGGGATATTCCGAGGCACCTTGGCATTACTAGGGAAGGCTAGAGAGATATGAAGCACTTCATCATGGCAGCTATCGTCCTCGGATTCGGCGTGTCCCTCGGCGCTTGTGCGTCCTCGCCCATCAAGGGCAAGAACGCCGGCGGCGCGAGCGTGTACTCCGACGTGCAGTTCAACGAGCGCGCGACGGACAACGCGCTCGGTGGCAAGCGCGGCGAATCCTGCGCCTCGGACATCCTGAGCATCATTGCGACGGGTGACGCCTCGGCGGCGACCGCGGCCAAGCAGGCGGGCATCACGAAGATCGCGTCGGTCGACGGCACGGCTTCGAACATTCTCGGTATCTACTCGACGTACTGCGTCGTCGTGACCGGCGAGTGATTCTCTCCTGATGCACGTTTGGTCGGGCGGACCGCCGTTGGCTGCCGCCCGACCAGCTTTTTTGTGCTTCGATAGCCGGGCATGACGACGTTGCGTCAGCTGGCCGCCGTCCCCGTCTTGTGCGGGCTAATGCTGGCGGCCTTTCCCACTCGAGCCCTGGCCCAGAGCGCCGCGGCCGATCCGACTCTGACCGATGCGGTCGAGCTCAAGAACGGCGGCTACCTCCGCGGGATGATCGTCGAGGTCGACCCGGCGAACCACGTCAGCATTCGCCTTCCGGACGGCCAGGTGCGCCGCATCCCGGTCGCCGAAATCGAAGAGGCGGATCGGGACGGCAAGCCGATCAACCTCGCCGGCTCCGGCGCGCTCGCGCCCGCCAAGCCCGCAGCGAATCCCGCCGGGACACCGGCTTCCGCCGCGCCGCTTCCCGCGCCCGCCGCCACGCCGGGAACACCCGCCCCCGCGCCGGGAGCACCCGCACCCGCGCCCGCGGCCCCAGCCCCTGCGCAGAGCGAGCTCGACGGCATTCTCGCCAAGATCCCCGGGCCTCGCGTGCACATCGAGGCCGAGGCCACGCGCACCGCGTTTCTCGAGCGCCTCATCGGTGAGCCCGACGAAGACGCGGTCGGCTATCACCTCGTGTGCAAGCTGCCCTGCCGCGTCGATTTGCCCGCGGCCGATCTGCAGCGCTATCGCATCGCGAATCTACGCATGCAGCCGACCGATTGGTTTCGGCTGCCGAAGTACGACGCGCGGCTCCACGCCGATCTCGCGAGCGACATGTATCCGATCTGGGAGCGTTCGATGCTGATCGGCGGCTTCGTCTTCGGCGCCATCGGCGGCTCCTTCCTCGGCATCAACGAGCTCAGCGGCAAGAAGGAGTGGGCGCGTGATACGGGCTTCGTGCTCGTGGGCATCGGCGGCGCGTTCCTCGTGACCTCGGGGATCTTTTGGCTCTTCAGCCCGCGCACGTCGTACTCGGTG
>DATJXW010000271.1:0-10318 GCA_035499895.1 Polyangiaceae bacterium | reverse complement strand
CGAGCGACCAACAGAGGAGCTAGATGCATGAGGCACATTATTGCTCTCACGGCTTTCCTGGGTGCTCTCGCGGCGCTGGTCCACGAGGTCCGCGCCGCCTCCGAATGGACCAGTATGGGCTCCGCGAACGGCGTCGAGGTGTTCAAGTTCACGGACGCCGGCAGGACTTGCTACGTGACAACGCCGGGCGGCGGGATTTCGTGCAGCAGGTGAGAAAGCCGGAAGCAACTGACGTGATGAAACTGATCAACCTCGCCCCTCTCTTGGTGATGCTCGTCGGTGCCTGCTCGCGCTCCCACTCACCAACCATACAACCTGGCGTCGCCACAGTTGGATCTAGCGCCGCGCCACAAGCGTTGCCTACTGTGCCTCCAACATCGGCAACGGTAAGTGTCGCGGGCTTTGTCGGCAAAGAGCTCGCGGTCTGCATCGACTACGAAGACACGCCGGAACGAATCGCGCAGTTCAAAGAGACAGACGCGGGGACTGTCCTGGCGCAGACGTGCGAGTCCTTGGGGCAAGCCGCGCTGACGACGTGCACCAAAAAGGGCAGGGCCATGCACTATTACAACGCTGACCACAGCGACAGGTACATGGCTGACTGCGTGAAATCGGGCGGCGTCTGGTCCCGTGACAGCAGTCCCGAAGCAGAGCTTTCGCGCAACAAGCAGGAGCTCGAGAAGCTCCAAGGGAAAAAACCGTGACCGACGAGAAGACGAAGGGCCGCTGGGAGTGGTCCGACCTCCAACCCACGCCCGAAGGCTTCTTCCGCACGCGCCTACGCTACGGAAAGGGCCTCCGGTCTCGGTTCGTCATCAAGCTCCGCGACGAAGCCGAAGCCGAGAAGCGCGCCACGAAGATGCGCGAGCTCGCGAACGTCCTGGCCCGTGCTGGTCACTCCGCCCGCGCGCCAATCATCCTAGAGGAGGCAGGCGAGGCGCCCACTGCGGCCGACTTCGACGACGCCGTGAGGTACGCGGAGGCGCTGTGCGCCGGCAAGGCCAGATCAAGACGAAGCGTCCGACCCTGACCTTTCAGGAACTCGGTGAGAAGTGGACCGACGAAAGCCTTCACAAGGATTTCCCCGACTACGTGAAGACGAAGCGCAGCAAGGACCTCGACAAGGGACGGCTCGAGGTGCTGTACAAGACGATCGGGTCGGTGCCGCTCAACGAGTTCAAGCTCGAGGACGCCGAGCGCGCAATGGCTGCACTTGACCCCGAGCTTTCGAGCGCCACGCGCCGCCAATACGCGCAGCTCATCTCGAAGGTTCTCCGGCTGGCCGTGTATCCGTGCAAGGTCATCGAGCGAAGTCCGCTGCCGCTCGGCTTCTTGCCGGCCGTGCACGGCGCACGTGTCACTGCCTACCTCTACCCCGACGAGGATCGGGCGGTGCTCGGCTGGTCGGAGCAACGCGCGCGGGGGGAAAAGAATCAGGAGAGCCGCCCCAGTGTGCCACTCGCTTACCGGGTGGTGTATGGCTTCCTCGCCCGTGAAGGGCTCCGGCTGTGCGAGGCACTGGGGCTCCGATGGAAGGACGTCGACGTGAAGCGCGGCGTCGTCACGCTCGACGCGAACAAGACGGACGACCCGCGGGCATGGGCACTCACACCGGGCGTGGCTCAGGCGCTCAGTTCTTCAAGCCGGACGAAGCCGGCCGACTGGTTGGTCTTCGGCAGCATCCCCGAGAACCGCGCCGCGGAGACGTTTCGCTTGCACCTTGGCGCCGCTGGCGTGGACCGCGCCGAGCTTTTTGCCGAGACGGACGCTCGCCGGCCTTCGAGAGCACGCTCTACCGTGATCCGCGCCATGGTCTTCGCTTCGGCAGAGACGGTGGCATCCGTGTTCACGGCCTACGCGCGACGTTCGTCACGCTCTCACGCGCGAACGGCAAGAGCGAGTCGTGGGTTGCTGACCGCACCGGCCATCGATCGAGCGTGATGATCAACCGTTACTGGCGGCAGGCCCGCCAAGTGAACGAACTCGGGCTCGGCGAGCTCACGCCGTTGGTGGCCGCGATTCCCGAGCTGGCGGCGCTCGCGTTGGCCCACGCCGAGAAGGAGAGGGTGGGCCAAAAGGTGGGCCAACCCGAGATTTTCGAAACGGCCTCCGATGAGAAATCGAGCCGTTTCGACGCAGTGCCCAGGGCCGGAATCGAACCAGCGACACGAGGATTTTCAGTCCTCTGCTCTACCAACTGAGCTACCTGGGCGAGCCGGCGGCGTCGGGCGCCGCGCGGGCCCGGGGTCTTAGCTCAGAGGGCGGGGCGCGTGCAACGGCTGCGGCCGGAAAAGTGCTGGCAGGCAGGGAGTGAAGTTGTTGCGGGGGCGGACGAGGGGCCGGCTGGGGTAGGGTGGCGAGGATGGCCGACGACGCGGCGTACGGCGCGCAAAGCCCGTTCATTTCGGAAGGCTACTTCCATCAGCTCTTGCAGAAGGCGGTGGCGGCCGGTGCGAGCGACGTGCATTTGAAGGTGGGGCAGCCGCCAGGGGCGCGCGTCGGGGGGAGCCTCGCGTTTTTTCGGGTCGATCGCTTGCGCGGCGTCGATACCGAAGCGGTCGCGCAGCACGTGCTCCGGCGGCAGCGGCTCGCCGTCGAGCTCGATGAGCTCCGCGAGCACGATCTCGCGTACGAGGTGCCCGGAGTCGGACGCTTTCGCGTGAACGTGTACCGGCAGCGCGGGTCGCTCGCCGTGGTGATGCGCGTGATCCCGCCGCGCGTGCCCAAGCTCGAAGAGCTCGGCGTGCCGATGGCGTGCCGCACGCTCGCCATGAAAGATCGCGGGCTCGTCTTGTGCGTGGGCGCGGCCGGCAACGGCAAGAGCACCACGCTCGCGGCGATGATCGATCACATGAACCACATGACGCACAAGCACGTGGTCACGATCGAGGATCCGATCGAGTACCTGCACGAGGACGATTTGTGCTCGATCAGCCAGCGCGAGATCGGCGCCGACACGCAGAGCTTCGCGAGCGCCCTCCGCGCCGCCTTGCGCCAAGATCCCGACGTGATTCAAGTCGGCGAGATCCGCGACGCCGAGACGATGGACATCGCGCTCAAGGCCGCCGAGACGGGCCACCTCGTGCTCTCGACGCTGCACACGCCGGACGTGGCCCGCACGGTGCATCGCATCCTCGCGCTCGCCGAAGGCGACCCGGGGGAGATCCGCGAACGGCTCGCGGGCGCGCTCCAGGGCATCGTCGCGCAGCGGCTCTTGCCGCGGGCGAACGGGCAGGGGCGCGTGCTCGCGGCCGAGGTGCTCATCGGCACGGGCTCGGTGCGCGAGACCATCAAGCGACCGGAAGGGAACCCCCCGCTGAAGGAGCTGATGGAGTCGGGCGGCTCGCTTTACGGCATGCAAACCTTCGAGATGCACGTGAAGGAGCTCGTGCAGAAGGGCATCGTCGAGCGCGAGATCGGGCGCGCGAACATGGGCTTTTGAGGCGCCGGCTGGCGCGCGGGCGTGCGCGGGTTTTGACCGCGTCGCCGCCTCACGTTACACGGGGGTGACACGATGCCCGACACCCCCGATCCCGAGAGGCCGAAGCTCCGTCACGATTTCACCTTGCCGGAGGTGCGCGCCATCCACGACGCGCCGCTCTTCGAGCTCGTCGACCGGGCGCGCGCGGTGCACCGGCAGTACCATCCCGAAAACGAGGTGCAGCTCTGCACGCTGCTCAGCGTGAAGACGGGCGGCTGCCCCGAGGATTGCGGCTACTGCTCGCAGTCGTCGCACCACGAGACGCACGTGAAGGGCGAAGCGATGCTCTCGGTGGACGACGTGATCGCGTCGGCGCGGGCCGCGAAGGCGCGCGGCGCGACGCGGTTTTGCATGGGCGCCGCGTGGCGCGAGCCGAAAGAGGGACCGAATTTCGAGCGCGTGCTCGCGATGGTGCGCGGCGTGAAAGAGGAGGGCCTCGAAGCGTGCGTGACCCTCGGCATGCTGACGGACTCGCAGGCCGAGCGCCTGAAAGCAGCCGGTCTCGACGCGTACAATCACAACCTCGATACGTCGCGCGCGCATTACCGCTCGATCATCACGACGCGCACGTTCGACGACCGCCTGGCGACGCTCCGGCGCGTGCGGGGCGCCGGCATCACCGTGTGCTCGGGCGGCATCATCGGGATGGGCGAGAGCGTCGACGACCGCTGCTCGATGCTGATCGAGCTCGCGTCGCTCGAGCCGCACCCGGAGAGCGTGCCGATCAACGCGCTCGTGCGCGTCGAGGGGACGCCGCTCGCGTCGATGCCGCCGGTCGATCCGCTCGAGTTCGTGCGGCTGATCGCGACGGCGCGCGTGATGATGCCGAAGTCGCGGGTGCGCCTCTCGGCGGGGCGCTCGGCGCTCACGCGCGAGGCGCAGCTGCTCGCCTTGTACGCGGGCGCGAACAGCATCTTTTACGGCGATCGGCTGCTCACGACGCCGAACCCGGACGAAGACGAAGACGCCGAGCTCATCCGCGCGGCCGGGCTGCGCGCGCAAGCGCCGTCGGCGTGAGCGGCGCCGTCACGGTGCCGCACGGCGCCGTGACGAGCCGCACGGCGCCCCCCAACCTTCGAACGGCCCGGTTACGGCGTGCGCCGCCGGCGTGAGCGCCGCCGCGCGCCGACGAGCACGACGCCGGCGAGGAGGGCGGCCGCGCCCGAGACGGAGCCGTCGTCACCCGTGCGGGTGATGCCGCAACCCTTGCTCTGCGGCTTGGCGCAGTCGCGCGAGAAGCCGTGGCGCGGCAAGCAGTGCGAGGTGTCGACGTCTTGCCCGGGCGGGTAGATGTCGCAGATGCCGGCGATGTCGTCCGCTCCGGGGTTGCGTTGGTAGAGTTCCCCGGGCGAATACTCTGGGAACATCGTGGAGGTGTTTACGGGATCGTGCGAGAGGCCGAGAAAGTGTCCGCATTCGTGCGTGAGCACCGCTTGTAGATCGTCCACCGTCTTGAGCGGATCGTCGGAGAAGGTGAAGGTCGCCTGCGCGGAGTTGATCTCGACGTCGGCGTCGTAAATCTGCGCGTTTTCGGTGTTGTAGGTGACGGTCGTGAGCGCGAGCGTGTCTTCCCCCCCGACGTAGGGCCAGGTGCCGTCGCGGAACATGAAGACGTTCGCGTTCGGTTGATCCTTGTTGTATTCGATTTGGTCGCAGACGGCGGGGCTGTAGTCGGCGATGGCGACGCTTGGCGGGAGACCGCCGCCACAATCGACATTGAGCCAGGCGTAGAACGCTTTGGTGATGGTGTCGTGCGCGAGCTGGTAATCGATGTGCTGCTCGGGCGAGCCGTCTTGCTGGACGCTGAAGGAGATGCAGCTCTGCGGCCAATAGAGCGGCGTGCCCTCGATCAAGCAGCCGACGCTGTCGCGGATGCACGGCGGGTCCGGCGCCGTCTGCCAGATGTCGTCGTAGGCGGGCTGGTTGTCGCAGGCCTTCGTGCGGCAATAGTCGGCGCTCGCGGGCACGGCGCCGAAAAAGCCCGCGCAGCCGACCGCGAGCGCGAGAAGGCGCGACCTCATCGCTGTTCGGCCCTCACGAGCGCGAGCCCCTCGCTGAGTTTGCGTCCGGCGAGACGCTCGACCGCCGAGCCCGTCTTCTGCACGAGGGCGGGCAGCTCGCGGTTGGTCGCGAGGATGCGCCCGCTCGCGTCGTTCACGATCGGGTAATGGCCCTGGGCCATGGCCGTCACGCTGTAAGCGAGCGGCCCGAGCGCGGTGAGGAAGGTGAGCGAGGTTTCGCCGATCGCGAGCTCCGCTTCGCCCTCGACGATTTGCCCGATGGTCCCCACGCGGCCGCCGAGCGTGTTCACGATGACTTCGCTCGCGCTCGGATCCGCGCCCGTCACGAGCTCCTCCACCCGTGCGCGCGTCTGCGTCACGATGCGCCGCGAGCCGCCGATGACCTGCCAGGTTGCCTGGCGCGCGACCGCCGTGAGGACGAGCGCGCTCGTGCTCTTCTTCACGAGGTCCCCGATGCTGAGCGCCCGCGCCACGGCCGCGAGCGCCGGGGCCTCGTGGAGCCCGACCAGAGCCATGCCTAAAATCGACAACGCTCCCCGCCGATCCATTGAGAAGACCATAGCATTTTCGCCTGAGCAGGCGAGGGGCAGAGCGCGCTCCGTTAGGGTATAACCCCGGGCCGGCCGCATGCCCGCTCCCGTCTCCGCGCCCTCGTCGGTCCCAACGCTCGATCGGCGCTCGCCGACTCTCGCGGCGGAGCTCAAGTCCTACGTCCTCCGACATCGGGGCGCGATCGAACAGCTCGTGCGCGCGGCGGGACCGGAGGCCGGACTGCCGGCGGCGATGCGCTACAGCAAGGTGATCGACGGGCTGCTCTGCGCGCTCTTTCGCGCGCTCGAGACCTCGATGACGGTGGAAGGCACGTGGGTGCCGGTGGGGCTCGCCGCGGTCGGCAGCTACGGACGCGAGGAGCTCGCTTTTTACAGTGACCTCGACGTGAGATTGATTTCAGCGGCGAAGGTCGACAAGGTTCGGCCGGTCGCTGAAGCGTTGCTTTACCCGCTGTGGGACGCGGGGCTCAGCATCGGCCACCAAGTCGTCACGGCGAACGAGGTGCTCGAGCTCGCACAGAATGATTTGCCCACGGCGACGACGCTGCTCGATTGGCGGCTCGTCGCGGGCGATCGCACCGTGAGCGACAAGCTCGTCGAGCGCGCCACCGAGGGCCTCTTCGGCATCGGGAACATCTCGAAATTCCTCGAACGGCTCGCCAAGCGCGTGACCGAGCGCGGCGAACGTTACGGCGGCTCCGTCTACCTGCTCGAGCCCGACGTGAAGAACGGCATCGGCGGGCTGCGCGATCTCGACGTGGCGTGCTGGGCCGTGCGCGCGCGCTTTCACGTGAAGACGTTGCGGGAGCTCGTGCGCATCGGCGTGCTCCTCGCGCGCGAGTGGCAGGAGATCGAGGAGGCGACGAGCCTGCTCTGGCGGGTGCGAAACCTCTTGCACCTGAACGCCGGCCGGCGCTCCGATCGCCTGAGCTTCGATCGGCAGGAGGCGCTCGCGAAGGACCTCGGCTACGGGCCCGGCGGCGCCGGCGTCGAGGCGTTCATGAGCGAGTATTACCGGAACGCGCGCGTCATCGCGCGCACCCGCGAGCTCATCCTGCAGCGCGCCGAACCGCCGCCGAAGCGCAAGCCGCGCGAGCGGAGCCTCGGGAACGGCCTCAAGCTCACGAACGATCAGGTTTCGGTCGAGGATCCGTCGGCGCTCGAGCTCGAGCCGGCGCTCGCGCTCCGGCTCTACCAAGAGGCGGTGAACCGCGATCTCCCGGTGTACGGCTTCGCCCGCGACGCCGTGGCGCGCGCGCTCGCGACGCCGGGCTTCGCCGAGCGACTGCGCGCGAGTGAAGAAGCGTCGCGGCTCTTCGTGCGGCTTTGCAGCACCGTGCAGGTGACGAAGTTTCGCGGCGGCTCGGTGCTGCAGGAGCTCCACGACGTGGGCCTGCTCGTCGCGATGGTGCCGGAGTTTTCTCCGGTCGTCGGGCGCGTGCATCACGACGTTTACCACACGTACACGGTCGACGTTCACTCGGTGGCGGTCGTCGATCACCTGCGCGCGCTCGTGCGCGGCGAGCTCGCGGCGGAGCACCCGCTCGCGTCGCGGCTCGCGGCCGAAATTTCGCGCTCGAACGTGCTCTTCTTCGCCGCGCTGCTCCACGACATCGGCAAGGACGAGGGCGGCAAGATGCACTCGGAGCGCGGCGCGGGTCTCGCGCGGAGCGTCCTCGAGCGGCTCGGCTTGCCGGAGCCCGACATCCGCGAGGTCGAGCACCTCGTGCTCAAGCACCTCCGCATGTATCACGTGGCCACTCGCCGTGACATCGACGATCCGGAGACGCTCGAGGCGTTTTGCGAAGAAGTGCACGGCCGCGAGGGCCTGCGCGAGCTCTACCTGCTCACGGTGTGCGACGTGTCGATGACGAGCATGGGCGCGCTCACGAGCTGGAAGTCGCGCGTGCTCGAGCAGCTCTATTTCGCGGCCGACGCGCTGCTCTCTTCGCCGCGCGCGCCCCACGGCGAAGAGCGGCTCGAGGAAGTGCGGGCGGCCGTGCGCGCGCTCTGCCCGGAGCGCGGCGAGCGCGTGTTCCTCGATCACTTCCTCGAGGCGATGCCCGAGCGCTACCTCTACGGGAACGAGAGCCAAGACATCGTGCGCCACTCGCGCTTCGCCCGCGCCGCGCAGATGCAGCAGGTGAACGTGACGGTGATGACGGTCGCGGCGCCCTACGTCGAGCTCGGCTTCATCGCCGACGATCGGCCCGGCTTGCTCGCGATGATCACGGCCACGCTCGCCGCCGCGCGCATCAAGATCCTGAGCGCGCAGGTGCACAACTGGGTCGATACGTACGGCCGCACGCGAGCGCTCGATCTGTTTTGGGTGCGTGGGGGCACGACGCCCGAAACCGTGCAGGCCGCCGTGCCGCGCCTGCAGCGTGATTTCGAGCGCCTCCTCTCGCAGGAGCTCACGCCCGCCGAGCTCGTGACGGGCGGCAACCGCCGCTCGCATTGGTCCGATCGCCCGATGCCGGCCATCGTGACGGACGTTCACGTCGACAACCGCGTCTCGCAGAATCACACCGTGATCGAGGTCACGACGCGCGACCAGGCCGGCCTGCTCTTCTGGCTGAGCCACACGCTGCAGATGCTCGGCCTGCAGATCAGCCTCGCCAAGATCAACACCGAGGGCAACCTCGTCGCCGACGTGTTCTACGTCACCGACGAAAAAGGGACCAAGCTCATGGACGCCGATCGCATCGAAGTCATCAAGGCGCGACTCTCGTCCGCCATCGCCCATCTCGAGAAAGCGAACGCATCATGAAATTCCTAGCGCCGCTCGCGTGGCTCGCACTGCTTTCGGCTTGCAGCAGCGCGCCGCCTCCGCCGGCCGCCGATCCGTCGATGGACGATTCGGCGTCCGCCGCGAACGCTCCGGCGTCGGCCCCGGCCTCGAACGCGAACGTCGAGAAGGCGATGGCCGCCATCCAAAATCAGGATTTTGCGTCCGCGAAGACGATCCTCGAACGAGCGCGCAAGGACGACGCGAAGGACGCGCAGGCGGCGTTCTATCTCGGCGTCGCCGACGAGGGACTCGGCGACAAGGCGAGCGCTAAAGAAGCGTACCGCGCCGCGATGGGCCTCGATCCGAAGCTCCCCGATCCGGCGGTGAACCTCTCGCAACTCTTGCTCGACGCCGAGGACGCGGCGGGCGCGCTCGCCGTCGTCGATACCGCGCTGAAGACGCTGCCGAAGCACCCCGATCTGCTGTTGAACCGCGCCGTCGCGCTCGAAGCGCTCGGCAAGAAGGACGAAGCGCTCGGCGCGTACGGCGCGGCCGCCGCCGCGCGGCCGAAGGACATGGTGCTCCACGCCGCGTACGGGCAGCTGCTCTTCGAGGCGGGCAAGGAGAAAGAAGGACTCGCCGAGCTCAAGACGGCGGCGGGCAGCGACGATCCGGCGCTCCTCGCGAGCATCGCGTCGGTGCAGACGAAAGCGGGCGCCTTCGACGACTGCATCGCGACCATCGGTCGCGCGCTCGAACAGAAGAAGGTGCCGGCGCTGCTCGTCCGCCGTGCCATGTGCGAAGACGGGAAGAAGGACGACAAGGCCGCCGAAGCCGACTACCAAGCCGCGCTCGGCATGGACGCGAACTTCGCGCCCGCGCACCACTATTACGGCCTCCACCTCGCCGCGAAGGGCGACAAGAAAGCCGCGCTCGAGCACCTCGACAAAGCCGCGACTCTCGCCGGCGACAAGGGCATCGGCCCCGAAGCGAAGAAGAAGGCAGCGGAGCTGCGCGCGAAAAAGTAGCCCTCGGCGCGGCGAACCCGGCGCGCCGAGCCGCGAGCCTTCGGCGGCCCGTGCTCAGCTGCCGAGCATCATCCCGAGGATGCGATCGAGCTCGTCCCACGACGCGTATTTGACGACGATCTCGCCCTTGTCGTCGCGATCGCGGAGCTCGACCTTGGTACCGAGACGCCGCTCGAGACGACCCTCGATGTCGCGCACGTTCGCGGATTTACCGGCCGGCTTCGCCTTGCCGCCCTCTTTCGCCTTCGCACCGCGCACGAGCGATTCGGTTTGGCGCACGCTGAGCCGGCCCTTCACGACCTTGTCGGCGAGGTCGACCAGCGCGTCGTCGGTCGGCGCACCGAGGAGGGCGCGCGCGTGCCCCTCGCTGAGCTCGCCGCTCACGACGCGTTCGCGCACGGGCTTCGGCAGCCGCAACAGGCGGAGCGCGTTCGCGATGGTCGAGCGATCCTTGCCGACGCGCTGGGCGAGCGTCTCCTGCGTGTAGCCGTGCTCGCGCACGAGGC
>DATJXW010000270.1:0-10720 GCA_035499895.1 Polyangiaceae bacterium | reverse complement strand
GGCGACGGCGTCTCCCTCCTGGACGAGCCAGTTGACGATCTCGCCTTCGGCGACGCCTTCACCGATGTCCGGCAGCTTGAACTCGAGCTTCGACATGAGCGGGTGGGTTTTAGTATTTTTTGGGGGCCGCGGGCATTGATTTCGATTTTTCGGCGCCGCGCGTCCGTGTCGAACGGGTAGCACGGCGCGCGGGCTTCGCCGGTATTTGCCGGAAGCGGTGCACACTCTTCCCCGAAACCAATTTCAAAACCGTAAAGGCAGCCGCGAACTCCGCTGCGCGGAGCACCCCTCACCCCCGAAGTCGCTCAGCCGCGAGCCACCGACAAGATTGCCGGCAAGATGCGGTGCGAGAGCGGCAAGTACTCGAGCTCGAGCGTGTAGGGGAACGGCGTGTCGAAGCCGGTGACGCGGACCGGCGCAGTTTCGAGGTGATAGAAGGCGCGCTCGGCGACGAGCGTCACGAGCTCGGCGCCGAAGCCGTTCGTGCGCGGCGCTTCGTGGACGACGACGAGTCGGCCGGTGCGCTTGACGCTGTCGACGACCGTCTTGATGTCGAGCGGCCAGAGCGTGCGAAGGTCGATGACCTCGGCGTCGACGCCCTTTTCGGCCGCCTTCGCCGCGGCGTCGAGCGCTTCGTACAGCATGGCGCCGTAGGCGAGCACGGTGACGTGACGCCCGGGGCGCACGATGCTCGCGGTCTCGAGCGGCACCATGTAGTCGCCGTCCGGCACCTCGCCCTTCGCCGCGCGATACACGCGCTTCGGCTCGAGGAAGACGACCGGATCGGGATCGCGAATGGACGCGAGCAGGAGCCCCTTCGCGTCGTAAGGGTTCGACGGAATGACGACCTTGAGCCCCGGGACCCCGATGAAGGCGGCCTCGGGATGCTGCGAATGGTAGTGGCCGCCGCGAATGCCGCCGCCGACCGGCGTGCGGATGACGATCTTGGCCGAGTACTCGCCGCCCGAGCGGTAGCGGTACTTCGCGAGCTCGTTGACGATCTGATCGTAGGCGGGCCAGATGAAATCGGCGAATTGGATCTCGACGACCGGAACCATGCCGTAGAGCGCCATGCCGACGGCGCCGCCGACGATGCCGTTTTCGCTGAGCGGCGTGTCGATCACGCGCTCTTCCCCGAATTCGTCCTGCAGGCCCGCGGTGACGCGGAAGACGCCGCCCACCTTGCCCACGTCTTCACCGAGCACCACCACGCGATTGTCGCCGCGCATCGCGACGCGCAAGGCGTCGTTGATGGCTTGAACCATGTTGATCAGCGCCATCGTGCGATCATCCGTGCGGCGAGGGGGCGCGCGGCCCGGCGACGAGCTCGGCGCGCTGCTCGGCGAGATGCCACGGCACCTTCGCGTAGACGTCGTCGAACATCGACTCGAGCGCGGGCGGCGGCGTCTTTTCGGCGATGGCCACGGCGTCGCGGAAGCGCGCGTCGATGTCGGCCTTGAGGTTGCGCTCGTCGGCGTCGCTCCACGCGCCGCGTGCCACGAGGTAGCTCCGGACGCGCTCGATCGGATCGCGCGCCGCCCAGGCCTGGACGGCGTCGCTCTCGCGGTAGCGATTGGGATCGTCGCTCGTCGAGTGACCGCCCATGCGATAGGTGATGGCCTCGATCAGCGTCGGGCCTTCACCGCGCATGCCGCGCTCGATGGCGCGGCGCGTGACGGCGACGACGGCGAAGACGTCGTTGCCGTCGACGCGCACGCCCGGGATGCCGTAGGCGACGGCTTTTTCGGCGAAGGTGTGCGTCGCGGTTTGGCGTTCGACCGGGACGCTGATCGCCCAGCCGTTGTTGCGACAGAGAAACACCACCGGCAGCTTGAAGACGCCGGCGAAGTTCACGCCGCTGTGGAAGTCCGAGGAGCTCGTCGCGCCGTCGCCGAAGTAGACGAGGGACGCGACCGGGTCGCGGCGGATCTTCGCGGCCCAGGCGAGGCCCACGGCGTGCGTGATCTGCGTGCCGACCGGCGAGCTGATGGAAGCCCACCCGACCGCCTTGCACGTGTAGTGACACGGCATCTGCCGGCCCTTCACGGTGTCGTTCGCGTTGCCGAACATGTTGTCGCAGAGCTTCTGCAGCGAGAAGCCGCGCATGAGGGCCGCGCCGAACTCGCGGTAACAAGGGAAGAGCCAGTCTTGCTTGCGCATCGCGTAAGCGGAGCCGAGGATGGCCGCTTCTTCGCCGAGCGAGCCGACGTGGAACCCGATTCGGCCCTGGCGCTGGAGCGCGACGAAGCGCTCGTCGAGCTGTCGCGTCTCCACCAGATGGCGATAGAGGAAGGTCACCTCGTCGTCGCCGAGGTGCGGATCGTGTGCGGGGTCGAGGGTGCCGTCGTCGCGCAACACGCTGACGATGGCGTTCGGGTCGTCGCTTCCCGAACGCCTGCTCTGGTCGGAGCTCATCGCATCATCCAGCTCGAATCGGGCCTCGAAATGCGCCGCGGCGTGTGAGGGGCGCCGCAGCGGAGGCGCACGATAGCACCAACGTTTCGCCCGTCATGTCGCAAAAATAGCGTCAGTCCGCGAGGGCGGTCGCCACTTCGGCGAGCGCCGCGGCCGTGGCACTCGCGTTCAGACCGAGCGCTTTTGCCAGCCTTTCGAGCACGGAACGCTCGACGTCGCTCACGCCGCCCGAGACGTGCGCCAAAAGCGCGGCCACACGCAGGACTTCTTGACCGTGGTCCTCGCGCGCGATGCTGCGGGCCACCATGTCGATGCGCTTGTCGAGGCCGTCCTCGGTGAGTTGATCGTGGAGGTCGGCGAGGAGCGCGTGGATCTGACGCTCGGCCACGCGGCCGCCGCACGCCTCGAGCACCACGTGCTCGAACGCCTGCTGCTCCGTCTGGTCGAACTCGCCGTCGGCGTTCGCGACGAGGTAGGCGCTCTCGACGATGGCCTCGAACAGACGCGCGACCTCGGGATCGAACCCGGTCGGCTGCGTGAGGTCGTCCTCGGAATGCGCCCCGTACGACGCGGCCGAGGCCACCAGAATCGAGTCCTTCACACCGCGCGCGCCGCCGTAAGACGGCGGACGGCTGAGCTGGCGCAGAACCTTACCGATGAGGGAGTCGTTCGCGGGCATGGGGAAAGGCGGCATGCTCGTCTACCGCGGCGAGCGTGGTCCACGCTACACCGCTTCGCGGTGCGCTTGGAAGCGCCGCGAAGAACCCGCTCAGGCGCCGCTCGGTTCACGCCGGACGAGCGAGCTCGGATGGATCAACGCGCCGGCAGGCGCGAAATTTCCAGGTGAATCAGGCCGACCGGCGGGGCTCACGACGTGGGGCGCGCCCGCCGCACCCGGCGTGAGCCGCGCGGCGACGAAGCCCTCGGCCGCGTGGTAGCTCGAGCGTACGAGCGGGCCCGAGGCGACGAAGGCGAAGCCGAGCTCGTAGGCGTGCTTTTCGTAGGCGGCGAACTCCTCGGGCGTGACGTAGCGATCGACCTTCGCGTGCTTGGGGGTCGGCCGGAGGTATTGGCCGAGCGTCACGATGTCGACGCCGGCCGCGCGCAAGTCGGCGAGCGTCTCGTGCACCTCGTCGGCACTCTCGCCGAGGCCGAGCATGATCGAGCTCTTGACGAACCGCTCGGGCGCGCGCTCCTTCGCGTGGCGGAGCACGCGGAGCGACAGATCGTAATCGCAGCGCGCGTCGCGAATGAGCGGCGTGAGGCGGCGCGTGACTTCAACGTTGTGCGCGAACACGGCCGGCGCGGAGCGAAGCACCGTGTCCACGTCGCCGAGACGGCCGCGAAAGTCGCCGACCAGCGTTTCGACGAGGAGCTCGGGCTTGCGCTCGCGCAACCCCTCGACCGTGCGCGCGACCTGTTCGGCGCCGCCGTCGATGAGGTCGTCGCGATCGACCATGGTGAGCACGACGTACTTGAGCTCGAGCTCGGCGATGGCGCGCGCCACGTGCACGGGCTCGCGCGGATCGTAGGCCCCGCGCGGGTTACCCGTGGTGACGGCGCAGAAACGGCAACCGCGAGTGCAGGTGTGCCCGAGCAGCATGATCGTCGCCGTGCCCGCCGTCCAACACTCGCCGACGTTCGGACAGCGCGCCTCTTCGCATACCGTGTAGAGGTCGAGACTCCGGAGCGTCTGTTTCAGGCGTGCGTACGTATCGCCGCCCGGAGCGCGGACCTTGAGCCAAGCGGGCTTTTTCTCCTTGCCGGGCGCCGCGGGCGCGCCGCTCGGTGGCATCTCGTCGTCGGCGGAAAGCACGCGAGAGTAGTAGCACCGACTCCCGCGCTCGTGTTCGCGGCGACGATTGACTCCGCTCCTGGAGGATGAAATCGTCGCGCCCGATGTGGAGTCGAGGGAAAACTAGCTTGTCGCTCGTCTTGCTCGCGGCCGGCGCCGCGAGCCTCACCGTTCCAGCCCGGGCGTTGCCGCCGAAACCGTCGATGCGGCCGCCCGGAAGCCCGGCGCCCACCCAAGCTCCGGCCGCGCCTCAGCCGCAGCCGCCGAGCGGCGCCGCGCCCGCCGCACCACTGAATCTCGGCCAGCGCATCGGTGAAGTGCACGGCCTGTTCCAGAAAGAGCTCGAGCGCGCCGCGCGCGGAAACCCCGCGATGAAGCCGAAGAAAAAGAAGAGCCTCGCCGAGCTCAGGCGGAGCGGCATCGCGAAGCCGAAGCCGTTCAAGAGGCCGGCGCAACGCCGCTCTTCGCAGCTCTCGCCCGTCAAGCGCGGCGTGTCGCAGCCGCTCCTCACCGAAAGGCTCGGCGCGGTCACGGCGCGCGTGAAGCGCTACGTCGAGCTCGAGGCGAAAGCCTCGGCGCCGCTGAAGAGCAAAATCGCGGTGCTGCGCACGAGCGTGCTGCAGAAGAAGCGCTCCTTTCAGGTCGGCGTGACGAGCGTGTCCGATCGGCCGCTCAAGCAGATCACGGGGTTCACGGGCAAGCTCGACTTGGCGCGGGCGAAGGCGCAGAAGGCGAAGGCCGAGGCCCGCCGCGGTAAGCCGAACCTCGTGCGCGAAACGATGCGGGAGCGCGCGAAGCCGCCGGCGACGGCGCCGAACAAGCAGCACGAGCACAAGGACGCGGACGATCGCTCGCTCATGACCGCGAGCAAGATCATCGTGACCCCGGACAACACGAACGGCTCGAGCGGCGCGTCGTTCCCGACCTCGGCCATGCCGTCGCCGACGAACCCGCAGTTTTCCTGGCGTGAAAAGCTCGGGCCGGTTCGAAACCAGGAGTCGTGCGGCAGCTGCTGGGCGTTCTCGGCGATCGGCGCGTACGAGGGCAGCCAGTCGCTGCAAAACGGCGCCGAGCTCGATCTCGCCGAGCAGCAGCTCGTCAACTGCGTGCCGCCCTACGCGACGGCGGGCGGGGACAACTGCCAGGGCAACGTCCCCGCGACCGCGCTCGACTGGATGTCCGACAACGGCGCGCCCTACGAGCCGGTGGTGCCGTACAGGGCCGCGATGGCGAGCTGCAACACGAACCCCGACCGCAACGACACGCGCGTCGCGGGTTGGGGCTTCGTCAACGCGGACGATCCCGATACGATTCCGAGCGACGACCTCATCAAGCAGGCGATCGCGACGCACGGCCCGATCTCGGCCACCGTGTACGTGACGGACGCCTTCCAGAACTACACGGGCGGCGTGTTCGACGAAGGCGCCCAGGGTCGCCCGAACCACGCGATCGACATCGTCGGCTGGGACGACGCGCGCAAGGCGTGGCACGTGCGCAACTCGTGGGGCACGAACTGGGGCGAAGACGGCTACATTTGGGTCAAATACGGCTCGAACTCGATCGGCTATCTGGCCGCCTGGGTCGACGCCGAAAAGACGCAGAAGCCCGCGCCGCAAGAGTCGCTCTACGGCGACCGCTACGTGAGCTTCCGCAACGACACCGGCGGGGACATCGACGTGTCGGTGCAGGCCTACGTCCCCTCGGGCAACTCCTTCAAGTGGACGCCGGGCGAGCCGGGCAGCGCGCAGGCGTGGAAGTTTCACGTGAGCTCGGGCGCCGTGCTCGACGCGAAGCGCCCCGACGACTCGAAGTTCCTGCGCGCGAAGAAGCTTCGCGTGTGGGCGACCTCCGCCGACGGCAAGAAGAGCTGGAACGACTTCAAAGCCAAGGACCTCACGGTCGCGAACAAGTCCTACAAGGCCGCCGAGCGCGACCGCTTCACGCAGGACTTCCCGAAGGCGGGCGGGCAACCGAACGCCGACGACGTGTTCACGAGCGCGATGGAGTTCAAGGACGACAACAAGCTCGCCGACGCTCGCGATCAGTTCGCGCTCTTCGTCGAGCTCTTCCCGGAGGACTCGCGCGTGCACGAGGCGCGCTTCTGGAACGGTTGGGCCGAAAACCAGCTGGGTGAAGCCTGGGATTCGGTGCAGGCGCTCTACGACATGATTTCGGCCGCCCCGGACGACGACCCGAACGTCCCGTTCGCGTTCTACTACCTCGGGGATTCGTACTCGCAGGTCGGCTATTGCGGCTACGCGGTGCGGTCGCTCGAGGTGGACGCCTACGGCGAGGTGAACGCCACGAAAGAGTGGGTCGATGCCGCGAAGAAAATGATCAAGTTCTTGAACGACGACGACGGAACGGTATGCGAAAATTGGGACTGATGAAGCCTGCACTCGTTGGGGCGTTCGCGTGCTTGGCGGGCACGCTCGTCGGCTGCAAGACGTCGCCGGAAACCGCACCGCCCGGCGCGAGCGCTCCGGTCGCCACCACGAGTCCCCTGCCCGGCTCCGCGGCGCCGAGCGCGAGTGATGCGGCGCCGCCCGCGGCGAGCGGCACGCACACGTATCCCGCCTCGACGACGAGCATCAGCGCGGCGGTCGGCGAGACGTTCGTCGTGGCCCTCCCGGCGAACATCACCGTACCGATGAAGTGGCGCATCGAGCCCGCGCCCGACGCGAAGGTCCTCGGCGTGGGCGACGAGAAGTACGTCGCCGAGCCGCCCGCCGATTGCCCGACGTGCACCGGCTACGGCGGCACGCGACTCTTCGCGTTCACGGCCGCGGGCGCCGGCAAAGCCACGCTCCATTTCGCGCTCCGGCCGCTCACCGACCCGCACGGCGCCGCGCAAAAAGAAGTGACGATCGCCGTCGAAGTCCAATGAGCCCGGGTTGCACGGCCGCGCGGCGTCAGGGCGCACAGCTGTAGAGACAAGTGCCGGGCTCCGGCGAGCAGCCGCCGTCCACGCAGAACGAGTTCGGCGCGCAGTCGCTCGGGTCCGTGCAGGTTCGCGGTTGACACAGGCCGTCTCGGCACTCGTCGTTCGCGCCGCCGCACCGGCTCCGGTCCACGCAATCGGCGTCGGCCGTGCACGAGCCGCAGGTCGCGGGAGTGGGCGCTTCGCAGCGCCCGCAGTCGCCCGTACACGTTTGGTCGTCGGTGCAGGACGGGCTCGGTGCAGGCGCGTCGACGCCACACTGGGAAAAGCCGTCGGAGTTCACCGTGCACACGACGGGACCCCACCCGTTCGGCCCGCAGACGTCGCCCGCACAGGCTTGGCATTGAGCGGGCGACGACTGGTCCGGCCCGAGGAGACACGGCTCGCTCGCGGCGAGCGACAGCGGCACCCCGATGGGATCTTCGCAGCAGCCCAAAGTCACGTTGCGCACGGCGACGCAGTCGTCAGGGGTGGCGCACTCGGAGACGAAATGACACGTGCCGCTCGCGTCGGGTGCGACGAGCCGGCTCGAAACCGGGGGGATGGTCAGACACGGCGAGTTGCACGGCGCCGCCGCGCAGGCGGGATTCGCGGGCGGGCTCGCGCCGAACGGGCTCCATTCGGCCAAGCACGGATCGGCGTCGAGCTCCGCACGGCTGACGGGCTGAGCGGGCAGACAACACTGGTCGAGGCGCACCGCGAGCACGCACTCGACCTCCGCCGGCGCGCCCGCCGCGCCCATGACGGACGGCGCGCCTCCGTTCGTCGTTCCGGCGCCGGCGCCGGCATCGGTGCGAGCTCGGCCGCCACAGGCGACCGCCGCGAGCCAGCAAACCGCGAGCAGGCTTGCACGCCCGTGCACGCCGGAGGCGCCGCGGCCGAACACGGCGTGGCTCCTAGCTCGTGAGCTTCTCCACGAGCGAGCTCACGAGCTTCGGATTCGCGGAACCCTTCGATTCCTTCATCACCTGACCCACGAGGAAGCCTAGCACGCCCTTCTTGCCGGCGCGGACGCTCGCGACCTGCTCGGGGTGGGCCGCGAGCACCTTCTCGACGAGCGCGCGAATGGCGCCTTCGTCGGACACGACGCGCATGCCGCGCTGCTCGACCACGGCGCGCGGCGCCCGATCGGCGTGGCCTTCGAGCTCGGCGTAGACTTCCTTCGCCTGCTTGCCGCTGATTTCGCCCGACTCGACCAGCGAGAGGAGCTCGGCCACCTGCGCGGGCGTCACGCTGAAGGTCGCCTCGAGGCCGTGCGACTTCGCGCCGCGCAAGACTTCGTTCACGACCCAGTTGGCGACCTTGATCGGATCGCCGAAGCCGGCGCACGCCGCGGCGAAGAAGCGCGCGTAGCCGGGGTGCCCCGTGAGCGTGAGCGCGGCGGCGGGCGGCAACTTGAGCTCGTCGACGAAGCGCTTGCGCATCACGGCGGGAAGCTCGGGCAGCGCGCTCTTTTGCGCGGCGACGAACGCCGGCTCGAGCGCGAGCGGCGGCAGATCGGGCTCGGGGAAATAGCGGTAGTCGTGCGCGTCCTCTTTCGAGCGCAGCGTCTTCGTGTGACCCGTGTCGGGGTCGAAGCTCCGCGTCTCCTGCGTGATCGAGCCGCCCGCGTCGAGAATCGCCGTTTGTCGCGCGATTTCGGCGTCGATCGCGCGCTGCACGAACCGGAACGAGTTGATGTTCTTGATCTCGCAGCGCGTGCCGAACTTGGTCGTGCCGCGCGGGCGGAGCGAGACGTTCGCGTCGCAACGAAAGCTGCCCTCTTCGAGGTTGCCGTCGTTCACGCCGATGAACACGAGCACGTCGCGGAGCGCGCGCAGGTACGCCGCCGCTTCGCTGCTCGAGCGCAGATCCGGCTCCCCCACGATTTCGACGAGCGGTACGCCCGCGCGGTTCAAATCGACGAGCGAATCCCCTCCGACGCCGTGGACGTTCTTGCCCGCGTCCTCTTCCATGTGGACGCGCGTGATGCCGATTCTCTTCTGAACGCCGTCGAGGTCGACGTCGAGACTGCCGTGACGCGAGAACGGCTCCTCGTATTGGCTGATCTGGTAACCCTTCGGCAGATCCGGATAAAAGTAGTTTTTTCGCGCGAAGATGCTGGTCGGCTCGATGCTGCAGCCGAGCGCGATCGCGGCGCGGACGGCCATGGCGACGGCTTCGGCGTTCAAGACCGGCAGCGAACCCGGCAAACCGAGGCACACCGGGCACACGTTCGTGTTCGGCGGCGCTCCGAAATTCGTCGAGCAGCCGCAGAAGAGCTTCGTGCGCGTGAGGAGCTGCGCGTGCACTTCGAGGCCGATGACTGGCTCGTAGTCGGTCATGGCTCGGCTATATCACTTCGGCCGGCGGAGCGCGCCGAGCCGACCGCGCGGCCGCGCTTCAGTGCGACTTTTCGCGGTCGGTGCCGGGGTGACCCTTCTCACCCGGCTCGTGCCGCGGATTCTGCGTGAGCTTCGAGCCGTCGCGGCCCGAGAAGCTCATCAACAGATCCTTCTCGAAGATGAACTGCTCGCGGGAATCGTACGGCGCGGCGTGGATGCCGGTGTCCATGCGGATCGCGTCGCACGGGCACGCTTCCACGCAGAAGCCGCAGAAGATGCAGCGGAGCTCGTCGATCACGAAGCGCTTCGGGAAGCGCTCGTAGCCGCGGCGCGGGTCGCCCTCCGGGTACTCGCCGGCCTCGATGTGGATGCACTGCGCGGGGCACGCCGTCGAGCAGCAGAGACACGCGACGCAGCGCGGTGACTCGTCCTCGCGGTGCGTGAGCCGGTGAACGCCGCGAAAGCGCGCCGGGTACGGGCGCTTCTGCTCGGGGTAAGAGAGCGTGTTGATGCCGTCCTCGACCGACTCCGTGGACGGATCGGGACGCTGGCCGAACACCATCTCCTTCGTGTTCGTGAAGAAGTGGCTCATCGTGATGCCGAGACCGCGCGCGATTTCCGGCACGTAGGTCTGAACGGCGGCGGTGCGGTGGGGACGGGCGACGGGCGTGCCCATCACCTTGCGCGGACCGAGCGGCTGGGCGGTCATGGTTAGGATTCCATCCTGAAGTTGCGGGTACCGCCCATGGCGGCCGCGAATTGAGCCGACGTCGAAGCGAGCATCGGGCGCTTGTGCACGGGCTTGAGCAAGAAGACGACGAACCACACGAGGAGGCCCGCCATCACCAAACCGACGAGCAGCGTCGAGGCGTCGCAGAGCACGCGCAGGCCCATCGCGAGCGAGCCTTCCGCGCCCTGCAACACCATCACGCCGATACCGGTCGCGAGGATGTTGACGAGCGAGGCCGGCAGGAGCTTGCGCCAGCCGAGCTGCATCAGCTGGTCGTAGCGGAAGCGCGGCAGCGTCCAGCGGATCAGGATCTGGAAGCTCGATATCAGCAGCACCTTCGCCAGAAAGACGACGAGCTGGATGACGACGACGAGGCCATGGGGGAGCGGCACCGCGTGATTGCCGGGAAAGACGAACCCGCCGTCGTTCATGTAGGGCAGGTTGTAGCCGCCGAGGAAGAGCGTCGTGAAGAGCGCGGCGATGATCGCGATCTCGATGAACTCGGCGAACATGAA
>DATJXW010000269.1:0-4050 GCA_035499895.1 Polyangiaceae bacterium | reverse complement strand
GTGCTGGCGCAGCTCTTCGTGCCGGAATCGAAGGCACCGCACGCACGCCGCGCCGATCCGCTCGGCCAGCTCTTGATGCTCGGTGCGCTTGCGGCCGTCACCTACGCCGTGATCGAAGGGCCGCGGCTCGGCTGGGGCTCGCCGCTCGTGGTCGGGCTCTTCGCCGGCACGGCGCTCGCGGTCGCGGCGCTGCTCGCTTACGAGCCTCGCATCGAGGAGCCGCTGCTCGATTTGCGATTTTTCCGCAGCGTGCCGTTTTCGGCGGCGACGCTCGTCGCGGTGCTCGCGTTCGGGGCCTTCTCGGGCTTTCTGTTCCTGAACGCGCTCTATTTGCAGGAGGTGCGCGGCCTCGCCGCGTTCACCACCGGGCTCTTCACGCTGCCGCTCGCGGTCGCCGCCGTCGTTTGCTCGCCGATTTCGGGCTGGCTCGTCGGACGGAGCGGCACGCGCCTGCCCCTCGCGCTCGCCGGCTTGGGCATCGCGTCGAGCGCCGTCCTGCTCTCCGGCCTCGACCGCGGCACGCCGCTCGCGCGCGTTCTCGTCTCCTACCTGATCTTCGGCATCGGCTTCGGCCTGGTGAACGCGCCCATCACGAACACGGCAGTGTCGGGCATGCCGCGCGCACGGGCCGGCCTCGCCGCGGCCATCGCCTCGACGAGCCGTCAGGTAGGGGCGGCGCTCGGCGTCGCGATCGGCGGCACCATCGCGCAGGGCCGCCACGGCGCGGGCGGCGAGTTGACGGGCGCGATGCGGCCGTTCTTCGTGCTCGCGACCGCGGGCGGGCTCTGCATCGTGGCGCTCGGCCTGCTCTCGAGCAGCGCGTGGAGCCGCGAAACGGTGCGGCGCACGGCGGCGCTCATCGAGGAAGGCGATCGGCCGGCGCCGGGAGGCACGTCGTGAGCAAGGCGGCCGACCGCGTGTGGAACACGCTCGTCACGGCGGTGATGGACACGCGCGACGATTGGCGACGTCGGGTGACCGAGGCGACCGGGCTCTCGTTCGGGCGCGTTCGCGCGCTCAAGCGGCTCGTCGACAAGCCGCTCGCGCTGAACGAGCTCGCGCGCGCGATGAGCACCGACGCGCCCGCGGCGACGGTCGCGGTGAACGCGCTCGAAAAGCAGGGTCTGGTCGTGCGCACGCCGCATCCGACGAACGGTCGGGTGAAGCTCGTCTCCCTGACGCCCGCCGGGCGCGCGATGGTGGCGCGCGTGAAGGCGGTGGTCGAGCACGCGCCCGCGCCGTTTCGGGGCCTCTCGGCGCGCGAGCTCGCCGTGCTCGAAGGCGCGCTCGCGCGCCTCAAAGAGTGACGGCCGGCTGCTTCAGCGCCGTGGAACGCCGCTCTTCGCGCCGTGAAGGGCGTGCACGGCGTCCGCGAGCTCACTCGGTTGAAACGGCTTCTGCAGGAACGCGACGTGCGCGTCTTCCGGCTGATCTTGCAGCGGAAAGTCCTGACTGTATCCGGAGACGAAGAGCACGCGGAGCTCGGGAAAGCGCGCGCGGAGCTCCCGCGCGAGCTCGGGGCCGTCCACGTCCGGCATCACGACGTCGGTGACGAGGACGTCGAAAGGCCCGTGCTCGTCCGCGAGGCGCCGCGCCTCCTCGGCGCTGCCCGCCACGAAGGCCGTGAATTTTCCCGTTCGCAGCGCGCGGTTCAAGACGCGCCGCACGTTCTCTTCGTCCTCGACCAAGAGGACTTTGATTTGCGCCGTGGTCGGCCGTGACGCACCCGTCCTGTCCGCTTCCGGCACGGGGCCTTCGACGCGCGGCAGGTAGACGCGGAACGTCGAGCCCTGGCCCGGCTCACTCTCGACGAGGATTGTCCCGCCGCTCTGCTTGACGATGCCGTAACACGTCGCGAGGCCGAGCCCGGTGCCGCCTTCGCGCGTGGTGAAGAAGGGCTCGAACAGGTGCGGCCGCACCTCGGGCGGAATGCCGCGGCCGGTGTCGCTCACCGTGAGCGTCACGTAGTTGCCCGGAGCGAGGCCGGCTTCGGCGCTCCCCGCGCCGTCGAGCGTGAGCTCGGCCGTCGCGACGGTGATGCGGCCGCTGCCGGGCATCGCGTCGCGCGCGTTCGTCACCAGATTCATGATGACTTGCTCGAGCTGGCTCTCGCCGATGCGCACGTGGCCGGCCGCGCCGAGCGACAGGTCGAGACGCTTCCGCTCGTCGAGCAGCCGGCGCAAGAGCGGCTCGAGCCGGCGGATCGACGCGTCGGGGTCGAGGATCTTCGGCTCGATGATCTGGCGGCGCGCGAACGCGAGGAGCTGCGCCGTGAGCGCCGCGCTCCGCTCCGCCGCGACGCGCACCTCCTCGAGCAAGGGTCGCGCCTCCTCGATCGAATCCATACTCGCCGCGAACGCCACGTTCCCGAGAATCGCGGTCAGCATGTTGTTGAAGTCGTGCGCGACGCCGCCCGCGAGCCGGCCGATGCTCTCGAGCTTCTCCGCGTCGCGGAGCCGGGCTTCGAGGGCTCGGCGGTCCGTCACGTCCTTGATCGTGCCGACGATCGTCGTGACGTGACCGTGCGGATCGCGCATCGTCGTGCCGGCGGCGCTCACCCAGCGCATGCCGCCTGCCGGGACTTGGATGCGGTATTCCATCGGGCCGAAATGGGAGTCGACGAGCGTGCGCTCGAATTCCTTCGCCACCCTGTCGCGATCGTCCGGATGCAGGTACTCGGCGAAGAAGCGCGCCATGCCCGGCATCGCCGCGCCCGGAGCCAGACCGAACACCTTGCGCGACATTTCGTCCCACGTGCCGTCGCCCGTGTTCGGGTCGAAGCTGAAGGTGCCGAGCCCCATCGCTTCGAGCGCGAGCTGCAGGAGCAACCGGTCCTCTTCGAGCGCGGTCACGTTCGTCGCCGTCATGACGAGCGACGTGACGGTGTCGTTCTCGACCACCGGACTCACGCGGGTGAGATAGTGAGCCGTGGTGGTCGCCGTCAGAGGGCCGATGGTCGCGTATTGCTGGACGCTGCGTGTTTCGCTCGCGGCTTTGACGGCCGCACGGGCGCTCTCGTGGAACGCCTCCGGGATGTAGGCGAAGATGCTCGTGCCGGCGATTTCGGCGAGGTCGTAGCCGGGCGCGACGTGGTTCACGTAGAGAAACCTGCCGTCGAGCGTGATGCGGGCGATGAAGTCGGGCGCGCACTCGAGCATTGCGCGCAGGCGGCGCACTTCGGCCTCTAGCCTCTCGATCCGGCTCGCCTCGTCCTCCGACATGCGCGAAGGTTCACCCTACGCGATTTGGGGCATCAGGACACGTGCCAAGGCCGCTTCCGTGGCGCGAAGCGCGGGAGTCTCGGCGCCCGTGCGCGCGTCAGCGGGCGAGGAGCCAGAGGGCCCCGCCGCCCGCCAGCGAAAACCCGAGCTTTTTGCCGGGTTTTGCGAGCCACGGCAGCGCCTCCGCGCGTTCGAGCCCGCCGAGGCGCGTGTAGCACTCCGGGTTCGCGCGGTTCACGAGGCCGCCCAAGTTGTTCAGGACCTCGTTGAACGCTTCGATCACGTCGTTGTCGAGGCCGCGCCGACCCTGTTCCTCGCGCGTCGCCCGCGGCATGCCGAGCAGCCCTCCGCCGAGTGACGCCCGCGCACGCTGGTCCACGAGGACCACGCCGAGCACGTCGCCGGTCTCGGTCGCGAGCGCTGCCGCGTGGAGCTCCGTGAGATCGCTCGGCACGGGCGCCTTCACGAGCTCGAGCTCCACGTCCGGTGCGAGCATCTGGACGCAACTCACGACGTCGCCTTGCGAGGGCAGGGCGAGACGGGGCCCGCTCGGAGTCTCCTCCACCGCCGCTGCGGTCGCGGCGACCACGGGAGCCTCCGGCGCGGCGAGCGTCCGCGGCGGTTCCGCCGCGCTCGGTCGAGGCGACACTGGAATCCCGTCGCCGCCTTGCAAGCTCAGCATGAGCTCGCGCCGAGAAGGGACGCGCGAGACGGCACGCGGCGGCGCTTCCACGCGCCGCGCCTCGGCCCCGCTTTGCTCGAGCGAAACGACGCGCAAGAGCAGGGCGTCGTGCAACGCGCGCAGGCCGACGAGCTCCGCCGTGAGCTC
>DATJXW010000268.1:0-23132 GCA_035499895.1 Polyangiaceae bacterium | reverse complement strand
GGCGGCGGTCGCGGCAATCGCGATCGCTACTGATCGTCCGCGTGAGGGCAGGGCGCGCTCGTTCGAGCTACTCGACGAGCGCGCCGCTCACGCACCCGTAGACGCTTCACGCTCGTTGCCCGCCGGGCCCTTTTGTGGCCCGTCGTCGCCGCCGAAGCGCTCGACGTAGTCGTCGTAGTTGCCCTGCCAATCGACGAGCCCGTTCTCCGTGAAGGAGAAGATACGCGTGGCGAAGCTCGCGACGAGATCGCGGTCGTGCGTCACGACGAACGCCGTGCCCTCGTACTTTTCGAGCGCGTCGCCGAGCGCGATGATCGACTCGAGATCGAGGTGATTGGTCGGCTCGTCGAGGACGAGCACGTTGTCCTTCGTCAGCATGAGCTTCGAGAAGATCAGGCGCACGGCCTCGCCGCCCGAGAGCGCGTCGGTCGGCTTCATGCCCTCCTCGCCCTTGAACAGCATGCGGCCGAGCAGGCCCCGGATCTCCTGGATGTTCGCCTTCTGGTCGAACGAATGCAGAAACTGCGTCACGGTCGTCCCGTTCGGGATGTCGGCGCGGTGGTCCTGCGCGAGGTAGCCGATGCTCGTGCCGGTGCCCCACTCGATGTGCCCGGCGTCGGGCTTCACCTGACCCATCAGCATCTTGCAGAGCGTCGTCTTGCCGACGCCCGTGCGACCGATGATCGCCACGCGCTCGCCCTTGGTGACGACGGCGCGAAAGCCCTCGCACACGGTGACTTCCGGCCACACCTTCGTGAGCCCGTCGATGGTCAGCGTCTGTTTGCTCGACGCCTTCTTCACCTGGAACTGGATGAACGGACGCTCGATGTTCGAGCGCTTGAGGTCGGTGAGGGACAGCCGGTCGATCTGCCGTTTTCGGCTCTGGACCTGCGAAGCGCGCGTGCCGGCGCCGAAGCGCGCGACGAAGTCCTGCAGCTGGGCGATCTTCTTCGAGCGCTCGGCGTTCTCGGACTCGATGCGGGCGCGCACCTGGCCCGTGGCGCGCACCATGTCGTCGTAGCCGCCCGTGTAAACGATGATGCTCTCGTAATCGATGTCGGCGATGTGCGTGCAGATGCGATTCAGAAAGCGCCGATCGTGCGAGATCGTAATGAGCACGCCGCGGTAGCTCGAGAGGAACTTCTCGAGCCAGCGGATGCTGTCGATGTCGAGGTTGTTCGTCGGTTCGTCGAGTAGGAGCGCTTCCGGATGGCCGAAGAGCGCCTGGGCGAGCAGCACGCGGAGCTTGCGGCCGCCGGGCAGCTCGCTCATCACCTTCTCCTGATCGGACTCGGGAATGCCGAGGCCCGAGAGGAGCTCACCCGCGTCCGACTCCGCCGTGTAGCCGTCCTCTTCGGCGATCACGCCCTCGAGCTCGCCGAGGCGGATGCCTTCCGCGTCCGTCAGGTTCGCCTTGCCGAGGAGCTCGTGCTTTTCGGACATGGCGCCCCACAGGCGGGCGTTGCCCATGATCACGACGTCGAGGGCGCGCCACGACTCGAAGGCGAACTGATCCTGCTTGAGGACGCTCGTTTTCTGCGGGCGCCGCACGTGACCGGTGTCCGGCTCGAGCTCGCCCGACACGATCTTGAGAAACGTCGATTTCCCGGCGCCGTTCGGGCCCGTGAGGCCGTAGCGGCGGCCCGGGCTGAAGGTCGTCTGGACCTCGAGAAATAGGCGCTTGCCGCCGTAGGCTTTGCTGACGTCCTCGACCTCGATGGCTGCCATGGGGCGCGGGTAGTAGCAGGTTCTCGCGGGAACGCCCCCGCGCACCCGAAAATGCCCGGAACTCGCGCCCGGTTGCCCGAAGGCGCGGCTCAGCCGAGCGTCGCGAGCATCGTCGTCGCGTCGCTCACCTCGAACTTGCCGGGCGCTTCGACCTTGACGCTCTTCACGATGCCGTCGTCGACGAGCAGCGAGAAGCGCTTCATGCGAAGGCCCATGCCCGAGGCCGAGAGGTCGCGCTCGAGGCCGAGCTTCTTCGCGAATTCGGCCGAACCGTCGCCGAGGAAGCGGATCTTGCCGAGCGCTTTCTGGTCGCGGCCCCAGGCCGCCATCACGTAGCCGTCGTTGACCGAGACGCACCAGATCTCGTCGACGCCCTTTCGTTTGAGCGCGTCGAAGTTCTTGAGATAGCCGGGGACGTGATCGGCCGAGCAGGTCGGCGTGAAGGCGCCGGGCAGCCCGAAAATCACGATGCGTTTGCCGCGCGCGGCCTCCGCGGTGCTCACGGCCGCGGGCGAAAGCGGGCAGGCTTCGCCGAATTCGACGGACTCGCGCAAGGTGGCATCGGGTAGGGGTGAGCCGACTTCGATCGTCATGACGGGCGCTCCTTCGCCGCGGAGCATACACCGTGCTACTGGTCCGGCCAGAGAGGCCCGAGCATGCTCGTCGACGAGATCAAAGCCCGGATGTTCCGCGCCATGAAGGCCGGCAACACCGTCGAGAAGGAGATCCTGCGCGTCGCGGTCGGTGAGATCACGACGGAAGCCGCGCGCGAAGGGCGCCGCGGCGACGACGATGAGGCGCGCGCCATCGTGCGCAAGCTCATCAAGTCGAACGACGAGTCGCTCGCCAGCGGACCGAGCGAGGATCGGCGCGCGGTCCTCGAGCAAGAGAACCGCATTCTCGCCGACTTTTTGCCGAAGTCGCTCGGCGTCGACGACATCGTGCGCGCGCTCGAGCCGGTGCACGCGGCGCTCAAATCGGCCGGCAACGAGGGCCAGGCGACCGGCGTCGCGATGAAGCACCTCAAAGCGGCCGGCGCGACCGTGAACGGCAAGGACGTCGCCGAAGCCGTGAAGCGCGTGCGTTCGGGCTGACGGCGCCGCCCGGCTACTGGCACATGCTCGAATCGCGCCAGAGCGGGTCGTTGTCGACGAGCCCCTGGCAGAGCCCGACGCAGGTGGGGCTCCCGAGATTGCAATACGTGTTCGACGCGGCTTCGGTCGGACACGTGTCGGGGAGCACCCAGCACACGCCCGAATCGGTCGCCACGCCGCCGCTACACGACGTGCGCGTGCGATAACAAGCGGCGTGCGAACGCTGCGGACTGCACGAGCTGCCGTTGCCGCCCGAACGCGTGCAAGTAGCGCCGCCGCTCGTGCACTCGCCGTCGGACGCGATGTTCACGCCTTCGCGCGCGGCGACGCACCTCGTGTAGTACGTCATGTGGTCGCAACCGCACACGGGCGCGAAGGTCGCGTCGGCGCCCGTCGTGCAGGCTTGCGGTTTGGTCTGGCAGCTGCCGGTCGCCGCGTCGCAGCTCGATTTCTGGCAATATTGGCCGCTCGAACAGCCGTTGTCGTCGCTGCACGGCAGCGTGGACGACGTGCCGCCCGCGCCAGCGCTGCCCGCGGAGCCGGCGCTCGCTCCCGCGGTCCCCGCGCTCGTGCCGGCCGTGCCCGCACCGGTGCCGCTCGAGCCCGCGCTCACGCCGCTGCCCGCCGTGGTCCCGCCGTCGCCCGCGTTCGAGCCGCCGAGGCCGCCCGTCGTGCCGCCGTTGCCCGCACTCGAGCCGCCCATGCCCGCGGTGGGGCCGCCGCCGGTCTCGCCCGAGAGGCCGCCGCCACCGGCGGGAGCGCCGCCTTCACCGGCACCGGTTCCAGCTCCGCCGTCCTCGGTCCCGAGCGTGCCGCCGCTCGCATTCTCGCTTCCGCCGCGGCCTCCGGTCGTTCCGGGAGTGCCGCCGGAGTCGCTCGCCGTACCGCCGGTGGTGTCGTTACCGCCGTAGCCCGCGGCCGTGTCGCCGCCTTTCGCGCTTCCGCCGCCGACTTCGGGAGTGCCGCCGGAACCCGCGCCGCTGACCGCGCTCGCGCCGCCGCTCTGGTTCGTGCTGCCGCCCTGAGCGTTGCCCGCGGCCGCGCTCGAACTTCCCGCGAGCGCGGCGCCACCGGCCGTGCTGCCGCCCGGAGGCTCGTTGAAAAAGTTGTTCTCATCGCTCGAGCACGCCACCCACAAGCAGAGCCCGACGAGAGAGACGGCCGCGGTGGGGCGGACGCGCGGAGGATTCGAGCCAAACATCAGTGGTTCGAGCGTAGCATAACCACCCACCGTCGCTTCGAGTGAACGCACGAAAGCCCGCACTCGCGCGCACCCGAGCGCACACTTCGATAACCGGCGCGTCGTGCGTCGTGCCTTGCGCGAGCGATCTCGAGCGACTAACAATTTCCAGGAGAGCTTTGAACGGTCGCGTGCGCTTCGTCCTCGCCGTGAGCGGCGCTCTTCTCGCGATGCGCGTTGCTCTCGCGCAGGACGCGCCGCCCGAGCCTCCTCCCGAAGCGCCGCCGCCCGCCACGCCGCCTACGGAGCCGAGCGAGCCCGCTCCGGCGCCCGCGCCCACCGACGCGCCGCCGCCCGTGGCGCCTCCACCCGCGCCTTCGTCCACCGGCTCGTTCGCGACCGACACGCCGGCGCCCGTCCTCGCGCCGCTCCCGGACGAACCCGCCACGCCGCCCGCGCCGAGCGCGAGCCCTCCCCGCGCGCCCGCGCCCCGCGCCGCCTCCGCGCCGCCGCGTGAACAAGCGCCCGCCCCCGCCGCCGCGGCGCCGCAAAATGAGCAGAAAAAGCCGCCGGAGGAGTCAGTCGAGATTTCCGAGGACGGGCTCTTCGGTCCGTTCCGCATCGGTGTGTTGGTCGGCGGCGGCCTGCCGAGCTTGCTCTCGTTCGCGGGCGAGATCCGACTGACGCGTTATTTCGGCGCCGGCATCCGCTTCGGGCTCATCCCCGACATGCACTTCTCTTACTACGGCCAGGCGAGCGTCTCCTATCAGGACTACGGCGTGTACGCGCACCTGCATCCGTTCGGCGGCGGCTTCTTGCTCGGCGCCGAGGTCGGTTACGCGCACGCGAACGGCACCTATTCGAACAGCTACGACACTTCGCAGTACGTCGCGCTCGGCGCGCCGTCGTCGATCGACCTCACGACGACGGGCAGCGTAGAGACGCTGATCCTGACGCCGGAGATCGGCTACGTGTACACGTGGCGCGCGGGCTTCACGTTCGGTTTCGACGTCGGCGCGCAAATCCCCATCGCGCCGAGCAACGTGTCGCTTCAAGACCACGTCGTCGCGGGCGGGCTGCCGCAAAATCTCGTCGACAGCTACTTGGCGCCCGATCGCGAGAAGGTGCACGCGACGCTCGAGAAGGTGGGCCAGACCATTTTGCCCGCGTTCCATCTGCGCATCGGCTGGCTGCTCTGACGCGCCCGGCGCGCCGCCCTTCTCGTCAGCGAACGGACCAGACGTTGATGGTCGCCACGGCGCGGAAGCCGAGCGATTGATACACGTGGTTCGAGGCGGCGTTGCCGCGCTCCGCGTGCAGGCACACGAAGCGGCGCCCCGAAGCGAGGAGCTCGCGGCAGAGCGCCGCCGTGACCGCGCTCGCGTAGCCGCGGTTGCGCGCGGCGGGCGGCGTGTAAACGGGGGCAATCGCGGTCCCGTTCAGCGTGTGGCGCGCCCAGCACGCGAGCGACACCGGGCCCTCGTCGTCCCACACGAGCGCGGCGTGCCGATCCATGATGCGCCGCGCGAGCACGACCGGATCGGGCGGGTGCGGCAGCGCGACTTCGCGGAAAAATTCCGCGAGAAAGCGCGTGACGAGCGGCAGCTCGCCCGGGGTCGCCGCGCGCGCGCGTCCGGGCGGCAGGCGCGGCTCGCAGAGCGTGGTGAGCTCGTAGACGATCTCGTCCGAAGCGAGCACGAGCCGCCCGTGGCGCTTTTCGGCGAAGCGCTCGGCGAGATCGCGGCCGTGCATGCCGGGGCCGAGCGCGCCGTCCGGCACGTCGCCGACGGAGGCGAAGAACTCGGCGACCTGCGCGGCGGCCCCGGGCGGCAGGGCGGTGACGATCGGAAAGTTCGGCGGCGTGCGCAACGAAGCGCCGACGAGCTTGCCGCGATCTTCGACCGCGCACAGCACGGCGGCCGGCGCCGTCTCTGGATGGGCGACGATGCGCTGCGCGAGCCCGATCATGAGGTTGTTCTCGACCTCGCGCGCCGCGAGGAACGGCACGACCACGGCCAAGAACTCCTCCGCTTCGAGCCGGCGTACGCTGAACATGACCGGTGCTTCCGAGCGCTTCGGGGCCGTCAGCCGGCGGCGAGCACGCGCTCGATTTCAGCCAATTCCTCGGGCGAAAATGCCACGTTGGCGAGCGTGCCGACGGCGTCCTCGAGCTGCGCGACACGGCTCGCCCCGACGAGCGCGCTCGTCATGCCCGGATGGCGGAGCACCCAGGCGAGCGCGAGTTGCGCGAGCGTTTGCCCGCGCCGCTTCGCCACGAGGTCGAGCTTCCGAACCTGCTCGAGCTTCGCTTTCGTCACCTGCTCGGGGCGCAGGAAGCCGTGCGGTTTGGCCGCGCGCGAATCGTCGGGAATGCCGCCGAGGTACTTGTTCGTGAGCAGGCCCTGGGCGAGCGGCGAGAACGCGATGCAGCCGATGCCTTCCTTCGCCAGCGCGCCGAGGAGCTCGCGTTCGATGCCGCGCTCGAACATGCTGTACTTCGGCTGATGGATGAGACACGGCGTGCCGAGCCGGGCGAGGATGGCCGCCGCCTGCTCGAGCAGCGGAGCCGGATAATTCGAGAGGCCGACGTAGAGTGCCTTACCGCTACGCACGATCCGATCGAGGGCGCCCATCGTCTCTTCGAGCGGCGTCTCGGGGTCGGGGCGATGGTGATAGAAGATATCGACGTACTCGAGTCCTAGCCGCAAAAGGCTCTGATCGAGACTGGCCACGAGGTATTTTCGCGAACCGAAGTCGCCGTAAGGGCCGTGCCACATGAAGTAGCCGGCCTTGCTCGAAATCACGAGCTCGTCGCGATACGCGCGGAGGTCCCGCGCGAGCACGCGGCCGCACGCTTCTTCCGCGGAGCCCGGCGGAGGCCCGTAGTTGTTCGCGAGATCGAAGTGCGTGATTCCGAGATCGAACGCGCGTAGCAACATGGCGCGGCCGTTTTCGAACGCGTCGACTCCGCCGAAGTTGTGCCAGAGTCCGAGTGAGATCGCGGGCAGCTTGAGTCCGCTTTTTCCGGTGCGTCGGTAGTGCATTCGGTCATAGCGGTGAGGGGACGCTGTGTGGCTCATTGCCGTCGCAGTATTCCCCGTTCCGCGGGCTTGCAGAAGCCCTCGCCCTGCCAGTAGGATTGCCGGCCGCGCTCGCAGTCGAGGGTACTCGGAGCGCGTTTTTGGAGGAAGAATGAGAAGTGCATCCTGGTTTTCCATCTTCGGCATGGCGCTCGGTCTGAGCGCTGCGATCGTCGCCTGCAACGGTGACGACGACGACAAGTCGACTTCGGGCACGCCGAGCGGGCGGGGCGAATCGTGCGCTCGCACGGCTGATTGCGCCTCGGGGCTCGTGTGCGTCGACGACGTTTGCCAGAGTAAGGCCGGGAGCGGCGCGGGCGGTAACGCGGGGAACGAGGGTGTCGGCGGTTCCACGGGCGGCACGAAGGCTACGGCGGGCAGCGGCGGCACCGGTACGGCCGCGGCGGCGGGCAAAGCGGGCAGCGCCGGCTCGGCGACGGCGGCGCCCCCCGTGCTCGGCGGCGAGGGTGAAAGCTGTACGCGAGCGGCCGATTGCGAGAGCGGGCTCCATTGCTTCAATCAGCGTTGCATGAGCACGGAGACCACCGGCTCCGGCGGTGAGGGCGGCATGGGCTCGAATCCGCCGCCGAGCGTTCGCCTCGGTGAGCAGGGCGAGACGTGCACGCTGTCTTCCGATTGCGTCGACGGCCTCGCCTGTTTGCCGACGCAAATCGGCGCCGGCGCGACCGCCGGGGTCATCGGCGTGTGCTCGGTCACGAGTAGCGGCATTCAGCCGACGGGCATGGATTGCCACGCCGAGTGCAAGGTGCCGTCCGACTGCTGCGAGCTGCCCCCGAGCGTGCTCGCGCAATTCGACGTCAAATCCTGCGCGGACCTCGCGGCCGCGCTGAGCGGCGTCGACTGCAAGGATCCGGGCGCTTCCGCGGCGGAGTGCTTCGCGCAGGCCGTGTATTGCCAATGCACGAGCGACATGTGGGATTGCACCGACGCCGGGACCTGCGTTTATACCGCGACCTGCACGGACAGCGGCCTCACGACGGGCGGCTGTCCGCTCAAGAGCCGCTCCGATCTCGCCCTCGTGTCGACGTGCAATTCCGACGGCGCGTGCGCGGCCCCGGCCGGGACGGCCGCGTGCACCAAGGACTCCCAATGCGAGGGCAAGGTGGTCGCGGACTCCTCGCCCGATACCTGCACTGCGGGTGAGTGCACTTGCTACAAGGCACAAGGCGAGTGTTACCGCATGTGCGCGAGCAACCTCGACTGCGCGACCGACAAGACGTGCGACAACAAGACGCACGTCTGCGTCGTGCCGACCGAGTGCTCGACGAACCTCGAATGTCAGACGAAGCACCGCAACGTCGACTCGATCTGCGTCGGCGGCAGTTGCGAGGACAAGTGCATGACCGACCTCGACTGCAACTCGCTCACCGGCAGCCTCACGCGCGTGTGCGGATCCGATAACACCTGCCAGGCGATCGGGTGCTCGTCGGACAGCGACTGCACGGGCACGGCGGTGCACATGTTCTGCACCGACGTGTACACGGCGGACGCGGGCACGGTGGTGTCGTCCGCCATCACGCAAGGCGGCACCTCGAACTAGGGTCCGAAAGCGCGGCCTCGTGGCCGTGAAGCACGACGGCCCGCGACCGAAACGTCGCGGGCCGTCGTCTTTTCGAAGCGCTCAGCGAACGCCAGGCGATCGCGTGAGAGCGGCCGGGTTCAGCCGAGCGCGCGCGCCTGAGCGGCGACGAGCGTGTCCATCAGCGCGTCGGTCGCCGGATCCACGACCTTTCGCGCCGGATCGGCGTCGTACCAAGCGAGCTGCTCGCGGGCGCCGGCGGCGTAAGGGACGAGCGCCGCGAAGGTCGGGACGACGCGTTTGATCTTCGAGTTGTCGAAGATCATGCTGTGGGTTTTGTCGCCGAGCAGGCTGTCGCCCCAGCTCGGATCGTACTTCGCGATCGTGGCCGACGGCACGTGCACGAGCTTCGCCTCCACCCCGGCCGCCGTGGCGAGGTACTCGTGGATTTGATTCCACGTGAGGAGCTCGTCGCTCGTGATGTGGAACGCCTCGCCGAGGACGTGCGGATTGCCGAGCAGGCCGTTGAAGCCCTTCGCGAAATCGTCGTGGTGCGTGAGGACCCAGAGCGACGAGCCGTCACCGTGCACGACCACGGGCTTGCCGCGCCGCATCCGATCGATCACCGTGTAGCCGCCGTGGACCGGCAGCGTTCGCGGATCGTACGTGTGCGAAGGCCGCACGATCGTCGCGGGGAAGCCGCGTTCACGGTACGCCCGGACGAGCAGGTCCTCGCACGCGATCTTGTCCTGCGAATAACCCCACACCGGGTTCCGGAGCGGGGTCGACTCCGTCACGGGCAAGCGGAGCGGCGGCGTCTGGTACGCCGACGCCGAGCTGATGAAGACGTATTGCGCCGTCCGCCCGCCGAAAAAGTCGATGTCGGCTTGCACGTGCGCGGTCGTGAAGGCGATGAAATTCACGACCACGTCGAAGGTTCGCCGGCCGAGCGCGGCGGCGAGCGACGCGGGATCGCGCACGTCGCCTTTCACCACCTCGACGCCGGCGGGCACGGCGCGGTCGGTCTTGCCGCGGAGTAGCAACGTGAGCTCGACGCCGGGTTCCGCGACGAGCCGGCGCGCGCAGCCCGAAGAGATGATGCCCGTGCCGCCGACGAACAGAATTCGCATGGTCGCGCACGATAGCACCCTCGGCCGTTGACACGGCAGGGGACGCCCCTCATCCTCGGCCTGCCGTGAGCCTCGCCAAGCAGCTGAATTCGAAGGAAGGGAAAAACGCGAAACCAGCACGCGCGGTCGAAAAACGTCGCGCTGTGAAGGACGAACCCGCGGCTCTGGACCCGCGTTTCGAAAGCGTCGTGAAGGCGCTCGCCAAGGAGCGCGGCGTGACGTACGGCGGCAAAGGTTTCGGCTCCTCCGCGCTCAAGGTCGGCGGCAAAATCTTCGCGATGATGTCGTCCAAAGGGGAGTTCGTCGTGAAGCTCTCGAAAGCGCGCGTCGACGAGCTCGTGCGGGACGCCGCGGGGAGCTACTTCGACCCGGGGCGTGGTCGCTTGATGAAAGAGTGGCTCGCCGTGAGCGCAGGGCCGAAGCGCTGGCTACCCCTCGCGAAGGAAGCGCTCGCGTTCGGGCGTGGGGGCTGAAGGCCGTGCCTGAATCCGCACTTGTGCTCCGACTCTCCTCACGTCGATAATCGTAGGATGGTTTGGTCGAAGCGCGGGTTCGGGATGGTGGCGGCGGCCGCGCTCGTCGCGTCGGCGGTCGGGGCGGAACCGGCGAAGAAGCGGCCGGATCCGAAGCTCGACGCGCCGCGTGTCTGGGCGGCGCGTGAAGTCGGAGCGACGAATTGGATGTGGGCCGACTGCACGCTGATTGCGGAAGCGTCTCCACGCCAGGCGCGCTGCGTCGTCACGCAAGCGACGGTGCGCAAGCGCTCGGCCGATCCGACGACGACGAAGATGGCCGACTCGATTGCCGGAGCGCTGCGCTGGACCAAGGACGCGACGGCCGCCTGCTGGGCGGTCGATCGCACGAGCCTGCCGACGACGCCCGAGCTGCGTGAGCGCGCGCTCGCCTTCAGCAACGCATGCAAAGCGAAGGATTGGCGCACGCTCGCGAACCTCTTGAAGACGCAGTCCGAGGAACAGGCGCACACCTGCGACGTGACGCTCGCCCCGCCGAAGGAAGACGTCTTCACTCAGCGCGACGAGAACACCTGGACGCGCACGGTCGAAGGCGCGTGCGGCACCATCGTCTACACGATCTGGCGCCGCAAATACGTCGATCAGCACTGGAACTTCACCCAGGTGAAGAGCCTGATCGCCAATGCCGAAAAGGACACCGCGTGTGCGGACATGCCGCCGACGCCGCGCACGGACTGGCTCGACGAGGATCGGCCGAGCGTGAAGCTCAGTTGCGACGTGTTCAAATGACCCTCAAAGTCTATCAATATTCGAAATGCTCGACGTGTCGCAAGGCGCTCGCGTTCTTGTCGCGGCACGCCGTCCGTCACGAGACGCTCGACATCGTCACGAAGCCTCCGAGCAAGGCGGAGCTCAAGCGCGCGCTCGTCCTCAGCGGGCTCCCGCTGAAGAAGCTCTTCAACACGAGCGGTGAAAGTTATCGCGCCGGCCGCTTCGGCGAGCGGCTCCCCACGATGACGGAAGCGGAGGCGCTTGCAGCGCTCGCGGCGGACGGCAAGCTCGTCAAGCGCCCGTTCATGCTGGGGGAAGATTTCGCGCTCGTGGGGTTCGACGAGGCGTCGTATCGCGAACGCTTCGGTTGAGGGCTTGCCGGCGCGCGCGCCGTCCCTACGTTTCGCTCGAACGAGGAGAACGACCATGGCAGAGAAACTCGACGGAACCGTCGCGCTCGTGACTGGCGCTTCGAGCGGCATCGGCGCGGCCGCGGCGACGGCGCTCGCGGGGCAAGGTGCCTCGGTCGCGCTCGTCGCGCGGCGCAAAGAACGGCTCGAAACCCTGGCGGGCGAGATCCGCAAGCAGGGCGGCAGCGCGTTCGTGCTCGCCGCCGACATCACCCGCGAAGACCAAGCGAACGACGTGATCGCGCGAACCGTCGCCGAGTTCGGCCGTCTCGACACGCTCGTCAACGCCGCGGGCGTCATGCTGCTCGGCCCCGCCCTCGGCGCGCCCATGCCCGAATGGCGCGAGATGGTCGAGATCAACCTGCTCGGGACGCTCTATTGTTCACACGCCGCCTTGCCCCACCTGATCAAGGCCGCCGAAACGGGCGCGCGTCGCGTCGCGGATCTCGTCAACGTGAGCTCGACGGCCGGGCGCTTCCCCCGCGCCGGCCGCGCCGTCTACAACGCGACGAAGCACGGCATCACCGGCTTCAGTGAAGCGCTCCGTCAAGAAGTCACGACCAAGCACGTGCGCGTTTGCCTGCTCGAGCCCGGCGCGGTCAACACCGAGCTCGTGAGCCACAACCGCCCCGAGATCCGCGATACGATCTCCAAATTCCTCGCCTTCGAGCGACTCGAAGCCGAAGACATCGCCGACGCGATTGCCTACATCGTCACGCGCCCCCGCAGAGTCGCAGTGAACGAGCTCTTGATTCGGCCGACCGAGCAGGAGGGGTAGACCAGGCCGCGAGGTGTTCCGTCACTTCGTGTGAGTGCGTACGGCGTTGGTCGCGCCCCAATACAGGTTCGACGCATCGACCGCCAAGAATTCGGGCGCTTGCTCCCCGCTCGCAACCGTCGTCACGGCGCCGCCGGTGAAAGCCATTTTGGAGACCGTCCCGCACGTCGTGCAGGTCCAATAGAGCGTCGCCCCGTCGACGGCGAACGTCGTCGGCGGCCCGGCATCGGTCACCAACGTGCTCTGCGTCCCGCCGCCGACCGGCACGGTCACGATCGAATCGCTCGTGACGAAATAGACATTGCCGCCGTACGTCGCGATGGGGGATTGATGATCGGCCGTCGCCGCGAGCAGCAAAGGTGTCCCGCCGCTGCGGCTGATTTGATAAACGCCGTTCCCCCCAGTGGATCTGTTCGAGACGAAATAGGCATTCGTCGCGTCCATGGTGACGTTGTCGGGATAGTAGACCCCGATTGAGTCGCTCACATCGCCGTCCACGAGCGTGGTCGTTTGCCAAGTAGGGAAGAAGGTCGAACGACCGAACGCCCATAGGTGCGAGTTACTCGGGTCCGTCGAAAGGACGCTCGTGAACGAAAGGAGGAGCCGAAGCTCGAGGGGCCATGAGGACGTGACCTGCGCGGCCGCGATCCCCTGCCTTTGTGCTTTCAAGTCCGGGATCGACATGAGCTCGGTCGCCGTGCCGCCTGCGGTCGGCATCGTCCAGGTACCGCCGTCGTCCCCGGGCAGTTGCCAATAGAGCGCGCCGCCCAGCGCGACGAGTGAATCCGGTGTCGCGTTGGCCGTGCCAGAGGCAGAAAGAAATAGTGTGGAAGCGCCACCCGACGCCGGCACGCTGAAAATCCCGAACTCCACGCTGGCGCCCGAACCGAGGCCGCCGGACCAGAACACCGTGCCGTTCGCGACGGCGAGGCTCGTCGGCGTTCCGCCCAAGGTCACGGTGCGCGGACAGGCCAGACAAATCGACCTGATGGGGACCCGCGCCGGACCCGGTACCGGACCCGTAATGGCATCGGCGGTTCGCGCGACGTAGTCCTCGCCCTCGGCGTCGCTCGGCGCACCGCAACCGGCGCTCGTCCCCATGAATAGCGCGACCAGCAACACCCCTGTCCCCGTGTGTGTCGGAAAAAGATCGCAAGTTGCCCGTCGCGGCGGTCGCATGGAGCCCTCCGTTGGCGCGCACCCTTCGGAGCGATCGGCTCCTGCGCGTACCTCGAACGTAAGCAACGGCGGCGAGTTTGCCCATGGTCATCGCTTTGGGTTCACGCGCCGTCTACGCGTCGACGTCGATCAGTAATTCCAGAACGGTGCCGCCCTCGGTGTGCGTGCGCATGAAATTTCGATGGTACGCGTCGATGGGGTGTTCCGAAGCGCCCGCGACCTTTTGACTCGCGGTGAGGTCGACGCCGCGCATGTAGTAAATCAAGAAATTCCCGTCAGCAGCCTCTTCCAGGAACACCGACTCGAGCTGAACGCGCTCGTTCCGCAGCGTCGCTACCGCCTCCTCACGGCGGCCGTTGATCGTCCGCGCCCATTCGCGCACCGCATCGAGGCTCCCCGGCCTGATTCTCACGCGGACACACTTCGTCTCCATGCTTGCTCAAGCTACCGGTCGCCGCCCGGTCGCGCAATCAACCCCAATGCCCCGGAGGCGCCCCTCGACTCCGTCGAGTGAGCGCCCCCGGATCCGATTCCCTCACTTGCCGAAAAGATGCGCGAGACCCGACACCATGCTGGGGCGGCTCGTCGGGAGCGGAGCGCCGGCTGCGATTTGGACCGCGCCTTGTTCCGGCACGTAGACGGCGTCCGGCGCCGACCAACCGCTCGCTTTGAAGCCGTCGAGCAACGCGTCGAGCATGTCCGCTTCGAACTCCAGCCGGCCCTCGGTGCGCGACGTCGTGTCGAGGAGCAACAAGGCTTTTTCGACGAAGCTCTGCGTCCGAGCGAGCGTCTGCGTCACGAGCTCGCCGGGGTCGACCTTGCCGAGGTCGTCGGGCGTCATGCCGTTCAACGACAGGTTCACCTTGCTGCCGTCGAAGCCGGCGTTCACGTGAGTGCCGCGCGTTTGCAGACGATGCCCCGTCTGCTCGTAGATGAGGTCGGTGAGGTTGCCCTCCGCGGAAACGACGACTTGATTCTTGATGTCCTTGGCCGCGAGCGGATACGCCACCACGGCCGCGCCGTTCGCCGTCTCGGCGTCGTCCACGGCTTGCCGCAAATTCACCACCACCGGTCCGAACGTCTGCGCGCTCGCCGCGGCCTTCGCGGCGGCCGCCTTGCAGCGCAGAAGGAAGTCCTTGCGCAGCGGCTCGATGGCGGCCTTGGCGTGGTCGAGCTCGGCTTGCTTGGCCTCGGCGGCCTTCGTGTGCGCTTGCTTGTCGGCGTCCGTCGTCGCCTCGCTCGCCGCCTTCTTCTCGGCGTCGATGGCCGCCTCCATGCGACTCAAGTCGGCAATCGACGTTTCGAACGTCGTGTAGTCGGTGGCAAGGTCGGGCGCGATCGCCGCGAGGAGATTCACCGGCAGCTTCGGGCCTGGCGTGCTGACGGCACCGGACGCCGCGTTCGAATCGACCGCTCCCGAGCTTGCACCCTGATCCGAGGACGGGGTGGTCGCGCCTGTCGCCGAACCGGTCGTCCCGGCGGCGCTGTCCGTCGCACCCGAGCCGCTGTCCGTCGTCGGTGCCGCCTCGGCCGCGCTCGCCGCCGAATCGGGGGGCGGCGCGAGCTTGATGTTCGTGAGCGTGCGCGCCCACACCACCGACGCGACGATCGCGTACGGCTTGCCGGCGTAGATGAAGCGCGCAGCTTGGTCGCTTTGCGTCTGACGGATCCGATCGGTGCCGAGCGCCAACTCCTTCGGCCAATCGGCGTTGACGGGCGTCTCGGTGAGCAGCCGTTCGACCTCGCGCGAGGTCGTCGCTGCGGCGTCGGCGCGCTCCACCACGATCGTGAGCGGCGCCTGCTCCTTGATGTACGGGGCGACCTTCGGGTTTGCCGCCGAGCTCACCGCCCCGCAGCCTGCCGCCCCGAGAAGCACCGGCAGCAAGCACGCGCAGGACGCCCAATTCCACCCAACAAAACGGACTTCATGATTGTTCAAGACACCACCTCACCCATCCAAAAAAGTGCCCCTCACCTCGAGCCGCGCGAGCGACCCGCCTCAGGAGCCATGATTGACCGACGACCAGTGCTACGCACGAGTCGCGAACTTCTGCCTACTCGCGTTCACGATGTGCGGCTAGGTGTTCTCGCCGTGTCCCCGCCGAGATCCACCTCCTCTCCTTTCTGCGCTCCTCGAAGGAGTCGACCGCGTGTCGTCCCGCGCCGAGCTCTTGATTTCTACCTATTGGCGACGCGGTCCCCTTCGAGGTAGCGCGCGCGAAAGCACGGGGAGAGCGCGGCGGCGGACGGTTCTCGGTCGCGTCGAGCCCGGCGGCCGGTTTTGCTCGTCCGCTTCGAGCTCGGCCGGCACCAAGGGGCGACGATGCTCGCACATGGAGCAACCGCGGAGGGCGCGATATCGTCGCGCGGAAGCCTCGATGCCGGCCGATAAGCTCCGCGTCAATCTGATCACTCCGAACCTTGCGCCCGACGGCGTGGGCTATTTACTCGCTGCGCTCGAGACGGAACCGTTGCTCACGCCTTCGCACGCGAGTTTGGACGAACGGAAGCGAGTGCCTTATTCGCCCGACTCGGCGCGGCAACTCGCCGCCACGAGACCGGTCGTGCTCTGGCGGACCACCAAGCCGCGCTACGACGGCATGCTGATGACGAAACGTCGAGCCAACGACGGTTTGAAACTGAATATCGAGCCGGCACCGAACGGTGACGAGCTCGCGACGCTCTTCGAAGCCGTGAGTCGTGTCGTGTCTCGCGTCCCTCTCGAATTCGGATTGGTGCACGCGTACTTCACGAGTGGCCCCGATGTCCCCGACTACAATCGCGGCGCGCACATCAAGGGTCAAGAGCTGGACGCCGGCGGACTCACCAACCTCCACGCGCGCACCTGGTTCGGGCCGTACGTCACGCAGCTCATCGGTAAGGAGCTCCTGCTTTCCCTGCCGAACTCGCTGGAGCTCGCCTCGGGAGTGATTCAACTGGACCTCGCTCGCGAGCCGTGGGCCGCGGACTTCACGACGCTGTCGGCCCGACAAAGCGAAATTCGAACGAGCTTCGAGAGCACCGGTGTCCTGGCGAAACGCGGCGAGAAGTCGAGCCCGCGTTGGGTGTCCCCGGGCTGGCATGCGCTGAAGCAGAACTAAAATGGCCGACATCCCCGCCGAATGGTCGAAGGTCCGTGGCACGCAACGCTTCGCGAAGAAGGGCAACGCCGCGCGCTGCGATCTACGCGGCGCCGATCTCACGCACATTCGCGTGGAGCGGTGGGACGTGAATCACGCTGACCTGCGCGAAGCGGACCTCGATGATTTTCGTGCTCGCGACTCGGACTTCGAGGGCGCAAACTTCGTCGGGGCGGCGTGCGGCGGCGCCATGTTTTTCGACTGCGTGCTCTCGGGGGCGACCTTCGCCGGCTGCCTGATGCAGCGCTGCATGATCTCGGCGAGCCAGTGCAACCACACCATGCTCGAAGACGCCGTCTTGCGCGGCGCAGACCTCTTCGGCACCTCGTTCGTCAGCGCGCGGCTCGCGAGAGCGGACCTACGTTCCGTCAACGCGAAGCAGGCGGCCTTCGACGAAGCCGATCTCACCGACGCCGACCTACGCGGCGGGAATTTCGAGCAGGTCGACTTTCGCCGCGCTCGACTGACGGGCGTGCGCTGGGACAAAGCGCGCCTCACCGGCGCCAAATTCGATCTCGGAACGGGCGCGGCCATGCTCGACGACGCGCTGCGGATGTCCCCCGAGCACCCCGTGACCGCGTACAAGGCGCTCGACCGTCGAACAGGTGTCGAGACATCCTACGCCGTCGAGCGACGCGCGGACGGACACGAGGCCATTCGCATCCACGCGATCGAATCGCCGCCGACGGGCCTCGTCCTCACGTGCGAAATCCTCGACGAGAACCTACCCGAGCTCGTCGCGTACGCCCTAATCGTCAAAGTGCTGCTTCAAGACCTCCTCGCCGCCCAATTCGGCTCCGCGAGCGCCCCGCTCACCTTTCGCGACAAACCGAGCACCCGCGAATTCACGTTGCCGGCGTGAGCCGGAGCGCGGGCACTTGCTCGGCGCGGCGTCACTAGTGACGCTGCTTGCGCTTCGTCTTGTTCTCGCGTTTTTCGGGTTTCTCGGGCTGCTTTCGGCGAGGCCTGATCACGGCTGCGCTTTGCTTCGTCGCCTGTCGGCTCCGTCGTTCGTTCTTCGCCTCGGTCGCCAAGAACTGAGGGTCGCCCCAGTCGAACAAGCGCTCGGGTTCGTCATCGATACTCGGGGGACTGACCCACTCGATGGTCGCCGGGTTGTTGAGGCCCTGGCCGGTGTTGATCGCGACGGAAGCCAGACCGAGGACGCCCAGGGTGGGCGCCAGCCAACGTGAGCCAGCGCGCAGCGCCCCTTCGACCGCGAGACACAGCAAGATGAACGCTCCGGGCAGCATGTCCGTCGCCAGACGCGGCCCGAAGCTGAAGCCGCCCCACCAATGCGGGAACTGCGAGATCGCGATCACGTGCGAGACCGGCCAGGCGATGGCGAGCAGCATCGTGGGTAGCCTGCCCGCCAACGCTCTTCGGGCTCCGCTCGCGAAGAAGATCGGCAACGCGAGTAGCGGCGAGAACACGAAGATGCCGCGCGAAGGGCTCACCAGGTTTGCGTACAGCGCTTTCCAAAATTCCGGGTTCGATAGGCGCTCCGGCAGATAGTAGGCAGGCAGCAACTCCTGAAACTCGTACTGCGAAAACGACATGAACGCGGCCAGCCCCAGGATCACCGTGAGACCGCAGTCGAACACCCAGCTGCGCCGTCGCCACCACAGATAGAGCAACAAAAATGGCGTGAGCAGCGCGAGGGTAGGGCGGCAGAAATACGCCAAGAACAGGCAAAGCCCCACCAGCAGTCCCCCGCGCCGAAATCGCTCGAAGGGAGCGAGCGCCAAGTACAGCGCGAGCAGGGCGAAGAACGCCGCGAAATCATGCGACCACAGCGCGGTCGCTTGGGAGCTCGCGAACGAGGTTCCAAACCAGAAGAGTGCGGACACGAGCAGCGCCCAGCCCCAGCTCAAGTAGAGATCCGCGATGAGCACCAAGAGCGCCGCGCACCCCACCTCGATCAGCATGACTTGCAGACGCTGTGTGCGCGCGTCGACTTCCTGCTTTACGACATCGAAGCCGAGCGCCTCGGTGACCGCGACGAGGGGCAACGCCAAAACCGGCGCACCGAGCGGGAAATAGTTGTAGTAGTGCCCGTTCTTTTGGACGACCGCCGCGCCGTATCGGCGCAGTTGCTTCGCGCCCAAATAGTCGAGCTTGATGCTACCCGTCTTGAGGATCGCCTGGCTCGTCACCAACGTGCAGCGCGGGTCCGACCATGCGCGGTCGACCCTCGCCGTTGCGATCGCCGCCGCGACCAAGAGGAGCAGGGCCGCAAAAGTGCTCGCCCGCCGCCGCGACAGCCAAGCTTCTGGCAGCGGCTGCCCAGGCGCTTCGCTTCGCTCCGTTGGGTCGTCCACATGCGCCCCTTACCATGCTCCGAAACCGGGCGGACCTGCGCCGTCGCAGCCCGTGTCGCCGATGATGCGGCAGCCCGTTTCGGGCACGCTCACGATGGCCTTGCGCCGCTCCACCGCCCATGCAGGCCGATGGCGTCGAACCGCGATTCTTCATCGACGTCCCGCAGGTCCGGCGCGTCGAAGCGCACGACGCGCGAACTTCACCCAGTGCGGGCGGGAACGGAACATCGAGGTCGGCGTGCTTGTTGAACATGGACGCAAGTTGCGCCGCACCGGGGCGCAGGTTGCGCTGTGCCGTGGCGCAACCTGCGCCACCGTTCCAGGCGACGTGTGATCGCCTACTCACTGTTGGGCCGCGATCCGCCGACTCGCAAGGAGCAGATTGCCCGGCACGCTATCTGCTTACCCAGCGGGGTGATGACCTTCGCTTCTGGCTTCACTCGCTTGGCGCTGCTCGCGAGCGCGGGGTTAGCACTCCTTTCATGTAGCGGGCCGGAGGCGGATAGCGCGCCCACCGGAAAAAGCGCCGACGCATTGACCTCCTCGTGCACGGCGCAAACCATCGGCGTCGCGGACATCCACGCGGACTTTCGCGATATCTGGGCCGGCCGCGAGACGAGTGCCACGGGCAAGCAGGCCGAGCCGAATGAGCCGGTGACGCTCGACTTCAATACGACGGTGGATCCGACACGGGTCGCCGCCCAGTTCACGCCCGTCGCGACCGATGGCAGCTGCGGCGGAACAATCGCTGCTACGGGCAACGGTTCCGTTGTCGCCGCCGATGCGTGGGGTCACACGAACTCGGACAGTGCGCGCCCGACGACACCGGCACCGTACTCGGTCTTTGCACACGAGACGGTTACGGGCATCGTGAGCGCGGCGGGAGCGATCGCGGCCGGACAGGACATCACGCTGTCGAGCTTCAGCGTGAACAACACGGTAGCTCAGCCGATCGGGCTCATCGCGGGCGGCAAGGTGACGCTGACGAGCGGTTCGGTTCAAGGCTCTCTGACGTACGGCACCGCGAGTACGTTTCCTCAAACGGTCACAATCGGCGGCACGAAGACGCAACAGGCGTTCAACGTGGACACCGCTTTCTTGAACCTCGAGAGCGTTTCGATGCTGCTCAACGAGCTTGCGACGACCGGGACGACTCAAGTGAGTGGTGGCACGCTCACGCTGGCAGGCACGAAGACGGGACTGAACGTCTTCAGTGTCTCCGCCGACGTGCTCGCTGCCGCATCGTCGCTCGTCATCAACGTGCCGGCGGGCGCCGGCGCGATCGTCAACGTGAGCGGACCCTCCGTCGCCATTCTGAACAAAGGGATCACGCTCCGGGGCGCGACAGCGCAGAACCTGCTGTTCAATTTCCCAGGCGCGAGTTTCCTGCACATTGCCGGGGTCGGCTTTTCGGGTTCGTTGCTCGCTCCGGACGCGCGCGTCACGTTCGACAGTGGCAGCATCACGGGCACGGTCGTCACGCGGAGCTTCCAGAGTTCGGGCTCGGGGGCGCTGCTACTGGCCCCTTTGAACGCGACCCTCTTGCTCGGATCGGCCACGCCGAGCGCAGTGCTGCTGAAACCAGCGCAACCGCTCCTGCGCGGCTGCACCTACACGTTCACCATCGCAGCGAACACGCCGCTCACGGCTGGCGGGAACTGCCTCGCTTCGCCGCTTAACGTGACGTTCACGGTTGCGCCGCACGCGATCACCGCCGCCAATCGCGAGCTCGAACAGGAAAACGGCGACCCGCTCACGCATACGCTCCGCCGCTTCGTTGCCAAGAGCGGCATCAACACGCTCACTGGCGACGTTTGGAGTCGATACGAGAGCGAGATTGGCGTCGCGCACTCCTCGCTCGTCGCGGTCGGCAAGGCGAACCCGAGCGTCTTGCATGCGGGCAAGACCACTCAGTTCTATCAGCAGTATCAACTCGGCTACCCGGTGTTCGGCCATGGGTTCCTCGCGGAGAACGAGGGAGGAGGCGTGTTCCGTCAGGCGCTCGGTCGCGTCACCAATGCCTTACCGACCACGTTGCCCACGCCCGTGAGCAGCAGCGCAGCGCTGCAGGCGGCCCTCCAGTACCTGCACGTCACGACGCCTCCGTGGGTCTCGAACCCGAGCGTCAATAAGCCGCCCGTGCTGACGCTCGGACTCTTGCCGCTGCGTCCAACCCCGAGCGCGAGCGATTTCAAGCTCGTTTGGGACGTCCAATTCGCGAACAGCGGCATCGCCGAGCCGCGCTCGCTTCAGCTCGACGCGTCGAGCGGGAGCGTGATCCGCCGCACGAAGGCGGCGAGGAGCGTCACGTACCTCGACCCGAAGACGGCGGTGTTCACGCCGCCCATTCAGCCCGAGTCGTTCAACTACGTGTACGACAACGCGACGCACAGCGTTGACGTGGCGAGCTACACACTCTCGAGCAGCGGCGGTATCGCCATCCTCGGGTCCACTCTTGCCAACGACAACGGAGCGAGCGCGGGCGTGCTTGAGACGTTCTTTGCGACGCAAGCCGACTTCAGCGACGCAAAGCCTATCATCGATTCGACGCCGGCGACGCCGTGGAGCGCGCCGAACGAAAACTCCATGGCGGCCGCACAATGGGGCGTGGAACGAGCCGACAAGTTCTTGAAGACGCTCGGCTTCGTCTCCACGCCGGGCAATCCCCCCTGGACGAGCGTCGATGGTCTTCATCACCAGAAGGTGGTGGTGCGCTGGCTCGGGGGCACCGGCAAGCAGGACGCGCAGATGCGTCCCGGCGACGCCGCCGGCCAGAACCCCGCCGATTTCGGATTCATCGACCTCACCGACGGCACGCCTGGCCCGCCCATCGAACGCGATACTTTACCGCATGAGTTCGACCATCTGTTCCAGTTCAACTTGCGCGTGGCAGCCACGCTGCCGGACCCCGAAAACATCGGCGAGACAGGGTCAGTCCAGGAAGGGCTCGCCGACTTGTTCGGCATCGGATCGGTGCATCAACAGTTCGGCGAAATCGAAAATTGGCAGTGCGTGAGCATCGGCACCAACTGCGACCGTGATCTCGCAGACCCGCTGAGCCATGGCTATACGCCGAACAACGCTCACCCGGACTTCTACGAAGGTCCCGCGTACGGGAACTACCTCTCGACGACCAACTGCCCGGACGACGACGACTGCTTCGTCCACCTCAACTCCACCGTGATCTCACACTGGGGATACCTGCTCGCGCGCGGCAGCGGCGACGCTGCACCCAACACCTGCGGGCTTGTCATCGATCCGCTGGATTTGAACACGGATACCGCATTCCGATATGTCATCGACATCTCGCACGTCGCTTACGGAGGGCTCATCGGTTTCCCCACGCCAGCCGAGCCGAGCTTCTCCGATTTTCGCGACGCGACCCTCGTGACCGCACGCGACATGGTGGATGCCGGCACGGTACCCCCGGATACCGTGCAGAAGTTCGAGCTCGCCTGGTACGCGGTGGGACTCGGCCCCGAATATCAGACGAAGCGGAGCCCGCTGCTCCCCACGAGCCAAGAAGTCGTCCCGGGCGAAGAGGCCACGTCGGTCTACCCCTGGCAGACCTTCGAATGGCAAACGAACGTCGACGGTCAGACGGCGACATCGTGGGACTTTCAGATCGCGGACGGGCCGTTCGACACGAACGTCAAATACGAAGCGGACCAAATCAGCGAGACCGTGGTCGACAACGGCGTGACCAAGTACGTGGCGCGAGTGGCGCTACCGTTCAACTCGACGACACGTTATTTCTGGCGCGTCCGGCCGACCCCCCAGTCACCCCCGCCGCCGGGCACCCCTTGGGGGCAGAGCTGTTATCCGGTGCATACGTTCGTCGGCACGACGACCCCCGATGTCATCGCCGGCAGTGAGGGCGGCGACTTGCCGCCTGGTGTCAATGCCTTCGTCTTTTCGCCAGTGACAGGTGCCGTCAAGTACGAGGTCTACGTCTCGGCACAGGATTCGAATTGTCAGGCTGGCACCGGTGTTCAGCAGTTCGAATCAGCGACGAATTCGGCGATTCTCACCGGCATCCAACCGCAACAGCACTACTGGGTCGAAGTGCAGCCGATCGGTCCCAACGACTTCACGAAGCAGCCTAGTGTCGGTACCTGCTACAAAGCGCAATACGATTCGGCGGCCCTTCAGTCCCCGATGCCGACCTACCCGCTCGATACCCAAATCTTCGACTATCACGGTGTCAAAAACCATCCGATCTTCGGCTGGTCCGCCTTCAATCAACCCGATCACTATCTCATTCAGCTTTTCCTGCGCGACCAGAACGGCACCTGCGCCACCACTCCG